>DATDHU010000031.1:0-22090 GCA_036521415.1 Acidimicrobiales bacterium
CTTTTTCCTACACCATTATGGATATTGACCAGGTATTTACTATGAGAGCGATCTGGTCATGAGATGAGCGTTAGGGGGCTTCATGTATTTGAGTAATGATCGAACTCACGGTGTTCAGGCTCTGATTTCCGTAGCGTTCCAGCGGCATCACGTAGGTTCCCTCGTCGATCTCGTTCCAGCTGATAACCATCCAGCCGTCGGGGTTGGATTTCGAGTTCCCTGCATAGATGTCCTGCATGGTTTGGCCACCGCTGCGGGGAACGCACGATGAACCCCCTCCGAGGATCTTGTTGTATCCGGGCGCCATGGGGCTGAAGAACTGCTTGGCCGAGCCATCCGGGTTACGTGTTGCACGTACAGCAGTAGCCAGTGTTGCAATGTCACTGAACGATGCTGGATTAGCTACCGGGTTCTGGCTAGACCAGTAATACTGATCGGCGTCGAAGTCCGCCGCTTTCGCACTGTTCCACGTGTCCCAGTTCTCATCACCAACCAGATAGAAGTGCGGGCGCCAACTAGCACTGATTGCATCGAGGAAGGACTGCGAATACTTCAGACTGCCCATCATGATCAGAGTCGGGCGACCGTCTTGGTGGTTGAACGCAGAGTCGGTGCCGTAAGCCGAGTTCAGGTAGGCGAGGTCGTTGTTCATCTCAGTTTGAGTTTTGATTGACGCCGACGACATGTAAGCGATCCAGAGGGAGAAGGGAGTCCCGGCACTGTTGAGTGCGTGTACCGCGGCGACAACCATCGCTAATAGCTGGTTGAATGCCGAGGAGCTGGCCGTCTGGTTCGGCTGCCCGGTACCTTCCCAACCAACAGCAAACCCGGTCAACCCGGCGGATGCAGCCATCGAGACGTCGGCCTGAATCTGTTTCGGATCATCCTGCGTCCACAGTTGCGAGGGCACATCAGTCAGGTAGTTGCCGCTGTAGTTGTTTTGAACGGTGCAGCCGTTGCCACTCAGTGTTGCCGGTAGTGGTAGCGGATTGGCCGTGTACGGGTAGTTCGGCCCCAATCGATTGTGCCAATGAGAGGTGTCCCACCACAGGTAGTAGAACGCAAAAACTGGATGCTTCCCCACACTGGAGGTTGTTGTCGTTGTCGTCGTCGTAGTTGTCGGCAAGCAAGCCGCCAGGATCACCGCAAGAACCACGAGGAGTAGACTGAGTTTTAGAAATCGGAAGAGTTTCAAAACGCTCCTCTGTGGTAATCCTTCGCCTTCACAACCCGGTTTGACGAAACACGAGCATTACCGAGGTGACCATTCTGGCCCGTTTCTACGAGCGGCCGGGGGACCATGCGGTCAATCTCGCTCGCTGCATCGAGCTGCTGGCGGATCCCACCCCGGATCCCACCCCCTGATTCGTCGTCGCCGATCAATGTCGGCGGCCTGGATCCTTGCCGCGCCTACGTCATACCCGAGCGCGGCGCCGCGACAATGCGCCACCACGGCCTGGCGAGCGATCGGGCAGCAGCGACCGGAGCCTACGGGCTAGTCCCGGAACGATCCGGGGGCGGACCAGCCGCTGGTCATAGAGACGAAATCGTCTGTCGTTCGCCCCGAGGCAGATGTCGACGAAGGCCCGAGGGGTCAGGGCGCCGATGGCCTTCGCCCCCGACAGCAGAAAGTTCTGATCGGCGCCCCCTGCATCGCGGGAGCTGGTCGCGGCCAATCGGAGCCGGTCCAGGACGACCAACGATGCCGCCACTGCACTTCGGAGGGCCAAGAGCGACGCGTCCCAGGCCGGCGCCGAGTGCCGCTGGGCGAGGCGCCAATTCTCGAAGAAGAGGATGTGCCGGGCCTCTTCGCGCATGACCAGATCGAACATGGCCAGGAGCCGGGGTGGGACCAGCCCGGTCTGCTGGGCGACGTCGAATATCCCGAAGGCGAAGAACGAGTCGATGCACTCACCCCATCCGGACTTGAGGAACGCCCACTCCGGGTTGGCCACCCGTGGCGTCGGTCGGCGGCGAACGTCGATCCCGTAGTGGTCGGTCAGGGCCGTGACCAGTGCCGAATGCCGTTCCTCCTCGTACGCTTGCAGCCCGATCGCCTCGGCGAGCATTGGGTCGGGTTCGTAGTCGGCCATGGCCCGCACGAGTACTGCCGTTTCGTGTTCGGTGTTCACTGCTTCATCCCAGATGGGAAGGTCACCGAGGAACTGGCGGTCGGCCGACGAGAGCGTGGGCCAGGCGATCGACTCGACATCGTAGGAGACATGCGTCTCGACGAAGAGTCGGCAAAAGAGCTCCTGGTGTTCGCTCGAACCGAGCACCAACCTCGAGGGAACCCCGACGGCGCCGTTGGTGGTGACGGCACTGGCTTCGCCGAGAACACCAGCCCTGTCGAGAGCGCCGGCCTCGCCCACGGCGCCGGTCCAGCCCAAAGACCTGACCGTGCCGACCGCACCGAACGTGCCGGTCTCGCCGACCGCACCTTCGCCGAGTGCCCCGAGAGGGCGGGCGTTGTGAACGTCTGTCACAGCAGCTCCTCGGCCTCGGGCCCCAATTCGAGGCCGATTGGCTCGGCAATGCCCACGCCACTTGCGACCGGCTCGGGAAGTGGGACCGAGCCCGCAGGACCAGCACCGGAGCTCAACGGGGCCTCCTCCAGTAGCCAGGCCACGGTCCGCCGGTAGGCGGCGTCGGCCAGGGCGGCACTCCTGCGAAAGTCGAAGGGCCCTGGCGCGGGTGGCTGGGGTGAGGGCACGACCACGACCCGGCCGCCCGTATTCATTGCGTGTCTCATGGCCGCGGCCAGCTGCTCCTGTGCGACCCGGGCCGTGACGAGGGATACGGAGTTCATGGCCATGGCCACCGCACCCCGTGGCGGGCGGAGCCGAGCGGCTGTGTCCGTCGTGATCACGTACACCTCGTCAGCCCCCAGCTCCTGGGCCTGGAGGACGGGTCGGTTGGCCGACAGGCTGCCGTCGACCAGCCAGCGACCGTCGATTTGCACCGGCGGCAAGAGGCCCGGGATGGCGGAACTGGCCGCCAGCGCGTCACCGATGTCACCCGAGTCGAGGATGACCGGTTCGCCCGTCAAGGCGTCCGTGGCTGTCATGGCCAGGGGAGTGGTCGCCTCTTCGATGCGCTCGATCTGGACCCATCGTCGGATCAACCCGCGGAGGTGGTGAGCGGAGATCAGGTTGTCGCGCACCCCGAAAAACCCGGCCAGGACGGTGAGTAGGTCGAATCGGAAGGCCTCGCGGCGCCGAAGGGCCGATGAGGCGGCCATCAGCTTGCGGGCCCCGGCCAGCCCCGGGCGAGTGGAGAGAAATGCCGCGTTGAGCGCGCCCACCGAGGTGCCGACGAGGAGGTCGGGCTCAATGCCCCCCTCGACAAGGGCGAGGACAGTTCCCGCTTGCATCGGTCCCAGGTTGCCGCCGCCGGAGAGGGCGAATGCGGTGGTCATGACCGAGTTCCTACGCGCCGCGCGCAGATCCCGACGAGGAGCGCGATCTCGCTGATCTGGATCTCAACCCGGTCTTCGGCCTCGACTTCGCCGCTCACGCCGTTCCCTTCTCGGCGGAGTGAACGGACCGCCAGTCGGGTCTTGCACCTGCAAGCCAGGGTACATGGTTGACCCTGATGTTCCGTCCGACCACGTCCAGCCACCAGCGGACCACTGCGTGTGGACCTCCTGGGAATCAACTGGTACGATATTCCCAATGGAAGCCACCATCGACTCGGTCGGGCGCATCGTCGTTCCCAAGCCGCTGCGGGATGCCATCGGTCTGGCCCCTGGATCGACGGTCGACATCTCCCAGTACGGGGCCGGCTTACAACTGGTGCCCGTCGGGCGAACCGCTCGATTGGTCGACGAGTCGGGGGTGCTGGTCGCCACGGGTGACACCACGATCGACGACGACGTGGTCTTCGGGCTGATGGACTCCGGTCGCCGGTGACCCCGCTCGCGGTGGACACCAGCGTCGCCGTCCCGCTTTTAGTGCAGACGCATGCCGCTCACGACGACGTCGTTGGGTGGTGGGACGGCAAGGAGGTGGCGCTGAGCGGCCATGCCCTGGTCGAGACCTACGCCGTCCTCACGCGGCTCCCGGCGGGCGTGCGGGTCGAGCCCGCCGATGCCGCCCGGCTGCTCGGCGATCGCTTCGCCCCGCCGATGCTGCTCGGGTCAGAGATGGCCGGACACATCGCCGACGTGCTCGGCGGACTTGGGATCGCCGGCGGCGCCGTCTACGACGGGCTGGTGGCACTGGCCGCCCTCGAGAACGAGGCCGATCTGGCCACCCGGGACCTCCGAGCGGTGGCGACCTATGAGACGGTGGGTGTCCGCGTCGTCATTGCCGGCTGATGCTCACCGCAATCCCCCCGGCGTGAAGCCGGCGACCAGGCGGCGCAGTCCCTGGACGAAGAGCTCCTCGTCGCGTTGGGGGTCGGTGACCGAAACGTCCATCATCTCGTCGAGGGCGTGATGGATCGCGTCCGAACCGGAGCCACTCTCGTCTGAACTCGACCCACTGTCGGATCCGGGCCTGCGGGCGGACCGGAACCGCTCGGCGGGAGCGTCCCCGGACTTCTCGTCGTCGGCCGCTTCATTCGTGATGTGGCGGGTGGCGGCGAAGAGAGTCGAGCCGATGGTGAACGAGGCGTAGGAGTGAAACGAGGCGGCTGCCTCGTCGGCGTCGAGCCCGAGTCGCTCGAAGACGTTGGTCATGAGGACCATGATGGCCACCAGGTGCCGGTCGGCCTGAGGCGTGGCCGCCATGAACGGGGCGATCCGGAAGTGCTCGCCGAACGCCCGACGGGTGGCGAGACCCGAGGAGACCAGGACCTCGACCGGGTCGGCGGAAAAGGGATCCGGTATCAGCTCGAGGAGCTTGATCGTGGCTTCCTCCCAGACCAGGTTGACGGCGGCCTGGACGATGGCCGCCCGGGACGGGTAGTGGTGGTAGATGGCCGACGGGGTGACCTTGAGGGCCATGGCCAACTGCCGGATGCTCGGTGCCGACGCGCTGGTGTCGAAGCACCGGAGCGTCTCGGCTGCGATCTCCTCTTCGGTGAGATGGGTTTCCCGGTCTCGTGCGAGCCTGGTCATCTCTTAATCAAATCAGGCCAGAGACCATGACAGGGGACCAGGTGACCAGAAGCGCTCTTTATGAGAGGCGCTCCACGATCATGGCCATGCCCTGCCCGCCCCCGACGCACATCGACTCGAGCCCGAACGTCTTGCCCGAGTCTTCCAGGCCGTTGAGCAGGGTCGTCATGATCCGGGCGCCGGTCATGCCGAACGGATGGCCGAGGGCGATGGCCCCGCCGTGCGTGTTCAGCTTGTCCCAGCTGATGCCCAAATGCTTGGCCGACGGGACGACCTGAGCGGCGAACGCCTCGTTGATCTCGACCAGGTCGATGTCGTCGATGGTCATGTTGGCTCGCTTGAGGGTCTGGCGGATGGCCCCGATGGGTCCGAGGCCCATGATCTCGGGGTTGAGCCCGGACACACCGCTGGCCACGATGCGAGCCAGGGGAGTGATGCCCAGTTCGCGCGCCTTGGTGTCGCTCATGACCACCACGGCGGCAGCCCCGTCGTTGAGCGGGCAGGCGTTGCCGGCCGTGACCGTGCCGCCCTCCCGGAACACCGGCTTCAGCTCGGACAGCTTCTCCAAGGTGGTGCCCGGCCGGGGACCGTCGTCCTTGGTCACCAGCTTGCCCTCGGGCGTGGTCACCGGGATGATCTCCCGGGCGAAGTAGCCGTTGGACTCGGATTCGACGGCCAGGTTCTGGGAGCGAACGGCGAACTCGTCCTGCTCCTCCCGGCTGACCTTCTCGGACTCGGCCACGTTCTCGGCCGTCTGGCCCATGGCGATGTACACGTCGGGCAGTCCGGGGCCCGGGGTCCACGGGTCGGTGAACGCCGGGGTGCGGGCGACGGTACGGGCCTCGGCGTCGGCGAAGCGCTCGTTGTGGGGGCCGGTGTCGGCCGCGCCGAACTTGAAGCGGCTGACCGTCTCGACGCCGGCGGCCACGAACACGTCGCCCTCGCCGGATCGAATGGCATGGGCGGCCATCCGGATGGTCTGCAGCGAGGAGGAGCAGTAACGGTTGACGGTCACGCCGGGGACGTCGGGCATCCCGGCCAGGATGGCGGCTACCCGGCCGACGTTATAGCCGGCCTCGCCGCCGGGTTGCCCGGAGCCCATGAGGACGTCCTCGACGGTCAGCGGATCGAGCTGGGGCACCTTGGCCAGGACTTCCTTGACGATGAACCCGGCCAGGTCGTCGGGCCGGCAGTCGACCAGGGAGCCCTTGTTCGCTCGGCCGATGGGGGTCCGTCCGGTGGCGACGATGACAGCTTCGGGCATTCGATACTCCTCAAGGTCCGAGCGGCACTGGTTCGCCGCTGATCGACTCGTGCAGCGGGGCGTACTTACTTGCAGGTAACTCTAGCGACCGTCCCGGAGCTGCACTGCGTCTCAGGCTACGTGCTCCTGGTCACGGGAGCGACATCGTGGGCTGCGACCCCGAACGGTCAGGTGGGAGCGACGTCGACTGCGCCGGGAGCGGGCCGGCGCTCCGCCGGTGTGGGAAGGCCGGTCCGGAGGTAAGCCATTGCTGACTCCACCATGGTGGTCAGCTCATCGGTGGAGGCCGAGCCCCGCTGGGCCCAGGTGTCGAGCGTGCTCACCAGGGCCGCGGCCAACGCAGCGCCCGCCACTGCCGAGTACAGGTCCACGTCGGGTCCATGGCCATGGCGCCGGCGTGCGTGCTCGGTGATCTCCTCGGCGAAGGCGGCCTGGACCAGCCGGAGGTGGGCGACCGCTTGATCCTGGCGGAGCAGATTGCGGCGGAGGGCCGCCGCTTGTCGCACGATCTCGACCTCGTCGGGATAGGAGTGGATGGCGATCAGCACGGAGTCGATCAACGGCTCCCCGGGCGGCCGCCGCTCGAGGGCCTGATGCAGCCAGTCGAGCCGGTCCTCGTAGTCGGCGAAGAGGACCGATTCCTTGGTGGGGAAGTGCCGGTAGAAGGTCCGCTCGGTGACACCGGCCCGGCCGGCGATCTCGGCGACCGATGTCGCCTCGAAGCCCTGTTCCTCGAAGAGCTCGGTGGCCCCATGGCGCAAGGCCGCCCGCGTCGCCTTGCTTCGGGCTACATGCTTGTTCTCCGGGAGCGCCACGGCGTTCATCATGGCCGAGCCTCCCTTCCCGGTCCTACCGCCTGTCCTCACCGGTCCGCCGATACGCCGGACAAAACCACAACGACCAATGAGAACTACAGATTATGTCAGGTCTGACATAAGTACGTATAATCTGTCGGACGATCCGAGCGAACTCCAGCCGATCATTGGCTGGCGGAAGGGGGGCCAGTGTCGGACTACGACGCAGTGGTCATCGGAGCGGGGCACAACGGCCTCACGGCGGCGGCGATCATGGCCAGGGGAGGCATGCGGGTGCTGTGCCTCGAGAAGAACCGCTTTACCGGCGGCATGGCCTCGACGACCGAGCTCATCCGTGGCTACAGCTTCGAGATCGCCGGGTCGGTGTGGTTCCCCACGCCCGACGAGATCAACGAGGACCTTGGGCTGGGGGAGTGCCAGACCTATGAGCCCGAGGTGATGTCGGTGAACCTCGGCGGCCCGGGCGTGCCGCCCATGCTGTTCTATACCGACGTCGAGCGGCTGATGGGGCACATCGCCGAGACCAACGGCATGGAGGCGGTCGTCGGCATGGCCGAGCTCTTGGCCTGGTCCGAGGCACCGGCTCGCGCCATCGGCCGGTTCGAAGTGCGCGCTCAGCCGAAGACCCTCGACCAGATGATGGCCTGCGGCCAGAACGAGAAGGAGCGGGAGGCGATCACCACCGCCCTCTTCGGCAGCGCCATGGATGTCATCGACCGGTTCCTCCCGGACAAGCAGCGCCACGCCACACTGCGGAGCATGCTTGCGTTCCTGGCCGTCAACTCCACCTACCGTGGGCCATCGACGCCGGGCAGTGCGATGTGCCTGGCCTTCGCCCTGGCCACCACCGGGACCCAGATGATGCGCAAGCTCCGCGGCGGGATCGGCGCCCTCTCGGACCATGTGAAGGGGATGGCCGAGCGTCACGGCGGTGAGATCCGCCTCGGGGCCAAGGTGGATCGCATCCTGCTCGAGGGTGACCGGGTCAGCGGAGTCCGCCTCACCGACGGAGAGGTCATCGGTGCACCGGTCGTGGTGTCCAACCTGGACCCGACCAGCACGTTCACCCGGCTCATCGACCCCGAGTCCATGCCCGAGTGGTTGGTCCAACGGGTCACGACCATGGACCACCGAGCGGCCTATCTCCAGGTCCATTTCGCCCTCAACGGGTTGCCAGAATTCGCCGGTCCCTACGAGTTCATGAACGAGGGATCGCTGCGGGCCTCGATGGGGCTGTTCGGCTCGCCCGAGGACATGCAGCGCCAGTACGAGGACTGCCGGCGGGGCATCCTCCCCGATGACCCATCGATGGGCATGCAGATTCCGAGCGTGTACGACCCTTACCTGGCCCCCCCGGGCAAGCATGCGGCCAGCGCGTTCGCCTTCTATTTCCCGGCCGAGACCTCCCACGAGGAGCAGTTCCGCCTGAAGGATGAGATGGTCGCGCGGGTCGTGGCCAAGATCGCCGGCATGGCGCCGAACTTTCCCGAGCTCATCGAGCGCAAGGTCGTCTACCCGTCCTATGGCTTCGAGATGATGTTCGGCTGCACCGGGGGCGACTTCTGTCACGGGCTCCTTCACCCTGAGCTGATGGGCGCGTTCCGGCCCGGGCCGCGTGGCTGGATCGATGCGCCGCTGCCGATCGACGGGCTCTACCTCAGTGGTGCTGGTTGCCACGGCGGTCCGGGGGTGACGTTCATCCCCGGCTACAACTCCGGCTATGCCGTGCTCGACGCCGCTCGCGACCTCCCGCGTCGGGCTGCGGTGGTAGCGCCCTGAACTACGGGCACGGGAGGCCGGGAGGGACGGGAGGCCGACAGCACAGCCGACCTTCAGACGGACCAGCCGAATCTGCAGCTGTCAGGTTCCGGTGTCGGTCCCGAGGCCGAGGAGCGATCGGATGCGGTCCGCATCGAAACCGCCACCTCCTACCGCAGTTCGGCCGCCCATCTCGCGCAAGAGAGCAAGGAGGTCCTCACGGCGGGTCGGGTCGTCGAGGGCCTGACGGGGCGTGAGGCCCTCGAGTGCCGGGATCGACTCGTCGACCCACGCCGCTTCTTGCTTGCGGATGAACTGGTCGAGCACAGCCGCTACTTCGGCCGGCGGGAGGTCTTCCCGGGGCTCGGCATCCCGAGCGCCCGACCGCCTCCGCTCGGCGACAGAACGGCGGGGATCGGTGCGCTCCTCCACGACGACCTCGGCATCGGGAACGGCCGCGGTGATCGTGGCCAAGAGGAGCTCCAGTCGGCCCTCCGAATTCGTCTCGATCGCCAGCCGATCGTCCTCGAACGTCACCCTGCCGAGGAGGATCCCGCTGTTTATCCATCCTTCCTCCTCTTCGTCCTCGTCTCCTTCTCGTTCGGCGTGCTGGCACCACTCGCCCTCGTCGACCCGGTCGAACACAGGGTCGAGGGCGGCATGGAGCTCGGGCAGGGCCACGGCCGTGGCCAGCTCGGCACGGCAGATCACGATCGGCTCGCGATCGGAGTTGACCAGGGTGGGAAAGGCAATGGCCTGCCCGTACCAGGTGGCCAGCTCATCGGCGTCGGGGTCCGAGTCGACCAGTCGAAGGGCCGACTCCCGGAGACGGAGGGGGATGCTCATCGGCATCCCCATGAGCTGGTTCTGGTTCTCCAGCCGGGCCACCCGGGCCAAGGAGAGCTCACCTGGCTCCCGGTCCAGGGATGCGAGGTGCTCCTCCACGATGACCTGGTCGCCCGTGGCCGTGTCCCGCAAGGTCAAGCGGGTGCCGGACTCGACCTCCGTCACCTCCCAGAGCCGGCGCGGTTGGCCGAGGAGGTCCTCGATCAGCCGGCGCTCGTCGGGCGGGAGCAGGTCGCCTCGCTCGGCGAGGTAGTCGTCGGCAATGCCCCCCTCCCAGATGGCGAAATCGATGATCAGCGGTTCTCCCACCATGTCGGCGATCGATGAGGCGAGATCGGGATCGTCGGGATCGCAGGCGGACGAGGCGATGCCGACGATCCGGGAGCGGGGAGTCCTCCGCCCGGCAAACAGGGCCAACTTGGCTGTCACCAACGCGGTCCTGGCCGACAGGGGCGCCACGCGGTCGCGGGCACAACAGACCTTGAACTTGCGGCCCGACCCGCATGGGCAACGCTCGTTGCGCCCGACGCCCACAAAGGGAGCGTCGAAGCGGTCCCGGAAGCCCTCGAGAAGGGCCAGCAGCGGGTCGTCGGGGTCGAGCTCTTCGTGGCGGAGCAGGGTGATGGCCCGGTTCACGTCGCCCCGGTCGAGCTCGTAGCGGGCCAGGCCGGAAGCGGCCGGACCGTAGGCCGGGTCGTCTCGGAGGGCCTGGCGCAACGCTGCCTCGCCCCCGAGTGCGTCGCCATGGAGGTCGGCTACCTCGGCGACCAGGAGACGGGCGCCGGCCGTGTGCCGTGAGGAGCCGGTGATCACTGCGTCGGCCAGTTCGACCAGCTCGGCCTCACGCTCGAGATCGATGCAGTACTCGGCCAGGGCGGGAGCGACCGCTCCGTGGGACAGGCTGGCGGCGACGGCGCGGGCGTCCATGCCGTCGTCCCACTGGGCTCTCTCCAATGCGTCGTAGGCCTGGTCGAAGGCGGCCTGGCAGCACTGGTTGAACCCCCACGTGTCGGCCAGTCGACGCTGCACTCCGAGGGCGTGCTGCTCCGCGGTGGTCAGCCAGTCGTCGCCGACGCGACCGAAGGAAAAGCCGCGCTGCTCGAGCCCGGCAGCCTGGAGCAACTCTCCGAGTGGCCGGACCGGGTGCCGGAACGCGGTCGGGTCCGCGGTGAGGGCGTCGAGGATGAACGGCAAAGCTTCGTCTGAGCCGCCAGGCGGGATCACCCCGTCGATGGTTCCCCGCAACAGGTCCACCTCGTGGCGGTCGTCACCCAGGGACCGGGCCGGTTCGACCCGGACCGACTGCCCGGTCCGAACGAACGCCACGACGTCTCTCGGCGCGAACACGCTGAGCCAGCCGCCGGGGCCGGCCAGGATGCTGTTGTCCTCACCGAGGACCGGGGCACCCAGCCGGTGCTCCAGCAGGCCCCCGCCGGCGAGCTCGAGGCCATCGAGGTCGTCCCAGTCCAGAACGACCAGGTCCGGGGTCATGACCACCTCGCCCCGGGCGATCTCGTCACTGGTGAGGCGGTGGGTGAGGACGAGCCCGTCGGTCAGGTGGGAGCATAGAGCGATGACGTCGGCGGCGGAGGACCACACCGCGTCAGTGCAGAGCAGCTCGTCCTCCACGGCCTCGGCCAGGTCCTCCTCGTCCACTCCGTCGGCTCGCAGGGGGTCGAGGTGGCCGGCCCGGTCGAGCCGCTCGACCAGGGCGTCCCGGTGAAGCGGCCCCTTGCTCAGGACCTCCATGGCTTGCCTCAACAGGTCGTCAGGCGGGTTCGAACCGGTCATACGCGCTCACGATAGCCACGGCGTCAAGCGACCCCGGATGGGCCGGCCGACCGCGATCGGGAGTCCAGCCCAGCGAGCTGACATTCGAGTCAACGCAGTCAGGCCAGCGGCAGGAGTTCGACGTCATATGCCGAGAACCGCTCATCGGCGCTGACGAGAGTGACGTGTTCTGTCAGCGCTTTAGCGCGCTGGCGGAGAGCGGCCTGCGAATATAACGTGTTCTAGCGGTTGAGAGAGCGAGCGCAGACTGTCTGGAATGGCCAGGCAGTTTGGCGCGCCCGGCCGTCAACCGGCGTGCCCACGCCGGGTGATCGAGGGAGGGACGCCATGGAGATCGGCTACACGGATGAGCAAGAGGCCCTTCGTCGGGAGCTCCGGGACTACTACTCGGCCCTGCTGACGCCCGAGGTCGAAGAGCTGCTGGCCAACAGCCACGGCATCGGGCCCGACATGCGCCGGGTCGTGAAGCAGATGGCGGACGATGGCTGGCTGGGCATCGGCTGGCCCAAGGAGTACGGCGGCCAGGGCCGGTCGGCCATCGAGCAGTTCATCTTTTTCGACGAGTCGATGCGCTCGGGTGCCCCCGTCCCCATGTTGACCATCAACACCGTGGGCCCGACCATCATGGACTTCGGCACCCAGGACCAAAAGGACTTCTTCCTGCCCAAGATCCTGGCCGGCGACATCCACTTCTGCATCGGGTACACCGAGCCCAACGCCGGCACCGACCTGGCCGCGCTCCAGACCCGGGCGGTCAGGGACGGCGAGGAGTACATCATCAACGGCTCGAAGATGTACACCTCACTGGCCGGGGGGGCCGATTACATCTGGCTGGCCACCCGCACCGACCCCGAGGCCAAGAAGCACAAGGGCATCTCCATGTTCGTCGTGCCCATGGACACCCCGGGCATCAAGGTGGTGCCCATGTCCCTCCTCGGGAACCACAACATCAACTACACCTTCTTCGAGGACGTCCGGATACCGGCCACCAACCTGGTGGGCGGCGAGAACAACGGCTGGACCCTCATCACCAACCAGCTCAACCACGAGCGGGTCACCCTGTGCTCGCCGGGCATCGTGGAACGGGCGCTCGGAGACACCCGGGCGTGGGCCCAGAACACCAAGCTGGCCGACGGCCGGCGGGTCATCGACCAGGAATGGGTCCAGGTCCACCTGGCCCGCGTCCACGCCAAGCTCGAGTTCCTGAAGCTGATCAACTGGAAGGTGGCCTGGGATGCCACCCAGGGCAAGCTCGATGTAGCCGATGCCTCGACCAACAAGGTGTTCGGCACCGAGTTCTACATGGAGGCCTTCCGGCTCATGATGGAAGTCGTGGGCCAGGCCGGCTACCTGACCAGGGGGAGCCCCGAAGCAGTCCTGGCCGGACGGCTCGAGATGTACGCCCGTTCCATGGTCATCTTGACCTTCGGGGGCGGGACGAACGAGATCCAGCGCGATCTGATAGCCATCTTCGGCCTGGGTCTGCCGCGGTCGCTCCGCTAGCGCGAGGCGAGCCCGAGAAAACGAGACGTAGAGGAAGACGGAGGGAATACAGCAATGGACTTCTCGTACAGCGAGGACCAAGAGGCGATCCGGGAACTGGCCACCCGCATCTTCACCGATCTGGCCACCCACGAGCGGCTGCGGGAGATCGAGGGGGACAAGGAGACGCCGCGGTTCGACCGCAAGCTCTGGTCGGAGCTGGCCAACGCCGGCCTCACCGGGATCAACCTGCCCGAGGACGCGGGCGGCGCCGGCCTCGGGTTCCTGGAGGCGGCGCTGGTGGTCGAGGCGGCCGGGAGGAGCGCGGCCTACGTGCCCGCCATCGAGACCATCGCCACCGGGGCGCCGGCCATCGCCGAGTTCGGATCCAAGGCCCAGCAACAACGCTGGCTCCCGGGCGTGGTCGCCGGCGACGTGGTGGTCACCACGGCCCTCGTGGAGCTGGGCGGCACGCCGGATGCACCGGCCCTCGCTGCAGAGAGGAAGGGCGACGGGTTCACCCTCACCGGGTCGAAGTCGTGCGTCCCCTCGGGGCTCATTGCCGACGTGGCCGTGGTGCCGGCCCGTCTCGACGGGGGCGAGGTCGGGGTATTCGTCGTCGACCTCTCGGCCCCGGGTGTCTCTCGCACCTGGCAGCTGACCAACGCCGAGCGTCCGGATGCCATTCTCGAGTTCGACCAGGTCGCCCTCACCAGCGACGACCTGTTGGGCTCGGCGGCCAGCGGCTCGGAGATCGTGCATTGGCTGGTGCTCCGGGCCACCGCCGCTGCCGCTTTGGCCGAGGCGGGCGTGACCGCGGCCTCGCTGGCCCTCACCGCTGAGTACACCAAGACCCGTGAGCAGTTCGACAGGCCGATCGCTACGTTCCAGGCCGTCGGCCAGCGTGCTGCCGATGCCTATGTCGACAGCGAGGCCATCCGGCTGACCGCTTGGCAGGCCGCGTGGCGCATCGCCGAGGGTCTCCCGGCCGACGACGCGGTGGCCGTGGCCAAGTTCTGGGCGGCCGAGGGTGGCCAGCGGGTCGTCCACGCCGCCGTCCACCTCCACGGCGGGGTGGGGGTCGACCGCGACTACCCGATGCACCGGTACTTCCTGCTGACCAAGCAGCTCGAGCTCACGCTGGGAGGGGCCACCGAGCAGCTCCTGCGCCTGGGCTCGATGCTGGCGGCCGAGCCGGTCTGACCGGCGAACCGGTCTGAGCGCGAGCCTCGGCTGCGATCTCAGGGTCGGTGCGATCTCAGGGTCGGCTGCGATCTCACGGTCGGCTGCGATCTCACGGTCGACCGTAGCGAAGCGAGACCACGCCGGTCGGCCATGACTCGACCGCGGTCAATTGAAGAGCCTTGTGTTGGCCGGGTCGGGACACGCTGGTCCCTCCGCCGATCACGGCTGGGTGGACCCAGAAGTCCAGGACGTCGACCAGATCATGCTCGAGCAGGGTCTGAGCCAGCTTCCCGTATCCATAGATGACCAGGTCGGCGTCCCCCTCCTCCTTGAGCTGCTCGACCGCCTGTGTCGGGTCTCCAGTGACGATGGTGGAATTGTGCCAGTCGACCTCGGACAACGTCGATGAAAACACGTACTTGCGGATGGCGTTGATCCGGTCGGGGTAGGGTCCGCTCATCGTCGGCCAGGCCGGCGCGAAGTACTCGTAGGTGCCCCGTCCCATGAGCATCGCGTCGCTGCCCATCAGCCGTTTTAGGGATCTTGTCGCCGAGTCGTCGTCGAAGTACTCCGACGCCCACGAACGAGGATCGCCGAAGACTCCGTCGAGCGAGACCAGGGCGCTGACGATCAAGCTACGCATGTTTCCTCCTGTGTCGGTTTCCGGTTCGTCGATACCGGACAGTTCCGGTTGCGGTTTCATCCAGACGACGCACCTCCCCCTCTGATTTGGACACCCAGGGTCCCGATCCCGACCATTCCCGGCCAGCGGTGTCCAAATCCGCCGTGGTACTGCGTCGTAGTAATGGAGGTCGCCAGGTGGGCGTCCGATGGAAGGCGCCGTGCAGCGTGCATGACAATGGCAAGCTGGCAACGAGGGTGGTGACGAGGTGGTCGCAGCGGTCGACCGCCGGGCCACGTGAGGAGGATCGATGCCGCAGTACATGCTCTTGCTGTATTCGCCTGAGGTGGACGACGCCGGCGACGCGGAGCGTTGGGCCGAGATGCCCCTGTGGACGCAGCTGACCGACAGCCTCCGTGAGGCCGGGCTGCTGGTGGCCAACGCCCCGCTCTTCCCGGTCGATATGGCGACGACTGTGAGGGTGCGGGAAGGGGAAACAGAGCTCACCGATGGACCGTTCGCGGTGACCAAGGAGATTCTCGTCGGCTTCTACATCCTGGAGTGCCGGGACCTCGACGAAGCGCTGCGGCAGGCCGCGAAGCTGCCTACGGCGCGCTATGGCTCGATCGAGGTACGACCGATTATGGGTCCCGACTCCATACCAAATTCCTGATCGCCGAGATCATGAGCAGTCCGAGTACGCGTGACCAGGGAGTTGATCCGGTCGGAGCCGCAGTGGCCCGCACCTTTGGCGAGGAGCGGATGGCCGTGTTGGCGACGTTGATCCGGTACGTCGGCGATATCCAGGTGGCCGAGGACGCCGTGCAGGAGGCCTTCGCTTCCGCGGTCATCGCATGGCCGAAGAGCGGCATCCCGCGGAACCCCGGCGCGTGGATCACGGTCGCCGCACGCCGCCGGGCCATCGATCGACTCCGGCGGGACCGATCGGTGCTCGATCGAGCCCAGCGATTGGCAGAGCTGGTGCGATTGGACGAGGAGGAACCTCCGCCCATGGGACAGCCACTGGGACAACAGGCCACGATCGCTGACGATCGGCTGAGGCTCGTTTTCACCGCGTGTCACCCGGCGTTGGATCTGCCGGCCCGCGTCGCACTGACGCTTCGAGTCGTCGGGGGGCTGACAACCACCGAGATCGCCCGGGCCTTCCTGGTGGCGGAGCCCACCATGGGCAAACGGATAGTGCGGGCCAAGCGAAAGATTGCGAACGCCCATATCGCCTATCAGGTGCCGACCGCTGACGAACTTCCCGAACGGCTTCGCAGCGTCCTGCGCGTCACCTACCTGATCTTCAACGAGGGGTACACGGCGACTGCCGGCGACGTATTGGTGCGGGCCGAACTGTGCGTGGAAGCCCTTCGCCTGGGTCGGCTCCTGGTCGAGTTGCTGCCCGACGAAGCCGAAGTGTGGGGTCTGCAGGCTCTGATGCTGTTACACAACGCCCGTCACGCGGCACGGACCGACCCGACCGGCGACTGGGTCGGGCTGGCCGACCAGGACCGATCGACATGGGACCGCCAGCAGATCCGAGAGGGCCTCACCTCCCTTCAAACGGCGCTGGATCTGGGCCGACCGGGCGAGTACCAACTCCAGGCCGCCATCACCGCGTTGCATATCCAGGGTGCGGATGCCGAAGCAACCGACTGGGTGCAGATCGCCCAGCTGTACGGCGCACTGATCCAACTGAACTCGTCGCCGGTCGTCGCCCTCAATCATGCCGCCGCCGTGGGTTTCGCCGATGGACCTGAGCAAGGACTGGAACTGCTCCGACCGTTACTCGGCCATGCTGCGCTCGTGCGATACCAGCCCCTCCATGCCACCCACGCCGATCTGCTGCGCCGAGCAGGCGACAAGCGGGCCGCCAGGCAGGCCTACGAGGTCGCCATCTCCCTGAGCACCAACGGTGTCGAGCGGGCAGAGCTGGAGCGCAGACTGCGCGCCCTCTAGCCATCCGGGGTCGCGGGCGCTTACTCGCCTACTCGCCATCTCGGCCGGCTCGTCGCCATTTACGCGTCCATATGGCGTGCTTCACCTGTCCAAAGTGCCGGGTCTGCTTCGTCGATCTGCGTACAAGCTGACCGAGAGCGGAGGTGGACCATGAACGGACTTGAGGGCAAGGTGGCGCTGGTGACCGGCGGAAGCCGTGGAATCGGAGCGGCGATCGCCCGGCGATTGGCGCACGATGGCGCGGCGGTGGCACTGACCTATGCCACCAGCGCGGGCAAAGCCCATGCGGTGGCTGAGCAGATCGAGGCAAAGGGCGGGCGAGCCCTGGTCATCGAGGCCGACAACGCCGATCCCGGAGGAGCCGAGGCGGCGGTGGAACAGACGGTGAGAGACCTGGGCGGGATCGATATCCTCGTCAACAACGCCGGGATCTTCAACGGTGGATCCATCGAGGAGGCGACGGTGGAGGAACTGGACCTTACGTGGGCGGTGGACGTCCGGGCGGTGTTCCTCGCCTCCCGGGCTGCGGCCAGACACATGGGTGAAGGGGGACGAATCATCAACATCGGGAGTGCGTTGGCCGACCGCGTGCCCGTGCCCGGACTGACGCTCTATGCCATGTGCAAGTCGGCATTGACGGGCCTCACCAAGGGTCTCGCCCGGGACCTTGCCCCCAAGGGGATCACGGTCTCCGTCGTGCACGGCGGGCTGATCGATACCGACATGAATCCGCAAGACGGCCCGGCTGCCGAGTTCCTGCGCGGCCTTCCGGCCCTCGGTCGCTACGGCCGCGTCGACGACATCGCCGCCACGGTGGCCTATCTCGCAGGTGACGACGCGTCCTACGTCACCGGCACGGCAATCACGATCGATGGCGGCTTTGCCGCATAGGCAACCTCGCCGTCGGCGACCAGCGGGAAGTTTCCACTGAGGCCGGCCTCGATCAGCTCAGGTTCTGATGAGCGCCTTCGTCACCGAATCGGACAATGAGGCGGCGGAGCCCTTCGGCAAATAGCTTCCCATCGCGGTCGGGGTCGACGACCGAGAGATCGACCATCTCGTCGAGGGCCTGAACGAACACAGTGCTGGTGGCGCCGGCATCCTTTTGACCGTCGGCACGTCGAGCCCGATCTTTGCGGTACCGCTCGGGCGGGATGGCGGCTGCCCCCTCGCGGGCCAGCTGTTCGTTGGTGATGCGGCGGGTGGCGGCGAACAGCACTGCACCGAGGGTGTAGGAGGCATAGGTATGGAATGACGCCGCCGCTTCATCGCTATCGAGCCCCATCCGCTCGAAGATGGTGGCCATCAGCGCCAGGACGGCGGTGAGCGGTCCGCTGGCCTGCGTGGTGGCGGCGATGAACGGAGCCACCTGATAGTGGGTGCCGAACACCTCCCTGGTGGCGACGCCCCCGGCGACCAGGACCTCGACGGGGTCGGCGGTCAACGGGTCGGGAACCAGCTCGAGGAACCGGGCCCCCGCCTCCTCCCACACCAGGTCGACGGCGGCCTGGATGATCGCAGCCCGGGACGGGAAGTGGTGGTAGATGGCCGATGGGGTCACCCGGAGGACAGAGGCCAACTGCCGGATGCTCGGCGGAACGGCGGACTCGTCGAAGCATCGGAGCGCCTCGGCCGTGATCTCCTCTCGCGTCAGGTGCGTGTCCCGGTCCCGCGCCAGCCGGGTCATCGCGGTGTTCGCAATCGGATCGCCATTGCGTCATCGCTCCAGGGACGGACCTCAGGAAGACCAACGATGTCGTGTAGCGGCAAATTCTCCACCTCGGCTCAATACCGCTCTAAGTTTCAATTGTTACTGTACACTGATTGGAAACTAGGGACTGACCGGGCGCAGGCTGGCATAGGCCCGGCAGGTGAGCCGCCGTATTTCTGCATGGGAACGGTTCGATCCCGGCGGCGGCGTAGACGAGAGGCCCGAACGGCCTCGTCTCGACGGGCCGTCAGGACCGAATCAGGTCGAGCCGGTGTGCCGCCTCGATCCGCTGAGTGTCCCGCTCGGGCACGCCCGCCTCCTTGGCGAAGGTCGGCCAGGAGGCCACCACGTCGTGGACCTCGCCGACGATCTCCTCGGCCCGCCCGCGCTTCATCGAGGCGGTCTCGGCGCAACGCCGGAAGTCGTCGAGGACGAAGTCGTCCCGCTTGCCGTTGAGCGACATCTGGTGCTGGCTCGTCCACACCCCGCCGGGGGAGTACGAGTAGGTCATGTCGAAGGCGGGGGACAGGGTCCAGCGACCGGCCTGGTCCATGAGGAATGCGATGTTCTTCACATGGTCGTCCTGATTGCGGGCGATGACATTGAAAGCCATCCGCCGGAACTGCTGCTCGATGGCCTCCATGGGCAGCCCGAGCTGCCGGATGACCAGCAGCGCCTGCTCATAGGAGTACGCCCCCACCTGGTTGAAGTCGAAATGGGCCAGGGCACCGAGGGACTGCATGTGCACCTTGGCGCTGCCACCGGGGCGATCGAAGCGACGGGTCATGAAGTGGCGGCGCTCGTGCTCCTCCAGTAACCGGCACTCGGACATCGTGATGCCGGCGGCGCGGGCCATGTTGGCGTAGGCGTACTCGATGACCCCGTACCCCTGCGGCTGGTCCAGGTCTCTGTCCCGGTTGCCCCTCACTCCGTCGAACTTGAGGATCCAGTACTCGAAGCCGGGCGCGGCGTCGACCTGGCCGGAGCGGACTGCATGGGTGGTCGGGTTCCAGGCGATCACCGCCTTGGCCCGGGCCCCGCCGGCCGAGGTACCGACGCGCAAGATGTCCTTCAGGGACTCCTCCTTGTCGGCGTCGTCGAGCGAGGCCACCAGCTCGCGTCGCTGGGTCAGGACCTCGGAGGCCAGGGCGACCAGTCGGTCTATGTGGATGTCGCTACTGATGCCCGAGGGACCGGGGCCGGCCGCGGGGGCGAACTCCAGCGCGCCCATCCCGCGGGTGCCCATGTAGCAGAGCCGCTCGACGGCGTCGAAGCTGGCCGGGGTGCGGCCTTCGGAGGCCAGCCAGGTGTCGATCAGCGCATTGCCGTAGCGGTCGGGCAGCGAGTCGGCCAGCAGGCCGGGCAGGCCCCGGAAGGTGTCCCGGGGGAGGGTCGGGAAGGCGTAGGGCTCGGCTCGTAGCGGCATGGTGAGAGGGGAGACCTGGATGCCGCTTCGGGCGAAGGCGGGGTCGTACTGGAACACGGCCGTGTCGTTGCCGTCCTCGAGGGCGACGGCCCCGATGGACCGGCCCCACATACGCACCGACGCAACCGTCGTCATCGTGCGTAGGTCGGGGTGTTGGCGAGCCTCCGCCTCATGGCGTGTCACCGTCCTGCCAGGTCCACGTGGTGGACGGGATGTCATCTACCTTGGCTGCCGATGCAGCTCGTCGGCGGCGCCGGCCCTGGAGCTTCAGTTGCTCGATGGGGCTTGGCAACGGCTCAGGCACCAGTTGGTCGAGCCGGTCGAGGAGACCGAGCACCCGGAGAATACGTACGAGGCTCGAGAGCCTGGTCTCTGCCCCGGACTCCATGCGCTCGAGGGTGCTCTTAGAGACGCCGGCCTCTTTGGCCAGGTCCTGCTGTGTGACGTTCCGCTCGAGTCGGGTACGGGCTACGCGGTGTCCCAGCTCGGCGAGCACCGCCACGTCGGTGTTCTCTTCCGATATTTTCATAATATCTCGTATCTGACGATTTACACCAGTATATCTCCAATAGGTGTCTTATAAGACGAGTTGCTAAACTTTTCATGAACCGTATAGCACTACTCTGTGTAAATGACGATTAGTTCCAATATAGGATTATAACTCATCACATACAAGGAGTACCGACGGTAGATTGGGTCCTCCCCTAGATGCTCTGGTCGACCACCGTCAGTGACCGGTCGTTGGCCTACAAGCCGCCTCGCCATCGGCTGCCTGGATGGGAGCCGACGTCGGCCGAGAAGCTCTTGGTTTCACTTTTGCCCACGTCCCGGCGAAAACGTAGTGCCGCGAGGATCCAATTCGCCGAAAGGTGGGCATGAGCGAAACCGGCGGGGAGCCCGGGTCCACGAGATGCCGACTTCGCACGGCCTGCACCCAACTGATAGTTGACCTCTTCTCATCCGACGATCACTGACAGTGACCAAGTGAAGAACCAACATAAGCCAACCTTGTCCGTGCCCCAAACAAATCCATGCGTGGAAGTGGTCGCGGCGTGCGTGTCGTCGGCGGTGTTGGTCCGTCGTGCCGGTGACGCCAAGGCGCACGTAGGAGGTAAGGGGGCTTGCAGGCCGGGTCGTTCGGTCTCCCGGTCTCGGCGCCGGGGTGGGGTGCCCCCTTACCTCGACGATCCATTGTGGGTCGGTGGAGTGACTCGCCAGGGGCGGCGTCAAGCGCCGGTCGCACCGGGGCCCGTGCTGGCTTCGGTGGGTGTGGTTGCTCCCATGACCGCTTGACCCCGCCCCCGTGTCAGCAGGGTGGGATGGTTCCGTCGGCCACATGCCGGACGGGGCAGCGTGGGCCGACGGCACCCGCCAGGCGCGCGTCGGCGGTGACCAGGTCGGTGCCCAGCCACTCGGCCAGGGCGACGTACCAGGCGTCGTAGACGGTGACGGAGTCCCGCAGCTCCCAGACCCGCTTGCTGAAGGGCTCGAACGGGTACTGCACCGTTCGCGTCGACCGCACCTGCTCGAGGGCGGCGGAAGCCCGGATCGAGCTGAGCGCCCCCCGCGTGACAAGCGCCCGAAGGGCAGAGACGGCTTCGGCTCCAAAGATGGCCGGCACCTCGAGCACGGCTCGATGACGGAGCTCGTCTCTGGCCAACTCACCGGGCCGGCCGACCCCGACCAACGCGTCAACCAGGACGGAGGCATCGATGACCGTCACGGTGTTCGGTGGTCAGTGCGAATCGCGATCGGCACGGACGAGGTCCGCGGCCGAGGCGCGGACAAAGCCGTCCTGCCCCTCGGTCCGCATTCGTTCTTCGACTTCGGCCACCAGCTCGGCGGGGGAGCGGAGGGTGGCGTTGCGGACGATCTCGGCCAACAAGTATTCCTGCAGGCTCATGCCGGACGCCGCGGCACGCGTCTGGTAGGTGCGGTGTACCTGTTCGGGCACGTTCCGGATCTGGATGGTGGCCATGGCGCTATAGTAGCGCTTTGAGCGTTGATGTGGTTTCAGAATGAGATCGGGCATCATACGTCGGTGACGGAACCGGGACGGCGGGGCAACCTCCCCTTGCTCGTGGTGGTCCACACCCCCGATGCCTTTTCGCCCCTGCAGATCGCCGAGGCGGCCGACGGCATCTGCCGGTTCCTCTGGATCAT
>DATDHU010000032.1:0-2877 GCA_036521415.1 Acidimicrobiales bacterium
GGATTGGTGCCGGTGGGGAGCTTCACCGGTCCGATCGGATTGGTCAGCAGGTAGTTGAAGACGTTTCTGACCAGCGGCGCCGCCGCATTGGCCCCGTACCCGCCCTGACCGATGACGGCCAGCACCAGATAGGTCGGCGTGGGCTGGGGCCCGAAGGCCACGAACCAGCTGGTCGGCTCGCCTGAGGCACCCGATGCTCCGGGCGTGGTCGCCGTTCCGGTCTTGCCGGCCAGCACGAAATTGGAGGGGAAGCCCGTGAAGTCGGCGCTGGCCGTCCCGCTGGTGATCACGCCTTCGAGGCCCTGCAAGATGGGCTGGTAGACCGAGGGCGGCAGGCTGACGTGCCCGGTGACCACCGGCGTGAACTGTTTCACCACCTTGCCGGTGACCGGATCGACGATGGCTGACGCCACCTGGGGCTGGTAGCGGGTCCCCCCGTTGGCGAAGGTAGCGTAGGCCACCGCCTGCTCGATGGGCGTGACGACGGTCCCACCCTGACCGAAGGCCATCTCGATGTTGTCGCCGGTGTTCCAGTTCGGGGTGTTGGGGAAGCCCGCGGGGTCCTGGGCGTGCAGCTTCTGTTCCACCGAGAGGCTGTCGATGCGGCCCTGCACCTCGTCGGGCAGATCGATCCCGGTGATATCCCCCTCGCCGTACTGGTTCCCGACGTTCTGGATGGCATCGGTGCCGTATTTGGCCCGGCCCTGCCAGAAGAGGTCGCCCAGTTGGTAGAAGTAGGCGTCGCTCGAGACCGACAGGGCCTGGGGGAGGTTGACGCTGCCGGCGCCGCTGTCCTGGTCGTCGTGGAAGATGCAGCCGGAGCCGGCGCCGCCGGTGCAGCCGGGCACGGTGTACGAGCCGGTGTCGGAGAAGTACTGGTTCGGGTCGTAGACACCGTCCTGGAGGTCGGCGGTGGCCGTGATCAGCTTGAAGGTCGAGCCAGGGATGAACAGACCTTGAATGGCGTTGTTGTTCTCCGCCCCACTGGCTTGGAGCGCGGTGTAGTTGGCCGAAGAGATACCCCCCACCCACTCGTTGAGGTCGTAGGAGGGGTTCGAAGCCATGGCGAAGATCTGCCCGTTCTGCGGGTTCATCACGATCACCGCGCCGTCCTTGGCCGGCGGATAGATATTGCCGTTCAGCTTGTCCGGGGTCTGCCGGTCCGACGTGATCTGATTGGCCAGATCCGCCTCGACCGCCTGCTGCAGCCCGGTGTCGATGTTCAGCACCACCGTGTCGCCCGTCTGCGGGGCGGTGCTCGCTACGGTGCCGACCACGTTGCCCGACGCGTCCACCTCGAGCGCCTGGCGCCCGTTGACCCCGCGCAGGTAGGTCTCGTACTGCGCCTCGATGCCCGATATCCCCACCTGGCTGCCGTGGGCGTACCCGGCGTTCTTGTGCGCGTTGAGGAAGGTGCTGGTGATATCGCCGAGGTAGCCCAGTACATGGGCCGCCGTGTTCCCGCCCTGCGGGTACGTACGCGTGGTGACCGGCTCCACCGACACGCCCGGGTAGTCGGACTGGTGGACCTGGAGGTACTGCACCGTGGCGGCCGGTATCCCCGTGGCCAGCGGTATGGGCTCATACGGCCCGTACTGATCGTTGTTGACGGTCGTCTGCACCTGCGTCGGTGTCTTCCCGATCAACGCGGCCACCTTGGCGACGACCGAGGGGTTCTGCGCGGCCGAGACCCGCGAGAGGAGGATCTCCTCCTGCGGTTGGCCGCCGGCCAGGACGGTGTTGTTGCGGTCCACGATCTGGCCGCGCGACGGTGACACCGCCACCACCCGCACCTGGTTGCGGGTGACCTGGGCCGCGTAGGTCTTGGCGTCGATCACCTGCAGGGTCCACAGGCGCACCACGAGGACGCCGAAGAGCACGAGTACGGCGATTCCGACCACCCGGAGTCGGAGGTTGGGACGGGAGGTCTCCTCCTCGGGCGAACCGACCAGCCCGGCGACGCTTGGGCCCCGGCGGGGCCGCATGCGCGGCTGTCGTTCCCGCGAGCGCTTCGTCCCTCGGCGAGGTTGTCGCGGTGGCTTGGGATAGCGCCGATCGCCTCGGATGGGATGGCGGAGCGAGCGCCTCACCATGGTCGGCCGCGGGAGCCGTGCGCCGAGACCAATGATCGGGACGTCCCGTCGGGGAACAGGGCCCATCGCATGGCCCAGTTGACCGGGAGGGCGAGGAGGGCGCTCGAGACGGCGACGACCGCCACGAGGTCGGTGAAATCGATCTGCACCATCTGCCGCTGTCCGAAGATTCCACCGAGCACGGCGAACAGCATGTCCGCTGCGACGCTCCCAATGACCGCGGCCACCGGCAACAACCAGCCGGCCTCCCGGTCCACCGCCTTGGTGGCCGACCCGACGGCGTAGCCCAGGATGCACCCCACCAGGGCGGACAGGCCGAATGGCGTGGGCAGGATCAGGTCAAAGGCCAACCCGGACCAGAAGCCGGCAATGGCTCCCGTCTCGGGCCCGTCGAGGATGGCCGCCGTGATGGGCACCAGCCAGAGCAGGTCCGGATGCACGCCATGGATGCGGATGGAGAGCATGAGCGTCGACTGGATGACGAGGAGGACCAAGGTGACCAGGGCCAAGCGGAGGAGGGCCCGCCCGCTCACGGCGTCGGCTCCCACTGCACGACGTCCACGTAGGCCAGCGGACGGCTGAGATCGGCCTCCGGCGCCACGGTGATCGTCTCCTGGACGGCGCCGGGAGTGGTGTGGAAGGCCACGATCCGGGCCACCGGGATGCCGGGCGGGTAGGCCGACGCATCGAGGCCACTGGTGAACATGACCTCGCCCTTGTGGACCGGTGTCCGGGGCGTCACCTGGTCCAACGTCATGGTGGCGTCGGTCCCTTGGCCGTCGAC
>DATDHU010000033.1:0-11497 GCA_036521415.1 Acidimicrobiales bacterium
GTCGACCGATCCCGCCACCGCCCGGCGCGGGCGGCCGGCGCACCCCTCCGGGGGCCGGCCGTCCCGGCCCGGGTGGACCGGGTGGACGACCCAGTGGCGGCGGCTATGCCGGCCGGCCCGGTGGCGGCGGGGCAGGACGTCCCGGTGGCGGTGGTGGGTTCACCGGCGGTCGTCCCGGTGGCCCCGGCGGACCGGGCGGTGGCCCCGGCGGTCCGCCCGGACGTGGTGGCCCGGGCATGGGACGAGGCCGTCCAAACCAGCGCCGCCCGCGCCGCCGGCGCCGGAATCTCGAGGAGCTGGAGCCGACCCAGCTCACTGCGTATACGCCCTCGACCGCCCCGGTTCCCGACACCGAGGTCATCGTGGAGCGCGGCTCCACCGCGCGCGACCTCGGCCCCAAGCTGAACCGGTCGGCGGGGGACGTGATCCGGTTCCTCCTCCTCCAAGGGGAGATGGTCACGGCCACCCAGTCGCTGACCGACGACATGATCGAGTTGTTCGCAGCCGAGCTGGGTGCGAACGTCCGGCTGGTCGACCCGGGCGAGGAGCGGGAGGCCGAGCTGCTGGCCAAGTTCTTCGACGACGACGAGGAAGAAGAGGACGAGGCCGACCTGCGCCCCCGGCCGCCCGTGGTCACCGTCATGGGCCACGTCGACCACGGCAAGACGCTCCTGCTCGATCGCATCCGGTCGGCCAATGTGGTGGCCGGCGAGGCCGGCGGGATCACCCAGCACATCGGCGCGTACCAGGTCGACTACAACGGCAGCGCCATCACCTTCATCGACACCCCGGGCCACGAGGCGTTCACCGCCATGCGAGCCCGCGGGGCAGAGGTCACCGACATCGTGGTCCTGGTGGTGGCGGCCGACGACGGCGTGATGCCCCAGACCATCGAGGCCATCAATCACGCCAATGCGGCCGAGGTGCCGATCATCGTGGCCGTCAACAAGATCGACCGGGAGGAGGCCGATCCCAACCGGGTGCTGCAACAGCTGTCGGAGCAGGGGCTTGTCCCCGAGGCCTGGGGCGGCGACACCATCACCGTGGAGGTGTCGGCCCTCCAGAACCTGGGCATCGACGACCTGTTGGAGCAGATCCTCCTGGTGGCCGAGATCGAGGAGCTGGTGGCCAGCCCGGAAGGCCCAGCACGCGGCTTCGTCATCGAGGCCGAGCTCGAGGTGGGCCGCGGCCCGGTGGCCTCGGTCATCGTGGAGCGGGGCACACTGCGTGTCGGCGACCCCATCGTGGCCGGCGCGGCATGGGGCAAGGTCAAGGCACTGGTCGACGACCACGGTGACCAGATCAAAGAGGCGCCCCCGTCGACCCCCGTGCAGGTGCTCGGGTTCTCGGAGCCGCCCAACGCCGGCGACGAGCTCCGGGTGGCTCCCGAGCTGTCCCAGGCCCGCACCATCGGAGAGGCCCGGGCTCACCGCTACCGGGTGGCCGGGCACGTGCCCGCCGCCGCTTCGGCGCTGGGCGGGGCCAAGTTGGAGGACCTCTTCGAGCAGATCCAACGGGGCGAGACGGCCACCTTGAACATCATCCTCAAGGCCGACGTCCAGGGCTCGCTGGAGGCGATCACCGAGAGCCTGCGGAAGCTCGAACGCGACGACGTCAAGCTCAGCTTCGTGCAACGGGGCGTGGGTGGGATCACCGAGAACGACGTGCAGACGGCTCAGGCCTCGAATGCCACCATCATCGGCTTCAACGTCCGCCCCGACCGTCGGGCCCGCGAGCAGGCGGAGAAGTCGAACGTCGAGATCCGGACCTACGAGATCATCTACAACCTGCTCGAGGACCTCCAAGCGGCCATGCTCGGCCTACTGGCCCCCGTCTTCGAGGAGGTCGTCACCGGTGAGGCCGAGGTCCGCGAGGTCTTCCGGGTGCCGAGGATCGGGGCCATCGCCGGGTGCTACGTCCGAGAGGGCGTCATCACCCGCGGATCCAAGGTGCGCTTCCTCCGTGAGGGCGTGGTCATCTGGAAGGGCTCGATCACGTCCCTGCGCCGGTTCAAGGACGATGCTCGCGAGGTGTCGGCCGGCTTCGAGTGCGGTATCGGTCTCTCCGACTATCAGGACCTGAAGCAGGGGGACGTCATCGAGACCTACGAAGAGCGCGAGATCCCCCGGACCTGACCTGGTTCCCGGGGACCATCGAGCCGGGCCCCGGGCCCGGACCGGAGAAGCTGATGCCTGGTCGCCGCCATGACAACCGAGGTACGGCCCCGTACGCGAGGTCGCTCCGGGTCAACCAGGTCCTCCGCCAGATCCTGGCCGAGGAGCTCGAGCGGCTGGCCGATGCCGACGAGCGCCTGCGCCTGGTCACCATCACCGCGGTGGAGACGGCACCCGACCTCCGAACGGCCCGCGTGTACCTGAGCTCGATGTCCGATGACGCAGCGGAGGCGCTGGCCGAGCGGCGGGTGGCCCTCCAGCGGTCGATGGGGAGCCAGGTCCGGATGAAGCGGACGCCACTACTGGCCTTCGAGCTCGACCCGGCCGTCGTCGCCGGTGACCGGGTGGAGGACGTGCTGCGCCGGCTCCGCCAGCTGGAGCAGCGACGAGACGCCACCGCCGACGACGACCAGTCGGACCGGTGAGCGCCGACGGCCTGACCGGCCTGGTGGTGGTGGACAAGGAGCCCCAGTGGACGTCCCATGACGTCGTGGCCCGGTGCCGCCGGATCTTCGGGCAGCGCCGGGTGGGACATGCCGGAACCCTCGACCCCGACGCCACAGGCGTGCTCCTGGTGGGCCTCGGCCGTATGACCCGGCTGCTCCGCTTCCTCACCGCCCTGCCCAAGACCTACGAGGCCGAGGTGGTGCTGGGCAGGGCCACGTCCACGCTCGACGCCTCCGGGGAGATCGTGGGGAGCTGGGACATGAGCGGCGTCACCCTGGCCCAGGTCCGGGCGGCGGCGACCGAACTGGTCGGCGAGATCGAGCAGATCCCGCCCATGGTCTCGGCGGTCAAGGTGGACGGGAAGCGATTGCACGCCCTGGCCCGCCAGGGCATCGAGGTGGAGCGGGCCCCGCGCCCGGTCACCGTCTACCGTCTCGACGTGCAGCCGACGGCGAGCAGCGGGGTGTACCGCATCGAGGTCGAGTGCTCCTCGGGGACCTACGTGCGAACGCTGGCCGCCGATCTCGGGTCCCTGCTGGGCGGGGGCGCCCACCTCCGCAACCTCCGCCGCACCCGGATCGGGTCCTTCTCCGCCGATGACGCCCGGACGGTCGCCGAGCTGAGCCCGGCCGTGGTTCTCACGCCGGCCCAGGGCCTCCGGGACGTCGAGCAGGTCGAGGTCACCACCGAGGTGGGCAAGCTGATCACCCGAGGCCTGGCCCTCGACCGGATACCGGTCGGGGTGAGCGGGGACGGGCCGTGGGGCCTGGTCGATCACGGTGGAGCGCTCCTGGCCGTCTACGAGGCGACCGACACCGACCGCATCCGACCCGCCGTCGTGCTGGCGGCGGCAGGATGAGGCTGTTCCCAAGCGCCGGCCGCCCGACCGATAGCCTCAACCCCTGATGCAGATCGTCACCGACCCGACCGCGAGCGTTCCCCCCGCCGGAGGATCGGCGGTCACCATCGGCGCCTACGACGGCGTCCACATCGGGCACCAGGCCCTGCTGGCCGATCTGAGCGCCCGGGCCGAGCGGCGAGGCCTGGCCACGGTGGTGGTCACCTTCGACCGTCATCCGGCCACGGTGGTGCGGCCCGACTCGGCGCCCTTGCTGCTCTGCGACCTGGCCCAGAAGCTCGAACTGCTGGCTGCTGCCGGGGTGGACCGGACGGTGGTGCTCCCCTTCGACGAGGAGCGGGCCAACGAGTCGGCCGAGGACTTCGTCACCGAGATCCTCATCGGGGCGGTGGCGTCCAAGCTGGTCGTGGTGGGGGAGGACTTCCACTTCGGGCACGGTCGGAAGGGCAACGTGGCCCTCCTCAGGGAAATGGGCGTGGACGGGGGCTTCACCGTCGAGGGGATGTCCCTGACCACGGCGGGCGACGCCGGGCTCGGGACGGCGCCCATCTCGTCCACCCGGATCCGCTCGCTGGTGGCCGACGGTCGTGTGGCCGATGCGGCGCTCTTGTTGGGTCGTCCCCACCAGGTGCGGGGCGTGGTCGAGCACGGCGACGCCCGGGGCGGAGCCGATCTGGGGTTCCCTACCGCCAACGTGGAGGTCCCGGCCGGGATCGCCCTCCCCGCAGTCGGTATCTACGCCGGTTGGTACGAGCGACCCGACGGCACGCGCTGGGCCGCGGCCATCTCGGTCGGCACCCGCCCCACCTTCTACGGAGACGAGGGCAGCCTCATGGTCGAGGCATTCCTCTTGGACTTCGAGGGCGACCTCTACGGTGAGGAGGCCCGGGTCTCGTTTGTGGACCAGGTCCGTCGCGACGAGCTGCGCTTCGACTCGGTCGACGAGCTGGTGGCCCAGATGCACAGGGACGTGGACGCCACCCGGAGTGCACTCGCTGGCGGTTGAGCTCCGGTCCGTTCCGGCTGGCGCCGTCGGACCAACCTCAGGTCGCGGCTTTCGACGGCTTCTCGCCCAGGAGCTCGTCGCGGAGCTGGCGCTTCAGCACCTTTCCGGCCGGGTTGCGCGGCAGGGGCCGGCTCCGGAACCAGTACCGTGTGGGCACGTTGAAGGCGGCCAGTCGCTCGCCGACGAAGCGGGACAGCTCGTCGGCCGCCACCTCGCGGCCGGGGTGGAGGACGATCACCGCTCCGACCTCTTCGCCCAGCACGGGATGGGGCACCCCGATGACGGCACAGTCGGCCACCGCCGGGTGCGCGTAGAGCGCCGCCTCCACCTCGACGCAATAGACGTTCTCGCCGCCCCGGATGATCATGTCCTTGGTCCGGTCCACGACGTAGACGAAGCCCTCCTCGTCGATGCGGGCCACGTCGCCGGTGTGGAGCCAACCGGCGGTGATGGCCCTGGCCGTGTCCTCGTCCCGGTGCCAGTAGCCACGCACGACGTTCGGGCCCTTGATCCACAGCTCGCCGGTCCGATCGGGGTCGGGGGCCTGGTCGAGGGGGGGCTCGGTCCCCTCGTAGTCGTCGGGGACTACGGCCACGTCGCACACCGGGACCGGGCGACCGACGCTGTCGGGCTTGCGGACGTAGTCGTCACCGGAATTCATGGTGCTCATGGCCGATGTCTCGGTCAGCCCGTAGCCGTTGGAGGGCGAACCGATCGGGAAGTGCTCCTTGATCCGGCGGACCAGGTCCGGCGGGGCCGGGGCCCCGCCGTAGGAGATGCTCCGCACCGAGGAGGTGTCGCGCTGGGCGAAGTCGGGCGAATCGAGGATCTGCATGACCATGGCGGGAACCCCGCCGAAGAGGCTGACCTTCTCCCGCTCGATGAGCTCGAGGGCCCGCGCGGGTTCGAAGTGGTGCATCATCACCAGCTTGCCCCCGGCGGCGGTGTTGGTGATGAGCACGGCGTGGCAGCCGGTGGCGTGGAAGAGGGGCACCGACAAGAGGTTGGCGTTCTGGCGGCCCGATGCGACGTCGCCGGGGGACCCGCTGTGGCGGAGCTGGCCCTGGGTGGCGATGAAGAACAGGTTCATGAGGTTGGAGCATGTGTTGCGATGGGTGCCGACCGCTCCTTTGGGCTTTCCGGTGGTCCCCGAGGTGTAGAAGATGGTGGCGTCGTCATCAGGCTGCAGGTCGACGTCGGGGAGCCCCTGCTCGCTGTCGACCTCGCCCACGGCGTCGGCGAAGGCGGCCACGGTGATCCGCTCGGGGACCTCGACCTCGGGGGCGGGGTCGGGGCGGGCGGACACGCCCGCGTCCCTCGTCTCCGAGGCCACCACCATGGCGCCGAGGTCGGGCAGCTCGCCCAGGTGGGGACGGAGCCGGGCGGCGCGCTCCTCGTCGGCGAAGACGACCGAGGTGCCCGAGTCGCGCAGCCCGTAGGCCAGCTCGGGCCCGGTCCACCAGGCGTTCAACGGCACCACCACCGCTCCGGTCACGGCCGAGGCCCAAAAGGCGATGATCCACTCGGGGAGGTTGCGCATGGCGATGGCCACCCGGTCGCCCTTGGCGACCCCGAAGCGTCCCACCAGCTGCCGGGCCAGTGCGGAGGCCATGGCGAAGTGCTGGGCGAAGGTGACCCGCTCGTCCTCGTAGACGATGAAGTCCTTGTCGCCGTGGGCGGCGGAGAGCTCGAGCACGCTGCTCAGGCTGTTCGGGGCGCTCTTCCAGATCCGGGTGGGCACGCCCCGGATCTCCAGCTCGTCCATCTCGAAGAGCTGCCCGGGAGCGGTCAGCGTGGCCGTGGCCTCCGTGAGCGTCATGGGGGCGGGATCGGGCGCCGGCTGCTGGGCGGTCTCGGTCATGGCTCTCCTTTTGGCTCGTCGGGGTGGGTGGTCGTGGCTTCGGTCGTGGCCGGCCGGAACATGGTGGCGCGGTAGTAGGCGAGCTCGGCCACGCTCTCTTTGATATCGCCCATGGCCCGGTGGTCGCCCGCCTTGGTCGGGGCGGAGGCGAGGACTTCGGGGTACCACCGGCGGCCCAGCTCCTTCACGGTGGACACGTCGACCGATCGGTAGTGCAGGTACTCCTCGATGGCGGGCAGGTAGGCGGCCAGGAACCGGCGGTCGGTCCCGATGGAGTTGCCGGCCAGCGGCACCGTCCGGGCCTTGGGCACGTGCTCTTGGATGAAGGCCAGCGTGGCGGCCCCGGCGTCGGCCAAGGAGAGCGTCGACGCCTCGATCTCCTTCAACAGGCCGCTCGAGGTGTGCATCTTCCGGACGAAGTCGTCCATCTCGGCCAGCTTTGCCGCCGGCGTGGCCACGACCAGGTCAGGGCCCTCGGCCACGATGGTCAGGTCGTCGTCGGTGACGAGGGTGGCGATCTCGACGATGACGTGGCGCCCCGGGTCGAGGCCGGTCATCTCCAGATCCATCCACATGAGCACGAAAGCTGACGCTATCGGGTGTGTTCTCCCACTCCAAGTGCGAAGCCGCCGGTGCTTGCCCCCGGGGGCTCGGTCACCGTGACTCGGAAATGGGGTTGGCCGTCGCAGTAGCGTCAACGGGAAGCGACTGCAGGAGGAGCACGACTTTGTCAGGGCAGATGGACGTGGTTGAGCCGATGGAGGGCCCCGGGGGCTCCCTGGAACTGCCGGTGATCCGGCTCGACCCCGGTCTTCCGCTCCCCGCTTACGCCACGGCCGGGGATGCCGGGGCTGACCTGGTGGCCCGGACGGGGGTCACCCTTGCTCCGGGAGGCGGGCGCGCGGTGGTGCCGACCGGCATCGCGCTGGCCATACCGGTCGGGTACGCCGGGTTCGTCCAGCCCCGGAGCGGGTTGGCCATGCGCCACGGGGTGACGTGTCTCAACACACCGGGGCTCATCGACTCGGGCTACCGGGACGAGGTGGCCGTCCTCCTGGTCAACACCGATCCCCACTCCGCCTACGAGGTGCAGCGCGGGGACCGCATCGCCCAACTGGTGATCCAGCGGGTGGACACGGCGGCCTTCGTCGAGGTGATTGAGCTACCGCCGAGCCAGCGCGGCCTCGGCGGCTTCGGGTCAACGGGTCGCTAGGTCGGCGGTCAGCGGTGACCATGCGGCGGATGGAGGGTCTCGACGGGGCGTTCCTGGCCCTCGAGTCGCCCACCACCCACCTGCACATTGCCGGGGTGTTGGTCCTCGACGCATCGGGGCCGCCACCGGGGGTCACGTTCCGGCGGATCAGGGATGCGGTGGCCGAGCGGGTGCCCCTGGTCGTCCCGTTCCGGCAACGTCTGTGTGCGGTGCCCTTCGGGCTGCAGCACCCCTCGCTGGTCGACGACCCCGACTTCGACCTCGACTACCACGTGCGCCGAGTGAGCCTGCCCCATCCCGGTGGCCCCGACGAACTCGCCGCGCTGGTCGGGGAACTGGTGGGCCGGCCTCTCGACCGACATCGGCCGCTGTGGGAGTTCACCGTGGTGGAAGGGCTGGAGCACGGGCACGTAGCCATGGTGACCAAGGTCCATCACGCCATCATCGACGGTGTGTCGGGTGCCGAGATCCTGGCCAACTTCCTCGACCTGTCCGAGGAGAGCCGACCGGCACCGACCACGGCCTGGGCGCCCGATCCCGTCCCGGGCGAGATCGACCAGGTCCGAAGCATCATCGGCAACCTGGCCGGGCAGACCGGGGTCGCAGCGAAGACCCTCGGCCGGACCGTGCAGTCGATTCGAAGGCTGACCAGTCACAACCGGTCGATCCCAGCGGCAATGCCGCCCTCTCCCTTCGAGGCTCCAAGGACATCGATCAACCGGGCCATCTCGCCCCATCGTCGGGTGGCCTTCATCGACGTACCGCTGGCCGAGGTGAAGCGGGTGAGCGAGGTGCTGGCGGGCACGGCCAACGACGTGGTCCTGGCCATGGTGGCTGGGACGCTCCGGGACTTCTTTCGTGATCGGAGCGAACCGTTGAGCTCGTCGCTCGTGGCCATGGTCCCGGTGTCGGTGCGAGTCGACGAGGAACGAGGGGCGCTGGGGAATCGGGTCTCGGCCATGCTGGTTTCCTTGGCGACGAGCGTCGAAGACCCGACGGCTCGGCTCCGGCTGATCAGCGACGGAGCGGCCGCGGCCAAGGTGCAACAGGCGGTCGTCGGCCCCGATTTCTTCGCCGGCTGGGCCCAGTCGGTGGCCCCGGCCATCGCCACGCGAGCCTCGCGGTTGGTGAGCAACTTCCGGGCCTTCGACCATCTGCCGCCGATGTTCAACACGATCGTCTCCAACATCCCGGGCGCGGATGTGCCCCTCTATCTAGCCGGGAGTCGACTCGTGGCGCTGTACCCGTTGGGCCCGATCATCGAAGGGGTAGGCGTCAACATCACCGTGTTCTCGTATTCGGGGTCCATGTACTTCGGGCTCAATGCCTGTTGGGACCTGGTGCCTGACGTGGGGAGTCTGGCCCACGGCCTCCGGGATGCCCTCGATGTCCTGTTGAAGGAGGCGAACCGGCGGGACCGACCGGTGCCGTGGTGGCACGGGGATGTGCCGAACTAGTACGTCCGTTGGTTCGTCCACCAAGTGAGGGAGGGTCCGACTGCTAGAGTGTCGTTGCTACGCGGACGTGGCTCAGCTGGTAGAGCACAACCTTGCCAAGGTTGGGGTCGCGGGTTCGAATCCCGTCGTCCGCTCCAGCGAATTACCAGGTCAGGGCACTACGAGGGGTCGAAATCGGCCTGTCGGTGCCGAGAATGTCATCCCGGCAACCGTGAGCTGGACCTTGACGCCTGGTCCTATCCGCCGCGAGCATCCGGGAATGACCCTCTCGTTCCTGTACCGGGCGTACTGCCGCGTCCTCCAGCTGATCCGCCTCATCGGTCGCAGTGACACGGATCTTGCCATCGAGGTCGTCATGCTGCGCCACGAGGTGGCAGTCCTCCGGCGCCAGGTCCACCGACCGGCGCTGGAGCAGGCAGATCGGGCGGTGTTGGCAGGGCTCGCACGAGTGCTCCCCCACCGGCGACTCGTGCGCTTCTTCGTTCAGCCAGCAACCCTCTTGGGTTGGCACCGGGACCTCGTTGCCAACCGCTGGGCCTACCCGCACGGCCGGCCCGGTCGACCGGCTATCGCGAAGGGAACTACCGCGCTCACCCTCCGACTGGCGAAGGAGAACCCGGCCTGGGGCTACCGGCGGATCCACGGCGAACTCGCCACCATGGGCATTGCGATCGCTCCGTCCAGCGTCTGGGCGATCTTGAAGCGCCACGGCATCGAGCCGTCGCCACGGCGATCGGGACCGACCTGGGCGGAGTTCCTTGCCGCACAGGCCAAGGGACTGATGGCCTGCGACTTCTTCCATGTCGACACCGTCCTCCTCCGCAGGTTCTACGTCCTCGTGTTCATCCACCACGAGACGCGTGTCGTAAGAATTGCCGGCGTGACCGCCAAGCCAGTCGCTGACTGGGTGACCCAGCAGGCCCGCAACCTCTCGATGGAGCTCGCCGACGAGGCACGCACGCTCAAGTTCCTTATCCGCGACCGCGACACCAAGTTCACCGCCTCCTTCGACGCCGTCTTTACTGCCGACGGCGTCAGGATCGTACAGACCCCAGTCCGGGCACCCCGGGCGAACGCCATCTGTGAGCGCGTGATCGGGACCTTGCGGCGCGAGTGCCTCGATCGGGTGCTCATCCTCGGCCGCCGCCATCTCGAAGCCGTGCTCTCCGAGTACGTCGCGCACTACAACTCGCACCGTCCCCATCGGTCTCTCAACCAGCGTTCGCCGTCTGCTCTCGACACGACTCCGGCGCACATCGGTGACGTCGACCTCGCCAGGCTACGAAGAACCGATCACTTGGGCGGCCTCATCCACGAATACCGGATGGTTGCCTGAGCTGGGCGGATGGGTTCTCAGCACCGACAGGCCCACTTCTGCTCAATGTGCGGACCGAAGTTCTGCTCCATGCGCATAAGCCAGGACGTCCGCGATTACGCCATCGCCAATACCCTGAACATGGTGGAGGCTCGATCAGGGGGGATGGCGAAGAAGTCCACTGAGTCCCGCCACTCCGACGCTGACGTCGATGGCGGCGGTGGGCAGTCATCTGACGAGGGTGACAGCTGAGGCAAAGTCCAGCAACAGCTCGCCGGTCGTCAGGGGATCTTCCAAGATCGGCGTGTGCCCCACGCCCGGCAGCAACTCGACGCGAGCGCCAGGCACGACACGGTAGGCACCGGCCATCGAGGAACACCACCGAGATCATTCGAGTGGCGATGCCTCCGAGGAAGTCCGACGCCCCCCATGCGACTGCCGCGCCAAAGGCCAAGACGAGACTTGATGGCCCGTCTCCTCAAATTCGGAGTTCCTGAGTGCCAGGCGCGCGATTATCTGGAGGTGGAGCTGCCCCGGGCCGACTATCCGATCCTGGAAAATGACCCTGACCGCCAGGCGCTGGTCAACCCACGACCCCGCCGGGGCCGAAGCTCGGCTCCCGAATGCGTGGTCCTGTGCTTCTTCCTGGAGGTCATCGACGAACTCTGTGGCGCGGACCGAGCCAAGGAGGTCACGGCCTTCAAGTGGGAGCACGGCACCCACCGCCTCTTCGCCCTGCCAACCGACCAAGGCACCGTCGGGGTCCTCCACCCTGGAGTCGGAGACCCGATGGCCACCGGCATGCTCGAGTTGGCCATTGTCTCCGGTGGTCGCTACTTCGTCGCCTGTGGAGGGGCCGGAGCAGTCATCCCCGGACTCGCCCTCGGCCACGTCGTGGTGCCCTCCGCGGCAGTCCGGGACGAGGGCACCTCATATCACTATCTGGCACCCAGCCGGGAGCTGAACCTGGAGGCTTCGGTGGTCGAGGTGCTCTCTGGCGTGCTTGCCGACCATGAGGTGCCCTACCAGGTGGGCAAGACCTGGACCACGGATGCCCCGTACCGAGAAACGCCGGCCCGCATCCGGCGTCGACGCGAGGAAGGCTGCCTGACGGTCGAGATGGAGACCGCCGCCCTGACCGCCGTGGCCCGCTTCCGAGGGGTCA
>DATDHU010000034.1:0-7664 GCA_036521415.1 Acidimicrobiales bacterium
CCCGGCCACCTGGAGCGCACCTACCGGGACGTCTTCGACCGGTTCGCGGTGATGTTGGCCGAGTCGACCTTCCCGTTCCCGAGCGAGGAAGTCGGCACCGAGGAGGCCCCCCGCGTCGGCGACGGCCTCGTCCTAGTCGACGAGGAGGGCCGGGTCCGGTACGCCTCGCCCAATGCCACCAACGCCCTCCACCGCATGGGCATGTACTCGCAGCTCGAGGGTCGCCGCCTCTACGACGTGGGCGTCGAGGAGTCGGCCATCGAGTGGGCCCTGGCCTCGGCCCTCCCGGTGGTCGAAGAGGTCGAGCGGCGGCCGGACGTCATCGTCCTGCTCCACTGCATCCCCCTGTTGAACCAGGGTGATGTCACCGGCTGTCTGGTGCTCCTCCGTGACGTGACCGACCTTCGGCGCCTCGACCGGCTGCTCCTGTCGAAGGACGCAGCGATCCGCGAGGTGCACCACCGGGTCAAGAACAACCTCCAGACCATCTCCGCTCTCTTGCGCCTGCAGGCCCGGCGGCTCGACCCGGGCGAGGGCCGGGTCGCCCTGTTCGAGGCGGAGCGCCGGGTCCGGTCGATCAGCATCGTCCACGAGATCCTCTCGCGGGAACCGACCGACCAGGTTCCCTTCGACGAGATCGTGACGTCGCTGATCCGCATGGCCGAGGACTCGGTCGTCCCACCCCTGCAGGTGAACTTCGGTGTCTACGGCGAACTGGGCGATGTGCCCGCCGATATCGCCACGCCGCTCGCCGTCGTACTGGCCGAGTTGCTGCAGAACGCGGTGGAGCACGCCTTCTTAGGGGCCAAGGTGGGCGATAACGAGGCCGAGACCGACCGGGAGGCTGACCCGGACCGGTCTCCGGCCACGGTGGGGCACATCGACGTCCGCCTGGACAGCAAGGGTGGCCGGCTGGTCGTCGAGGTCCGGGACGACGGGGCGGGCTTACCGGACCGCTTCGACATCGACCTGACCCAGAGCTTGGGCCTGTCCATCGTCCGGGACCTGGTGCGCACTCAGCTCGGTGGCACCATCACCATGAGCGGCCTTGCCGAGGGCCGTTCGGGGACCGTGGTCGTCCTCGACGTCCCGCTGGAGCACCCACGTCCGGCCCGGTGAACTGGCCGTCCGCTTAGCCGGCTCGGTAAACCTGCTGGCCGCCCCGCGCAGGCGCGAGTGAACTGCTCTGCCAGTGAACTGCTTTGCCGCTTGCGGAAGCAGGGCGAGCAACCAGGTCCGACGGGTCTACCCGAGGATCAAGATGCGCGTCGGCGGGCGGCCAGCCACGCCTTGCGGAGCTTGCGGCGCTCCTCTTCGGACGTCCCGCCCCACACGCCCGACTCCTGGTTGGTGGCCAGAGCGAAATCGAGACAAGGCTCGAGGGCCTCACAGCCCCGGCACACTCGCTTGGCCGCCTCGATCTGGTCGATGGCCGGGCCCGTGGTGCCAATCGGAAAGAACAGGTCAGGCTCGGTATTGCGGCAGGCGGCAAGGTCGCGCCAATCGTCCTCGTCCCATTCGACAGTACGGTTCCAAACGAGGGCCACGTTGCTTCCTCCGCTCTCGGGCATCCGAGCTTTCCCCATTGTGAACTGTTTCACATAGCTCGGCGCCGTCAGTCGCCGGCCATTTGGGGTTGTTCCATCTAGAGTACCGACCGGGGTTGCGACGCGCAAGCAATTTTCGGGTTGTCACCTGCGCAATTCGAGTCATATTCCGCCTCCGATGCGGGCGGCCGCCGGGACAGGGGAGAACGGGGAGGACCGTGGACGTTCATGCTCACCGGGGGAGCCCCGATCCGAGTTCCGGCATCCTCGAGAACACCGTCGAGGCGTTCCTCCGGTCGGCTGAGCTGGGAGCCGACGGCGTCGAGCTCGACGTGCGTCTGACCAGGGACGGCGCCCTCGCCGTCCATCACGATCCCGTCGTCCCCGGGGTGGGACCGGTGGCCGGGGTGGACGTCTGCCAGCTCCCCGGTCACGTTCCCCTGCTCGATGCGGCGCTCGATGCCTGTGCGGGCCTCACCGTGAACATCGAGATCAAGAACCTGCCCAACGAGGACGGGTTCGACCCTGGGGAGCGATCGGCTGCGGCCGTGGGCGCCCTTGTCGCCGAGCTGTCGGTGCCGGATTCCATCCTGGTCTCCTCGTTCTGGCCCGGTTCCCTCGACGCCGTCCTGGCCTGCGACCCAGAGATCCGCACCGGCCTGCTCGTCCCTTCCTGGTTCGAAGCGGATCAGGCAGTCGAGCTGGCCATCGACCACGGGTTCGGGGCGTTGCACCCGGAGGTGTCGATCCTCACCGCCGACCTGGTCACCTCCGCTCACCGCGCCGGGCTCGCCGTCGCCGCCTGGACGGTGAACGAGCCCGCCGCCCTCCGGTCCGCTCGCCGATGGGGCGTCGACACGGTGATTACGGACGACGTCGCCTCGGCTCTCGCCCTGGCGGGGGTGGCGTAAACCCGCGCCGGTGGCCGGATGAGCCGCCCTGGTGGCTGACACGAACCGCCCTGGTGGCTGAGACGAACCGCCCTGGTGGGGCCCCTTGAACGCCCGGTCCATTCTGGACACCGGTCGGTGTCCTCCCGACCCGCGCCCCTCGGGCGGATCTCGGCCGTCCTGACCTGCGACCTCGCCGTCAATTGGTCCTGGGCTGCCATTTTCGTCAACAATGCACGGCCATGAACGTCGTTGTGTGCGTAAAGCAGATCCCTGACCCGGCGGCACCGCCGTCACTCGATTCGGGTACGAACAACCTGGCCCGGACGGGAAAGCTCATCCTCGACGACTCGGATTCATACGGCGTGGAGATGGGCTTGCAGCTGGCCGACTCGGCCGGTGGTGGCGAGGTGACCCTGGTGTCGATGGCCCCGAACGGGGAGACGTCGGGGCTCCGGACCGGACTGGCCATGGGCGCGGCCAAGGCCATCCTGGTCAGCGACGACACGCTGGCCGGCACCGATGCGCTGGGCACGGCGAAGGTCCTGGCCGCCGCCATCAAGCGGGCCGAGCCCGACCTGATCCTGGCCGCCACTGAGTCCTCGGACGGCTACACGGGCACCACCCCGGTCCAGATCGCCGAGATCCTCGGGCTGCCCTCGGTGACCTTCGCCAAGAAGGTCGAAGTGACCGGCGAGTCGGTGAGGGTCGAGCGCCAGACCGAGTCCGGCTACGACGAGGTGGAGTGCCCGCTCCCCGCCCTGGTCACCGTGACCGCCGGTGTGGTCGAGCCCCGCTATCCCTCGTTCAAGGGGATCATGGCGGCGAAGTCGAAGCCCGTCGAGACGCTGACGGTCGCCGACCTCGGCGTCGATGGCGGCCAGGTGGGCACGGCCGGCGCCCGCCAGGAGATCACCGACGTCTCGGCGGCCGACGCCAGGCAGGCGGGTGAGATCGTGGTCGACGAAGGCGACGGCGCCGACAGAATCATCCAATTCCTCGAGAAGCTGAAGGTCCTGTAGGGATCGGGTAGGAGAACACGAACCAATGGCAATCGACAAGATCTGGGTGCTGGCCGAAGTGGCGGACGGCAAGCCCATCACCGCCAGCCTCGAGCTGATCTCCCACGCCCGGTCCCTGGCCGGAACGGTGGAGGCCGTGGCCTGGGGTGAGGACACCGCCTCGGTGGCGGGCACGCTCGGCGAATACGGCGCCACGGTCGTCCACGACGTGGGCGATCTGTCGGGCGCCCTGCCCGGGGCCCCGGTGGCCGCAGCCATCGCCTCCGCCATCGAGGCCGGCGGAGGCCCCGACGCCATCCTGTTCCCGGCCACCTATGACGGACGGGACATCGCTGGCCGGCTCTCGGCCAAGCTCGATCGACCGGTCCTCACCAACGTGGTCGGCCTGACGGCGGACGACAGCGGGCTCGCCACCCAGCACGCCATCTTCGGCGGCCAGCAGAACGTGACGGCCCACTTCACCGGCGAGGGCCCTGGGCTCTTCGTCGTCCGGGCCAAGTCCTTCCCGGCGGAGCCGTCCGGCGGCGGCCCGGCCGAGGTGCAGGCGCTGGCGGCACCGGACACGGGCGCCACCAATGGAGCACGTATCGTGGCCCGTCACGTCGAGGAGCGGACCGGTCCGAAGCTCGACGAGGCCGACGTCGTCGTCTCCGGTGGCCGTGGCCTCGGTCAACAGGACCAGTACGCCATGATCGAGGAGCTGGCCACCCTGTTGAAGGGCGCCCCGGGAGCGAGCCGGGCCATCGTTGACGCCGGTTGGGTGCCCTATTCCCATCAGGTCGGCCAGACGGGCAAGACGGTGAAGCCCACCGTCTATCTGGCCTGTGGCATCTCCGGCGCCACCCAGCATTTGGTGGGCATGAAGAACTCGAAGAACATCGTGGCCATCAACAAGGACCAGGACGCCCCCATATTCACGGTCGCCGATCTGGGCATCGTGGGCGACGTCCACAAGGTGGTCCCGAAGCTCATCGAGACCCTCAAGGCACGGGGCTGAGCTCCGCCTCCGTCGGTTGAGCTCGAGGGGCTCGTCTCCGCCTCGTCACGCTTCGGCCTGAGCTTGGGCGCGGCCGAGCGCGGCGGTCCGGTCGCTCAGACCAGCGGCCACGGATAGGCGTGGCGGTTCGGGTCGGGTTCGGGGAAGGTCCCTCGCCGGACGACGTGGCCGAGCCGCCCGGCCAGGGCTTCGACCTCCTCGTGACCGAGGGCGTGGACGAGGTCGTCGGGCAGGTCACGGGCCACCCGGTCCATGTCGGCCAGCAACGCGGGGGGGATCGGCTCGTCGGCGTAGTCCCAGATGACGGTGCGCAACTTCGGCTCGGCATTGAAGCACACGCCGTGGTCGATGGCCCAGATGTCGCCGCAGGTGCCGAGCAACACGTGGCCGCTCTTGCGGTCGGTGTTGTTGGCGGCGAGGTCGAAGGCGCACACGGCCTGCAGGGCAGCATGATGGGCGCCTCCCTCGAAAAGCGTGAAGTAGTGCTGCCCGAAGTCGGCGTCCACGAAGAGCTGGAAGGACCCGATCCCGAACGGTCCGCTGTCCCGCTCGATCGTGGGCGGCACCAGGCCCCAGCCCAACGCCTCGGACAGTAGGTAGGCCGCCACCTCCCGGCGGAAGAGGCCGTCCGGGAAGTCCCACAGGGGCCGCTCGCCCTGGAACGGCTTGTAGACGGCGCGCACCTGATGGGTCCCGTCGTCCACCGTGACCAGGAAGGTCTGGTTGGAGCTCCAGGGAAGTCGGCCCTCGACCGAGACCTCGCCACCCGACATGAGGTCGATGGCCTCGACGGTGCCGACGGCGTCGTCCGGACGCCAGCCGATCAGGCGATCGGAGGCCGGTGGCCGTTTGTTCTCGGGCACTCGTGTCCGGAGGGGTCGAGGGGGGCTCCGCACAGGGGGCAGGGGGGACGCCCCGACTCCACCAGCTGGGTGGCGTGGATGGCGAAGGCCCCGGCTTGTTCCCTGGTGACAGCGATGCGGGCCAGCGCACCGGTCTCGTTCTCTTCGACCAGCTCTTCGATCACGATGACCACCCTGTCGTCCCCCTCGTCGTAGGAGACGCCGACGGTGCCCACGGCCCAGGCCGGCTCGGTGGGCTCTTCGAGGGCGACGTCCTCGGGCAGGTGGCCGGGCCGCTCCTGGTCACGGACGATCCTGCCCAGGTACTCGGCCAGGGCGGCGACCTGTTGCTTCTCGATCTTCAGCGTCAAGGCCACGGGGCCCTGCCGGCACTGCAGCAGAAAGAGGCGCTGGCCCGGCTCGCCGATGGCCCCCACCGTGAACCGGTCCGGCGACGACAGGTCGTAGCCCTCGCTCACGTGCCGGACCTCATGAGATGGCCAATTCGGTCAGAGAGGCCGTCCCGTTGATGCTGAGGACGTAGGGCCCCGATTCGCTGTAGGCGATGGCAGTCACCGAGCAGGGCGAGACCACCAGGCGTTGGAAGAGGTCGAGGTGGGTGCCGGCCGCCGCCGCCGCCGCTGCCTTGATCGGGTCGGCGTGGGACACGGCCACGATGGTCTCACCGGGGTGCAGGACGACCAGTCGGTTCAGCGCCGAGGTGATCCGCACCTGCATCTCGGCGAACGACTCACCACCGGGGAAGCGGAACCCGCTGGGGAAGCGCTGCACCTGGTTCCATTCGGGCTTCTTGGCCAGCACGCCGAGTTGCTGGCCGGTCCAAGAACCGAAGTCGCATTCGAGCAGCCCCCGGTCCGACCGCACCCGGAGGCCGAGCCGGCGGGCGATGGGCTTCGCCGTCTCGAAGGTCCGTTCCAGGGGCGAGGCGTAGACGGCGGCGGGCCCGGTTCGGTCGCCGTCGGCCAGCGCCGCGATCCGCTCGGCCACCGCCTCGGCCTGGGCCAGCCCCTCGTCGGAGAGGTGGAGGTCGGGAGCCCGACCAGGCAGGACCGAGCCCGTCGTCGGGGTTCGTCCGTGCCGGACCAGGAGGACCACGGTGGGCCGGGGCGTGCCGCGTCCCGATCGGGACGCCCTGGAGCTCGTGCGCCCGCGCGACCCGGTGCCCGATCGGGGCGTCTTGGGCGTCGTCAGCGGCATCGTCGTTCCTGGGGCCGAAAAAGGGCGGGTTCGGATGGTCCGTCGGCTCGGCACGCCCGTTCACCGTACTCTGTCCCCATGCCGCCTCAGACGCCCTCCGGGGTCGTGGTGCTCGGCGCGTTGGCCGACGAGATCGAGTCCTGCCGGGCGTGCCCGCGTCTTGTGGCGTGGCGTGAGTCTGTCGCCGCCGACAAGCGCGCGTCGTTCGCCGACCAGCACTACTGGGGGCGCCCGGTGGCCGGGTTCGGGGACCCCGATGCCCGGTTGGCCGTCGTCGGACTGGCGCCGGCCGCGCACGGGGGTAACCGCACGGGCCGGGTGTTCACCGGCGACCGTTCGGCCGACTGGCTGGTGGGCGCCCTGTGGCGGGCCGGGTACGCCAACCAGCCCACCAGCACGGCGATCGACGACGGGCTTGCCTTCACCGGGGCGTGGATGACCGCCGCCGTGCGGTGCGCACCCCCGGCCAACAAGCCAACCCCGGAAGAACGCGACCGCTGCATTCCCTTCCTCGTCCGCGAGCTCGACCTCCTCGAGAACCTGCACGTGATCGTGGCCCTGGGTGGGTTCGCCTACCAGGTGGTGGCCGGCCTGTTCGGGCTGAAGCGTCGGCCCAAGTTCGGGCATCTGACCGAGGCCCAGCTCCCCGACGGGCGCATGCTCGTGTGCTCCTATCACCCCAGCCAGCAGAACACGTTCACCGGGGTCTTGACCGAACCGATGCTCGACGCCGTCTTCGCCCGGGCCCGCCAGCTCGGAGCCTGAACCCACCGCCCCGTCTCGCCGGGCGATCGAAGCTTCGAGGCCGACGACGCAGGCCGGCGACATCGCAGGCAGGCGACACCGCAGAGCTACGACCGGCGACACCGCAGAGCTACGACCGCGACACGCCAGGTTCTACGAAGGCGTTGCCGCCGGCAGGCGGCGGGGCATCGGCACGGCCGTCTCCGGCCAGCGCCGTCGGCTGACCCTGGCCAGCTTGCGCAAGAGGGCGATGGCCCCGGGGTCCTCGTCACCGGGCCGGGTCTCGATGGCGCCGTCGGCGATCATGCCGTCGAGGAGCTCCCGTCCCTTGTCGGTCCGCACGATGGTGAGGGTCCAGTCGTTGAACTCGCCGATGCCGCCGGTGGAGATGTCGGCGTGCTCGG
>DATDHU010000035.1:0-7320 GCA_036521415.1 Acidimicrobiales bacterium
GTCGACGCTTGGAAACGACGGACCGCACCGGTCGAGAGGAATCTCGGCGAGTACCTCCCCGCCTGCCGCGGTCACCGCTGCCGCCACAGCGCTGCGGCTCAGCGAATACATCTCAATCGAGGGGGAGAACGAGCCGGCGTCATTCGTTTGTGTCTGGCCCGATGTACCTTCTCGACCGTCCTCCGAGTCCACGACGGTGACCGGTACCCGCAACGTGCCCGAGCATCGGTCGCTGAACCAGCCGATCATTTCCTGGACGAGATCGACCTCCAGCACGTAGTCGCCCGGTTCGCTGGGCGTCACAACCTCGAGCTGGACCGGGCGTTTCTGGCCTGAGTCGAGATCGGCGTCTATCTGGGCTCTTGCACCATCGAACACCACCATTGCGCCGGCGTCCGTCCGCCAATGATCCCCAACCTTGAGCCCTGCAGAGGCCGGCCACGCAACTGGACTGTCGTTACGGACACTCAATTCAAGCGGCACCGTCCGGCCCGCAGTGAAAATCGGAAGCTCAGCGTTCAGGCTCACTGATGCGACCCAGGCCTCCGGCGGAAGCGGATCGCCCAGCACGGCGCGCTCAGGAACGTTGAAGTAGGCCACCCCGCCGGGACGGAGTACGCGTACGAACTCGCCAAGGTACCCCGTCATCAGTCCAGGCTCCATGTGCTGCAACACAAGCAGCGTGAGAACGAAGTCGAAGCTTCGGTCCGCGAACAACTCCAGGTTGGGAGCCTGGTTGTGGTGAAAATATACGCGGTCCGGATCACGGTTGAGCGATTGCGCCTGCTCGACCATGGAGGCAGCGAGGTCGACGCCGTCGCACCGGTCGAAGTGCTCCGCCAGTGCCTGCGTCAGGCGGCCGACACCGCAGCCGAAGTCGAGCGCTCGTCCGCGTTGGAGCGCCACATGGTGTTCTGACAGCGCCGTCAGGATTGATCCGATGTCAGTCGTCCCGGTGGCGAAGAATTCATCCAGGTCCCAGGCCCCGCGGCGCTTTCCAGGAGTACTGAGAATCGCCCATAGTGGATCCTGCTCCCCGAGGGCTTGCCAGTTCCGCTGTAGGCCTTCGATCTCCATCAGGTGCACTATACAAACGAGGCATAGATGGTGATGGAAGTGTCGTACCCGCTCTCCGGGGACCTTCGGAATGGGCGATGCAAGGAGTTTTAGCGATCACATCCTGTGGCAATCACGGCACCACAAGCATTCGGATCTACCCGCGGCTAGATGCGCACACTCCCGTCATGGCTCAGCGTCCAACCGGGATTGTGGGCGACCTCCCACACGTAGCCGTCCGGGTCGGAGAACGCTCCCGTAGTGCCGCCCCAGCTGGCCGAGGCGGCTGGACGGACGATCGTGCCCCCGGCCGCCCTGGCCTCCTCGAGCACGGTGGCGACGTCCTCTGGCGTGCGCACGTTGTGGGCCAACTCGATGCCCGGTGCGCCGTGGCCGCCGAGGGCGGTCCACAGGCCGAAGACCATACCGCCGGCCTGGAAGAAGCAGACCTCGTCGCCGGGCTGCTCGGCGCCACCCAACCGAGCGCCTCGTAGAACGCTCTGGCCCGGCTGAGGTCGTGTACGCCGAGAGTCACCAGAATGAGCCGTTGCTCCACCTCGGCATCATCACACGCGGATCCGAGCCGGACTACCCGTCCCCGGACAGCAGGTCGTCCACGGCGGCCTCGATGGCCCGGTGGAAGGTCGGGTAGGCGTAGATCATGTGCTGCAACGTGGTGATCGGCACCTCGGCCTGCACGGCCAGGGCCAACAGCCCGAGCACCTCGCCGCCCACCGGCCCGGCCGAGGTGGCCCCCACCAGGACGCCCCGGTCGGCATCCCCCACCAGCTTGATGAATCCGTCGTTCCCCGCCTTGTGAATCCACCCGCGTGTCGCGGTCGGGATCTGGGTCAGCCCCACCCGCACCCGGACCCCCTGATCCCGGGCTGCAGCCTCACCCAGACCGACCGAACCGATCTCGGGGTCGGTGAAGGTCACCCGGGGCAGGGCGCGGTAGTCGGCTGGGGTGACCGGCCGGCCGAGGATGTCGTCGATGGCGATGGCTGACTGGTACATCGAGACGTGGGTGAAGGCACCCTTGGCGGTGACGTCGCCTACCGCCCAGACGCCGTCGGTCACCCGCATGTGGTCGTCGACCGGGATGGCCCGGGCGTCCTCCTCGACGCCGATGGACCCGACGTTGAGAGCCTGCAGATTGGGTCGCCGGCCAGCAGCCACCAACAACTGGTCGGCCACCAGCGGGTCACCCGACTCGAAGCCGATGGTGAAGCGGTGGCCGTCATGATGGACGGCATTGATGGTGACCGACGTGCGGACGGCGATGCCCTCCCGCTCGAACACGGAGGCCAGGAGCCGGCAGGACTCCTCGTCCTCCGACGCCAGCAACCGGTCGCCTGCCTCGAGGATGGTCACCTCGACGCCGAACCGGGAGAAGACCTGGCCCAGCTCGACCCCGATGGCGCCCCCGCCCAGAATGGCCAGAGTGGCGGGCAGGGTCTCGACCTCGATCGCCTCCCGGTTCGTCCAATACGGCGTCTCGGCCAGTCCGGGCACCGGCGGCGCCCACGGTCGGGCGCCCACCCCGAGGACGATGGCTCGAGTGGCCTCGAAGGTCCGGTCCCCTACGACGACCCGGGTGGGACCGTCGAGCTTCCCCCAGCCGCGCACGAAGCGACCGCCCTTGTCCTCGAAACGCTTGACGGCCGCGGTGTCGTCCCAGTCGTCGGTGGCCTCCTCCCGGATGCGGGCAGCCACCGGGGCCCAGTCGGGCCGGACCGTGCTCTCTCCGGCCATACCCGGGACCCGTCTGGCCTCGGCCACCAGGTTTGCCGCCCGGATCATCATCTTCGAGGGGACGCATCCCCAGTACGGGCACTCCCCGCCGACCAGGTTTCCGTCGATACCGACGACGTCGAGCCCGGCGTCGGCCAGCTTCTCGGCTAGGTCCTCGCTCCCGGGACCCATGCCGAGGACGATCACCTCTGCCTGTTCGGCCATCTCTGCTCCCTTGCTCGTCGCCGTTGCTAGTCGCGTCCCGCGTCGGCGCGCTTGCGGGCCACGTCGAAACAGGCGATGGCCCCGGCGGTGGCCACGTTCAATGAAGACAGCGTCCCGTGCTGGGGAATCGAACCGAGCGCATCACAGCGCTTCTTCGTCAGGGTGGCGAGACCCTTTCCTTCTGAGCCCAGGACGAGGGCCACCGCCTCCTCGCCGACCGGGAGCTCGTAGAGCGGACGGGGCGCAGCGCTGTCCAGGCCCACCGTCCACACACCGAGCGCGGAGAGACGCTGCAGCGCATTGGGAATGCCGGGGACCAACGCCATGGGCAGGTACTCGATGGCACCAGCAGCCACCTTGGCCACCGTCGGGGACAGGTGGGCCGATCGGTGCCGGGGAAGGACGATGCCGGTGACCCCGGCGCACTCGGCGCTCCGGAGCAGTGCGCCGAGATTGTGCGGATCGGTGATGCCGTCCATGACCACGAGGAACGGAGGCCGGCCGCGTCGGGACGGCTCGCACAACTGCTCGAGCGAGCACTCTTCCACCGGCTTGGCCAGTGCGACCACACCCTGGGCGCCGTCGGTCCGGGCCATGGCGTCGATCCGCTTTCGGGACACATAGTCGACCCGGACCCGCCGCTTGGTGGCCAGCGCCTCGATGTCGTCCAGAATGGCGGCTGCATCCATCCCTTCGGCCACCAAGAGCGTCCGGACCGTTCGCCGGTTGGCGCTCAGCAGCTCCCGGACGGCCTGGCGGCCCTCAACCTGCTCGCCGCCGAGACCCTGGTTCTCCTGGGCCCGCCTCGGCCCGGGTCCGTCCCGATCGCCTCCTGTCCGGCCCCGTCGGTCGATCCGCCCCGATCCGGCCCGCCCCCCGGCGTTGCGCCCGGTCCCCGAGGGCCCGCCTCGCGCCGATCCGGCCCGGCCGCCTGCCCGGCCGGTGCCGCCACGACTGCCTCCCGGCGACGCGCCCCTGCCGTCACGGCCACCGCCCCGGCCCCGACCCGGTGGTGTCATCGATCCGCCGCTGCCGGGTGCCCGTCGTGCTCGATCGGCCCGGACACGAGGACGACGGCCGAACAGGCGACACCCTCGGCCCGGCCCAGCGCACCCAGTCCCTCGGCCCGGGTGGCCTTGACACCGACAGGCGCACCGAGCACGCGGCCGAGGCGATCGGCCATGGCCCCGACATGCGGAGCGAGCTTGGGTCGCTCGGCCACCACGGTGCAGTCGGCGTTCACGGGAGCCCAGCCGGCCTCGGCCACCAGTTCCACCACGCAGGCGAGCAGGGTCAGGCTGTCGGCGCCGGCCCACTGCGGATCGGTGTCGGGGAAGTGGCGACCGAGGTCGCCCAGGCCGGCTGCGCCCAAGAGGGCGTCGGCGATGGCATGGGCAACCACGTCGGCGTCGCTGTGACCCTCGAGCCCGGTGGCGTCGTCGGCCTCGATGGTCACGCCACCCAACACCAGCGGGCGATCGGGGTCGGACGAGAAGCGGTGGACGTCCAGCCCCTGGCCGACCCGCAGGTTGGGTACAGGGCTCACGACCGCACCAGGATCTCAGCCAGGACGAGGTCGTGGGGGACGGTCAGCTTCAGGTTGCGAGGGTCGCCCGGCACCGTGCGCACCGTAGCGCCGATCGACTCGAGCAACGAGGCGTCGTCGGTGCCTTCGGTTTCGTCCCGGTGCGCCTGGCGGAGGACGGACGCCCGGAACGCCTGCGGAGTCTGCACGGAAACGAGACCATCTCGATCCACGGTGGCAACCACCTGATTGTCGGCCACCCGCTTCAAGGTGTCGGTCACCGGGAGCACGGGAACGGCCCCGTCGGCGCCCGATGGACCAGTGACCGCCGCCACCACGCTCTCGAACAAGACGGACGGGGCCAACGGCCGTGCGGCGTCGTGGACCACGACCACGGCGGCCTCGGCCGGCACCGCGGCCAGTCCGGCCCGGACCGACGCGGCCCGGGAGGCCCCACCGTTGGCGAGGACATCGGCGCCGAAGGTGGGATCGGGGGCACCCGCGCCGACAGGCTGTCCCGCCGGGACGACGAGGACCACGCCGCTAGCGACACCGCGGGCGGCGGCCACCGAGCGCTCGGCCACGGTGCGGCCGCCCAGCTCCAGGAATTGCTTCGGGCGCCCGAACCGGTCACCCGAGCCGCCGGCGACCACAATGGCCCAGACGACTTCCGACGCGGCGGCGGCCGGGTCGGGTCGGTCAGCCGACGTTGTGTTCACCAAACGCTCGTTCCGGCCGTCCGGCTCAGGGCAGCGCCTCGTTCAACCGCAGCTCGGCGGTCTCCTCGTCGACTTGGAGGGCGAAGGTCAACTCGGACACCAGGATCTGCCGGGCCCGGCTCAGCATGCGCTTCTCCCCGGCGGACAGCCCCTTGTCCTTGTCCCGGATCGACAGGTTCCGGACCACTTCGGCCACTTGGTAGATGTCGCCGGACCGGAGCTTCTCCGAGTGGTTCTTGTAGCGACGGGACCAATTGGTCGGCATCCGCGCTTCCTTCTTCCGAAGGACGGCAAACACCTCTTCAACCTCTTCGTCGTTGATGACCTCCCGGAGCCCGACGCCCTCGGTGTTGTCAGCGGGGACCATCAAGGTGAGGTCGCCATAGGCCAGCCGGAGCACCAGGTACTCCTGCTTTTTCCCGAACGCCTCCTTGGTTTCCCGTCGTTCGACCACCGCCGCGCCGTGATGCGGGTATACAACCTTGTCACCGATGTCGAACACCGTTCCTCCTCGGCGTTGCGAGGCGGATCCCGGGCAGAATTGCCACGACGAGACCGCCTGGACGAGCACACAAGAGTACACGGTGGCAGCCGAGTCCCGACCGCCGCCTTCTGCGGGGGCCGCCCGACGCCTCGGTTCGGGGCGGGCGACGCGGCCCCCAGCCGGACCGCTACTGGTAGCGCTCGAGGATACTGGCCTCGGCCAGGCGGGCCAGGCCGTCCTTCACCGATCGCGCTTTGGCCACACCGACCCCTTCCACCTTTTCTAGATCGGAGAGGGAAGCCCGCATGATCTGTTGCAGGTTGAGAAACCGGTCGACGATCCGTTCGATGATGGCGTCCGAGAAACGCGGCAGGCGGTGCAAGAGCCGGTAGCCGCGCGGCTCGACACCGGCATGGGGATCGGCCAGCGCGGCTGGAAGGTTCAAGACCTCGGCCACCGTCCGGACATCGACCAGGTCGGTGGCGGTCAGCTCGTTGAGGTGCTGGACGGCCAGGTCGACCGCGGGCTCGCGCACCGATGAGCCATCGGCCGGCTGGCGGAGGTAGTCACGGAGGACCAAGCGGAGGGTCGGAGCCACTGACTCCACCAGCTCGGCCAGCTGCAGCCGGACCAGCCGCCCGTCCTCCCCCAGCTCGACCAGGTGCCCGGAGACCTCTTTGGCGATGCGCGCCACCATCTCGGCCGACTGCATGACGGCGACGACGTCGTGGACGGAGACGGTGTCCTCGACCTCGAGTGTGGAGAGCGAGGTGAGGGCCACGTCGAAGCGGACGCGGAATCGCTGCAGGGTGGACAGCCCCTGGTCGGCCCGGTCGACCAGCCAGCCGATGGGCTGCAGCGTGTGTTTTTGGTCGTGGCGGTAGACGGCGATCAGAGCCATAGCGGCCGAGACCGAGAGCACGGGCACATCGATCGAGCGAGCCACGCGTTCGGCCGTTCGGTGTCGCGTCCCCGTCTCAGTGGTCGGTATCGATGCCTTCGGCATGAGGTGGACGTTGGCGCGGGCTATCCGGGACGCGTCGGGAGCGAGGATGATGGCACCGTCCATCTTGGCCAGTTCGGACAATCGTTGCGGGCTGAATTCGGCATCGAGCAGGAAGCCGCCCGAGCAGATCGACAGTACGGCCGGTTCGTCGCCCACTACGACCAGACCGCCACGCTTGGCCTGGAGTATGCGATCCAGGCCCTCGCGCAGTGGCCGACCAGGGGCCACCATGGCCAACGCTTCGCTGAGGGCCGAACTCCTGCGTGCGCTCACTGCCGAATCGTACCCGGCAGCCTGCCGATGGTCCTGGTGGTCCTCACGACTGGGTGGAGGTTGGCAGCATGCACCCGAACCGGAGCACGGCGTCGAACAACGTCTCGACCCGGAGCAGCTGGATACCGGCGGGGCCTGGAGGGGCCGAGCTGGGTACCACGGCCCGCTCGAACCCCATCCGCACGGCCTCCTCGAGCCGCCGGGGCAGGTTGGCCACCTGGCGGATCTCGCCGGCCAGACCGACCTCACCGAGGGCGACCAGATCGGCGGGCAAAGACACCCCGCTGGCGGCGGAGGA
>DATDHU010000036.1:0-35420 GCA_036521415.1 Acidimicrobiales bacterium
GGTACCTCGACCGGATCGATCGCCTCCCTCCGCGTCTCGCCGGTGAGAACGCTCTCGTGGAGCTTCTCCCACCTGCTCCGGAGACCCTGCTCGACCTCGGTTGCGGCGACGGGCGGCTCGCCGCCCTTGTGCTCGCAGCACGCCCCGCCATCGAGCGGGTGCTCGCCGTCGACGTCTCGGACCCGATGATCCCTCGCGCCGAAGTGCGCTTCGCCGCCGACCCGCGGGTCACGGTGCGCCACTGGGACCTGGCCGACTCCATCGAGCCACTCGGAAGCTTCGACCTCATCGTGTCCGGATTCGCCATCCACCACCTCGAGGACGACCGCAAGCAGCGCCTCTTCACTGAGATCGCCCAACAGCTGTTGCCCGGGGGCATCTTTGCCAACCTGGAGGTCGTGGCGTCGGCCACCCCTGAGCTCCACGCCGACTTTCTCGCCGCCATCGGGCGGAGCGTCGACGACCCGGCCGATCGGCTGGTGGACGTGGAGACACAGGCGACCTGGATGGGCGAAGCCGGCCTGGAAGACGTCGATTGTGCGTGGCGTTGGCGGGGCTTCGCGCTCCTGGTCGGCCACCCGATTGGCTCTCGGTCATGAAACTGGAGCTGACCGTGGTCGACGCCTTCACCGACCTGCCCTTCACCGGCAACCCAGCCGCGGTCGCCGTGGTGGACGCGTTCCCCGACGACGTCCAGATGCAGGCCGTAGCCATGGAGATGAACCTGGCCGAGACGGCGTTCGTCGCCGAGCGCCCCGACGGTGACCACGACCTCCGCTGGTTCACGCCCATGGTCGAGGTCCCCATGTGCGGTCATGCCACCCTCGCCTCGGCCCATGTGCTCGGGGGCACGGCCCGTTTCCACACCCGGAGCGGCGAATTGGCCTGTAGCGAAGGGCCCGAAGGGCGGATCCAGATGGACTTCCCCGCCGACCCACCTTCCGCTGAGGACATCCCACCCGGGCTCGATATCGCCGGCATCCAGTGGTACGGGCGCAGCAGGTTCAGTGCCCTCGTCGAACTGGAGGACGCAGACACAGTGCGCGGCTTCGAGGCTGACCTGCCCATGCTGGCCTCCCTCGGGACCCAGGCGGTGATCGTGACTGCGGCGGGTGACCGGGCCGGGATCGACTGTGTGAGCAGGGTCTTCGGGACCAACGTCGGCATTCCCGAGGACCCGGTGACCGGTTCGGCCCATTGCGCGCTGGCCGTCTTCTGGGGTGAGCGCACCGGCCGTGACGACCTGGTGGGCGAGCAGGCCTCAGCCCGGGGCGGCGTCGTGCACATGCACCGGAACGGCATCCGAGTGGCGCTCGGCGGCCATGCCGTGACGGTGGCCGAGGTGCAGATGTTGGTATAGCTCGTGGGCGGTGAGCGTGGCCGAGACAGGCTGACGATAGAGCCCGATCGGGGTGCCGGAGGCCCTCGCCCGTCGGCTGGGTCCGGGCACCATGAGCCAAGGCGGCGCCGAGGTCCTATCCTCACATCGTGCGAGATTCCGTGACTGTCCACATCGATGCTCCGGCCAACGATATCTGGGCCCTGGTCAGCGACATCACCAACACGGGCAAGTTCAGCCCCGAGACCTTCGAGGCCGAGTGGCTCGGCGAATCGAAGGGACCGGCGGTCGGAGCGCGCTTTCGCGGCCATGTCCGCCGTAACGGTCGAGGGCCGGTCTATTGGACGAATTGCACGGTGACGGCGTGCGTCCCCGGGCGCGAGTTCGCCTTCGCCGTGGACGGTCCGGGAGCCAAGCCCGTCAACACCTGGAGCTACCAGTTCGAGCCCGACGATCAGGGCACCGACGTGACCGAGTCTTTTCAGCTGACCGACACACCGGTCCTCCGGCTCTATTGGAGGCTGGCCGGGCGGCCCCGCGGGCGCACCAACGTTAACGGCATGCGCACCACGCTCGAGCGGATCAAGGCGGAGGCCGAATCTCCCGGGCAGAACGGCTAGGCCTCCGGGCGGGACGGTGAGCCGAGGCCGGCTGGAGGCATTCAGCGACGGAGTGTTCGCCGTGGCCATCACCCTGCTGGCCCTGAACCTGACGGTGGCGGGGCCAGGGCACGGCAAGCTCATCAACCTCTTGGGCCATGCGTGGCCGGCATTCGTTGCCTACGCGGTCAGTTTCCTCACCATCGGCGTCATGTGGGTCAACCATCGCTCCCTGTTCAGCGGGCTGGCCCGTGTCGACCGCGTCCTCTTGTTCTTGAACTTGCTGTTGTTGCTGTTCGTGGTAGCCGTCCCCTTCACCACGGCCACATTCGCCGACTACCTGCGTGCCGGAGGTTCGAACGCCAAGGTCGCCGCGGCCCTGTATGGCGTGGTGATGACGGGGACGGCCGTCAGCTTCGGGCTCATCTTTGCCTGGGCTCTCGGGCACGACCACATGATCGAGTCCATGACCCCCAAGGCCCAGCGCAAGGCCCAACTGCGCTTCGGCGCAGGAACGGCTGTCTACCTGATCGCCATCGGGGTGTCGTTTCTCAGTCCGCCGGCCGCCCTCGGCTGTTACGCGGTGGTCGCCGCCTACTACGTGCTCGAGCACACCCCCGGCGAACCGGCCCCCGGCGAACCAACAGCCGGGCAGCCGGCAGACGGTGGACCGCCCTCCGAAGAGCCGGCCCCGAAGTCGGACTGACCGCCAGGATGGACTTGTCGAGCATCTGCGTGTACTGCGGCTCGTCCATCGGTGCTCACCCCGCATTCGCCGAAGTGGCCCGGAACCTTGGGACGATCCTCGCCCGTAACCAGATCACCCTGGTCTACGGAGGCGGGGCGGTGGGGCTCATGGGGGTGGTGGCCGACGCCGCCCTGGCCGCCGGCGGTGACGTCGTGGGGGTGATCCCGCGAGACCTCTTCCGGCGGGAGGTGCCGCACCAGGGGCTCACCGAATTGATCGAGGTCGGCTCCATGCACGACCGCAAGCAGAAGATGTTCGAGCTGGCCGATGCCTTCGTCGCCCTTCCTGGTGGGCTGGGCACCCTCGAGGAGCTCACCGAGATCGCCACCTGGTCGCAGCTCGGTCTCCATCACAAGCCGATCGCCACGTTGGACGTCGAGGGATACTGGAGCCACTATCACGCCCTCTTGCACGAGGCGGTCGGCTCCGGGTTCATGAAGGCTGCGCACCTGGCCCTCGTCGTGGAGGTCGGCGAAGTCAGCGACCTCCTCCCCGCACTGCGCTCGTACTCGCCACCCCACGTCGAGAAATGGGTCGACCTCGAGGACACCTGAGCGCATCGGCTCAGTCAGGGCCCCACTGTCAGGGCGTATGGCCGACTCGATTGGGCATCGGCGTGGTGAGCCGGTTCCACCGCCAGCCCAGCGGGTATAGGCCCCGTCGGCTCACCGTGTCCATGCGGGCCGGGCCGACCATTACCGACTCGTGAGGAGGACCCATGCCAACGGGAAAGCAGCGCACCGCGGCCCGTCAGAACGTGAAGAAGGCGGCATCGGCGGCCAAGGCCAAGAAATCGATCGCGTCGATGCCGAAGGAGACCCGGACCGCGCTGGGCAAACAGGGTGCGGCGGTGGCCAAGCGGAAGCGAGCGGGAGGATCGATGCCGAAGACCCGACAGGAGCTCTACCACGAAGCCCAGCGGCGGAACATCGCCGGCCGGTCGAGGATGGGGCGAGCGCAGCTGGCCAAGGCACTCGGCCAGAAGGCCTGAGCCGACGCCAGGTCTGACTCGACCTCTCAGGTTGCAGGTTCCTGGCCGGACCGGAAATCGACCACCACCCGAAGGTCCCGGACGAACTGGGCCATCTGGCTCCGACGTGCTGCCTCGTCAGAGGCCCGCAAGATGGACGAGGGGTGGACCGTCGCCATGGTGGGTGTGTCGCGGGGGCCGTTCACGACCAAGCCCCGCTGCCGGGTCACCCTGAAATCGGCGCCCAGGAGGGCCTGGGCTGCAGTGGCCCCGAGGCACACCACCATCTCGGGCCGCACCGCGTCGACCTCGGCCATGAGCCAGGGCATGCACGCGGCCACCTCGCGCGCTCCAGGCTTCTTGTGCAGCCGCACCTTGCCCCGCCGCTCCCATTTGAAGTGCTTCACCGCATTGGTCACGTACAAGGCGGCACGGTCGAGACCGGCCTCGGCCAGTGCTTCATCGAGGAGGGCACCGGCTGGCCCGACGAAGGGTTTCCCCTCGATGTCCTCCCGGTCGCCCGGTTGCTCGCCGACCAACATGACCGCGGCGTGTGCGTCGCCGGCGCCGAACACTGTCTGGGTGGCGTGCTCGTACAGGTCGCAGCCCCGGCACCCGTCACTGGCCCGCCGCAGGGCTTCGAGGTCTTGCCGCTTCTCGGGAAGGAACGCACCGGCATCCACATACGGAGGTGTACCCCGGTGCTGCGTAGCCAACCCACTGCCCTCGACAGGCGCCCGCACGGATTCCATCGGGAGTGCCGATGTGATTCGACCGGAGGCCGGGCGGGTACACAGCATCAATCGAGGTAGACAGCATCGATCGATACCGGCCAGGAGGTTGCCCTGATGGCGCTGCCGACACCGTTGGCTCCTTTGGACGAGGACCTTCGCCAGCTCGTCGCGGTCCTTGACTTGTTGGGAGAGACCCCTGAACCCGAGGCTCGTGCCGACCTGGCCGGCGAACTGGTCAGGGTGTGCGCCCGCTATGAGGACGAGAAAGAGCGGGCCCTCTACCCGGCGCTTCGGAGCCAGACCGACAGTCCCGCTGCGCTCGCCCGGGCCGAGGAAGACCAACGCGCTGTCCGCCGGGCGATGGTCGAGATGCGCAACCGGACGCGACACGTCAAGCCCATCAACGCCCACGCCGATGACCCGGAGGGGTTCGAGACGTCGTTGGACGCACTCGCCGATGCGGTCCGTCGCCATCTCGATCAGGAGGACCGGGACCTGTTTCCCCTCGTGGCCCGGCTCGATCTCGCCGACCAGGAGAAGCTGAGCGATCAGCTCGAGCGATCGGTCGCCACCGCCAGCACTCATCCCGACCCCCCGCACAACCGGATCGGCCGGGCCCTGGCCAATCTCGGGGAGAAGATCGATCGCGCCGTCAACGACACGTCGACGGCCTGGCATCCCGGCATGGACCGATTACCCAACCGGAATAACCAAGGAGGGATATGACCACCGACGAGTTCATCGACTTGTTGAACGAGGACCTCAGCACCGAGTACCAGTCGATTGTCCAGTACAACCTACACATCGCCACCATCACCGGCGCCGAGTACGTCAGCACGGTCGACGAGCTGACCAAGCACCTCGCCCAAGAGCTCAGCCATGCGCAGGTTCTGGCCACGCAGGTGGCGTTCCTGAAAGGGACCCCGACGACGACGGTCCGGTCGGTCACGGGCGTCGATGGATCCCGCGCCGCCCTGCAGGCCGACCTCCGGCTCGAAGAGGAGCAACTCGGGCGCTACCGGGAGCGCTTCGGCCAAGCCAACGATCTGGGGCTGGTCGACGTGGGCGAGGCGCTCCGCCCGCTACTGGAGCAGACCCAGGAGCACGTCCGGGACCTCCAGTCCGTCCTGGGCGACTAGGACCCCGGCTCCTCACCCACCTCGGCGGCCAGCTGGTCGGCGACGGCTCGAGCGGCGGCGGGCTCGAGGCCGGCCTTGCCTACCAGCCAGCACGACAGCGGTGCCGCCGTCCGCTCAGAGGCATGGGCCGCAGTACCGGCCAGGGCGAGCAACGACTCGATCTCGGCGTCGATCGGCTCGGGGAGGCCCAACTCGGCGGCGAAGCGGCGCAACCACTCGGGCCCGGTGACGGTCATCCCTGTGATGCTAGTGACGGCGTGCCGGTGACCGACGGCCGTCGCGTCGTTCAACCGCCCGAGACCGGGGGCAGGACCGCCACCTCGTCCGACGACATGACTGCGTCCTGAGGGGCAGCGGGCTCACCATTGACCCAGACCTTGGAGCGCGAGAGCACGTCGGCGAACCCCTCGCCGTACCGGGTGCAGGCGGCGGTCAGGACCTCTTCCACCGTCCGCCCCCCGATGTCGCTCTGGCGGCTGCCCGCCGCATCCCGGGCCGGGCCGAAGAAGCGAAGGGTGACCACGGTCATCCCCCGATCATCGACATCGACCGGGCCGGCCGCAGGAACGTCGGGTCGTTGATGCCGTGACCGGGGAACTTCGACCAGACGGCCCGGCGGAACAGGAGGGCGATGTCCTCGTCGCTGCCAGAACCACGGAGGAGGTCGCGAACCGACAGTTCCTCGTGGGCAAAGAGACAGTTGCGCAGGGACCCATCGGCGGTCAGGCGGAGGCGGTCGCACGTGCCGCAGAACGGTCGGGTCACGCTGGCGATGACGCCCACCTCGCCGCCACCGTCGGTGAACCGGTAGCGCTCGGCCGGCGCCGACCGGGCGGCGCCGACTGCGGGCACCGCCTCGATCGGCCAGCGCGCGTGTATCCGGGCCAGCACGGCGTCGGCCGGGACGACCTGGTCGCGGCGCCAGATGCCCTCGCCGTCGAGCGGCATGAACTCGATGAAGCGGACGGTTCGGCCCGTGACCCGGGCGAAGCGGGCGAACGACTCGATCTCGTCGTCGTTCACTCCGGCGATCGGCACCACGTTCACCTTCACCGGGCCGAGCCCGGCGGCCTCGGCCGCATCCATGGCCGCGAGGACGGGCGCCAGGCGGCCCCGCCGGCGGATCTGTCCGAAGCGCTCGGGCCGAAGCGAGTCGCAGCTCACGTTGACCCGATGGAGCCCGGCTGCGGCCAGGGCCGGTGCCAGGCGGCCCAGCTCCGTCCCGTTGGTGGTGAGGGACAAGTCGTCGAACCCCTGTTCGGCCAGCCGGGCCACCAGGCCGGGGACGCCGTGACGGACGAGCGGTTCCCCACCGGTGATCCGGACCGAGGTGATGCCGAGCTGCCGGGCCACGGCGGCCGCCCGGACGATCTCGTCGTAGCCGAGCACCTCCGACCGGGGGAGGAAGGTCACCCCCTCCTCGGGCAGGCAGTGGACGCAGCGGAAATTGCACCGGTCGGTGACCGACAACCGCATGTCGCGGTGCGCCCGGCCGAAGCGGTCGACCAGCGGTCCGTCGAGCGGCATGGCGTCCATGGCCGTTGTGGCCGCCGTGGCCGGGCGAGGGCGGATGGCCACCGGGACCGGCGCGGTCGTGGTCACGAGGGCACCGTCGCACCGAGGAGCGCGTCGGGATCGACGAGCAGGACGCGCACCCGTTCGCCGGCGTCGACGCTCTCGCCATCGGGCAGGACGGCGAGGGCGTTGGCCCCGGCCAGGGAGCGCAACTGGTGGGAGCCCTGCCCGCCCGAGGGCCGCACCCACAGGTTCCCCTCGCTGTCGAGACGGGCGACGACACGGAGGAAATGGACCTTGCCGTCGCGGTTGCGCACCAGCCGCTCCTCGGCCGTGGCCGGTAGCGCCGGGCGGTCCAGCGTGCGGTGGCCCATCATGTACCGCAGCGCGGGACGAGCCAGCAGCTCGAAGCTCACCATGGCCGAGACCGGATTACCCGGCATGCAGAGCACCGGCACCCCGGACGGCGACAGGACGGCGAACCCGAAGGGCTTGGCCGGCTTGATGGCCACCTCCATCCAGTGCACCGCCCCACCTGAGAGCCGGCCCAGGATCGACTTCATGTGATCGGCCACCCCGACGCTCACCCCACCCGAGGTAAGCATGGCGTCGCACGCGCCGGCGCCCGCCTCGACGGCGTCGGCGATGGCCCGCTCGTCGTCCCCCACCACGCCGAGGTCGATCGCATCGCACCCGACACTCCGGGCCGCAGCCAACAGTGCATGGCGATTGGAGTCGTGGATCTGGCCGTATTCGAGCGGCCCGGGACCGGCACGGAGCTCGTCACCGGTCGCCACCACGCCCACCCGCGCCCTCGGGCGGACAACGACCTCGGACACCCCGATGCTGGCCAGCACGCCGATGTGGGACGGCCCGAGGACCGTGCTCGGGCCGAAGACACTCGAGCCGCGGGGGATGTCCTCACCCGCGTAGCGGACGTTCTCTCCCGCCACGACGGCTGCCTCCAGGACCACCTCGGTGCCCTCGACGGTGGTGCGTTCCACCATGCAGACGGCGTCGGATCCCTTGGGCAACGGTGCTCCGGTGGCGATGGCCATGGCCTCGCCCGGCCCGAGCGGCCCGGCGGCCACCCCCCCGGCGGTGACCGCGCCCACCAGGTGGAGGCGGGCCATCTCCTTCTGCGCATCCTCGGACCGCACGGCAAAGCCGTCCATGGCCGAGTTGGCAAAGGGCGGGACGTCCTCGGCCGCCTCCACCTCCTCAGCCAGCACGCAGCCCGCGGCCTCGTCGAGCGGTACCCGGCGCGGCTCGAGCGGCACCACGTCGGCCAGCAGCTGGCGGCGCGCCTCGGCCAGGGCGACGGTCGGGCCCGGTCGCTCTCGTCCGGCCACCGGTCAGTTCCCGGCGGTCAGGTCGTCGACCTCGGCCAGGTCGTCGACCTCGACCAGGTCGTGGGCGCACAGACCCCAGTCCGATCCGCCCTCCCAAACCTCCCGCTTCCAGATGGGGACGGTGGCCTTCACCGTGTCGATGCACCAGCTGCAGGCGGCGAACGCCTCCTGCCGATGCGGGGTCGAGACGGCGACGACCACGGAGACATCGCCCACGGTCAATGGGCCCACCCGGTGCAGCAATGCAACCCGGCCCACCTCTGGCCAGCGCTGACGCACCGACTGGGCGATGGCGTCGAGCCGGGGCACCACGTGTTCGACGTAGGCGTCGTACTCGAGGCGGATCACCCCGGGCCTCCCCTCGGAGTGGTCGCGCACGGTCCCGCAGAAGAGGTTGAGGGCCCCGCAACTCGGGATCACCGTCCACGCGGCCACGTCGGCCGTGGGCAGCTTCTCGCCGGTCACCTCCACCCAGTCACCGGCCGGGGACAGTCTCGGCACGTTGCCATCGTAACGGCCTGACCGGCGGGATTGACCCGTGGACGGTCTCAGGGCGCGCTGTCCGAGGCCGGCGCGGGCGACAGCCGCTCGCCGCCGGCGTAGACGACCATCGAGGGTCCACGTAGGAACCCGACCAGGGTCAAGCCCGATTCGGCGGCCAGGTCAGCGGCCAGCGAGGACGGGGCCGAGACGGCGGCCAGGAGGGGGATCCCGGCCATGAGCGCCTTTTGGGCCAGCTCGAAGCTGGCCCGACCGGACACCAGCAGCACGGCACACCGAAGGGGCAGCCGCCCTTGGCGAAGCGCCCACCCCACCACCTTGTCCACCGCGTTGTGCCGGCCGACGTCCTCCCGCAGGACCAGGAGGTCGCCGGTCCCGCCATCGAAGATGGCTGCGGCGTGGAGGCCGCCCGTCTTGTCGAATACCTTTTGCTCGGCCCGCAGCCGGTCGGGAAAGGTGGCCAGCATCGCCGGGTCGATCCGCAGCGGGTCAGATGTGACATCGAAGCTCGAGCGGGTGCGCACGGCGTCGATGCTTGCCTTGCCGCACAAGCCGCACGAGCTGGTGGTGAAGAAGGCCCGGTCCACGCTGGGGGCGGGTGGGGCCACGCCGGCCCCGAGCGAGATGTCCAACACGTTGAAGCGGTTCGTCCCGTCGCCTTCGGCCCCCACGCAGTAGCGCATGGCGGCCAACTGGTCCTGGTGGCCGATCACCGCCTCGCTCACCAGGAAGCCAGCGGCGAGGTCGAAGTCGTCCCCCGGGGTGCGCATGGTGACGGCCAATGACCGGCCACCGACCCGGAGCTCCAGCGGTTCCTCGGCAGCCAGGTCGTCGGGGTGGCGGACGGGTCCTTCCCCCACGGTGAGCCGCATGACCATCCGATGAGGCGTCACCTCGTCATCCTGCCACCGCCGATCGTCCAACTGCCGCGGTCACCGAGCGGCCGAGGCGCGTCATCGCCGGCGGCCACCGCGATGGGCGGGTCGCCGCTGCGGCCAGGGTGATGGCCACACCGTCCTCGACCACGGCCACCACGGGATCAGGCACCGTGCGCGCCGCCAGGGCTCGGAGGTCATGGCCGGCCTTGGCCCCCAGCCCCGCCGCGGCCACGGCGAGGGCGGCGGCGGGAACGACCGGTCGCCGCTCGGCGTGAGCCAGGAGGGCAGCGGCCAGCCCGCCCAGGGCGAACCGCAAGGCCAGCGACGGTGGCCGAAGCCGGTCGCCGGCGATCGGCAACTTGTCGACCACGAACTCGGCGACGGCCGCGACCGTCACCGATCGGGCTGCAGCCGTCGTCCGGAGGAAGGGCGGCAGTCCGTCCCTGTCCGCCCGCAGCACGACGGCGGCCACGCCCAACTGTGAGCGCATGCCGGTGGCCGCCCCCACCAGAAGCGACGACGAGATGGTTCGGAACAGGACCGGAGCGGGTGTCGGCTGCTGTCGTGGCCCTCGTGGTTCTCTCATGCAGGGCGTTCTTCCCACTCTGCGGTGTTCGACACGCCCGATGCGGGGTGTCGGGCACACCGGCGGCGCCGGATTCGGAATTTCCCGATCCACCTCTTGACGCAAGGTCTATCGCGATATATCGTGACTTATTGAGAGCGATCACACGATCCTCGCCCACACGAGCACCACGCACAGAACGAACGACGCCGAGGAGGCCCAACATGCACGCACGACACCCGTTTGAAGGACACCCATTTGCAGGACGATGGGGCCACCACGATCACCCCGGGCCGGGGATCCGACCCGACCGGCTGCTCTTCGAGGCCGCGCTCCGCAGCCGAGGCCGCGGCCGAGGCCGGGGGAACCCGGGGACAGGGTTCGGGCCCGGATTCGGGCGCCATGGCGGGATGGGTGGCTTCGGCGGCCCCATGTTCGGCCGGGGCCCCAAGGTCGGCCGCGGCGATGTCCGGGCGGCGATCCTGGCCCTGCTGTCCGAGAAGCCCATGCACGGCTACCAGATCATCACCGAGCTGACCGAGCGGAGCGGCGGCGTCTGGCGCCCGAGTCCCGGCTCCGTCTACCCCACCCTCCAAGCGCTCGAGGACGAGGGACTCATCACAGCGGACAAGGCCGAGGGGCGCCGGGTGTTCGACCTGACCGTCGAGGGATTGCAGGTGGCCAAGGAGGCGGGGGACGGCCCCGCCCCCTGGGAGGACGCGGCCCAGGACGCCGACCGTTCGCTCGTGGACCTGCGCAATCTGACCTTCCAGGTCGGCGCGGCCATCATGCAGGTGGCCCAGGCCGGGAGCGCCAGGCAGATCGAGACGGTGCAGGGGATCCTCAACGAAACCAGGCGCAAGATCTACCAGGTGCTGGCGGAGGACGCCCCCGACGAGGCGGCCGACCTGCCCGCCGACGATGGCTCCTGAACCAAGCGAGCTCGACAAGAAGCACCGGGCTGCCGCCCATCCCGACCGTCCGGGTGCGCGGTGCGCGGCGCCGGCGGGCCGCTGGGCGCCGGTGGTCGACCACGCCCGCTGCGAGGGCAAGCGGGATTGCGTCGTCGTCTGTCCGAACGACGTCTTCGAGGTCCGCCGGATCGACGACGCCGACTACGAGGCCCTCGGTCGCCTGGCCCGGTTCAAGGTCCGGGCCCACGGCCGCCAGACCGCCTATACCCCAAACGCCGGCGGCTGCAGGGCCTGCGGGCTGTGCGTCGTGGCCTGTCCGGAGAACGCCATCCAGCTGACCCGGGTCGGCGTCTTCGGCTAGCGCCCACCACCGGGGTCGGGTCGTCGATCGACGCCGGTCGGCTCCTCAAGCTCCCTCGTAGGCGAAGCCAAGGTCGGGCGCGGTGAGCAGGGCCCGGAAAGGCAGTCCCTCTGCCGCGGCCAAGGCCTCGACCGTTCCGCCCCGGTCGACCACGGCCACCAGCAACACGGGCTCGGCCCCGGCCTCCCGCACAGCGTGCGCCGCCTCGAGCAGCGACGTGCCGCGGGTGACGGTGTCCTCGGTGATGACCGCCCGATCGCCGGGATCGAGGGCACCGGCGATCCGACCGCCACCGCCGTGGTCCTTGGCCACCTTGCGCACGCTGAACGCGTTGAGGTTCCTCCCCCGCGTCGCAGCCACGCCGGCGGATACGAACGCCACCGGGTCTGCCCCCATGGTCAGTCCCCCGATCGCCGTGGCCTCGGCGGGCACCACCGACAACACGGCGTCGGCCACCAGGAGCATGGCCTCGGGACGACAGATCGTCTGCTTCGAGTCAATGAACCAACTGCTCCGTCGGCCGGACTTCAACACGAAGTCGCCCCGCTTCACCGAATGGGCCAGCAGGTGGGCGCGGAGGTCGGCGAAGTCGGTTGCGGGCAGGGACCGCTCGCCCGCGTCAGGGTCAGTGCTCAATTGGTCTCCTCGTTCGCCGTATCCCACAGGTCCGGCCCGGTCAGGTCCACGCCGCGGGGGCCGGGCTCGACGAGTCCGACGACGGTCGCCGGCCGGCCCGCCCCTTCCAGGGCGGCCAGGGCGGGAGCCACCGAGCCGGGCGCCACCACCAGGACCATCCCCAACCCGAGGTTGAACACCCGGGCCATCTCGTCGTCTCCCACCGAGCCCAGCCGCCGGATCCGGTCGAAGATGCGAGGGACGGCCCAGCTGCCCCGTTCGACCACGGCTCGGGCTCCCTCGGGCAAGGCCCGGGCGAGGTTCCCAGGGATGCCGCCGCCGGTGATGTGGGACACGGCATGCACTTCGGCCACCGACAGCGCGGCGAGCACGGCCGGGGCGTACAGCACCGACGGCACCAGCAGCTCGTCGGCCACGGTGGTCACCGCCCCCGGCCACGCCGGATCATCGAGCGAGAGACCGGCCCGCTCGAGGAGCACGTGTCGGGCCAGCGAGTAGCCATTGGAGCGGAGCCCGGGCGAGGCCAGACCGATGAGGACGTCGCCGGCCCGCACCCGGGACGAGCCGAGGACGTTTCGGCGCTCCACCACGCCGACGGCGAACCCGGCCAGGTCGAACTCGCCCGGCTGCATGACCCCGGGATGCTCGGCCATCTCCCCTCCGAGGAGGGCGGCGCCGACCTGTCGGCAGCCGTCGGCCACCCCGGCCACCAACTCGGCCATGTGGGAGGGATCCACGGCTCCGGTGGCGATGTAGTCCAAGAAGAAGAGCGGCTCCGCCCCCGAGCAGACCAGGTCGTCCACACACATGGCCACCAGGTCGATCCCGACCGTGTCGTACCGGCCGCTGGCCTGGGCCACCAGCGCCTTGGTCCCGATGCCGTCGGTCGCGGCCACCAGGACCGGTTGTTCGAAGCGTCCGGTATCGAGGGCGAAGAGACCGCCGAAATCCCCGATGCCCCCGAGGACCTCGGGGCGAGCGGTCGAGGCGACCACTGACCGGATTCGCTCGACGGCGCGCTCGCCGGCCTCGATGCTCACTCCGGCCGCGGCGTAGGTGGCGCCGGCGTCCGGCTGGCCCGTCCCGTCAACCACGTCGGGATCAGGTGCCGGGAGTGACCGCGCCGGCCAGCGCCGGGCGTGCGGTGACCTCGACGGGCACCGGGACCGGGTAGTCGCCGGTCAGGCAGGCGTCACAGAACCCGGCACCGGGGGCGTCCACCGCCTCCACCAGGTTGTCGATGGTCAGGAACTCGAGCGAGTCCACGTCCAGGTACTCGGCGATCTCGTCGACCGACTTGATGGCGGCCAAAAGCTCGGTGCGGTCCGGGGTGTCGATCCCGTAGTAGCAGGGCCACTGGAACGGCGGCGACGAGATGCGCAAGTGGATCTCGGTGGCGCCCGCCTCCCGCAACATCTGCACCATGGCCCGGGTCGTGGTTCCCCGGACGATGGAGTCGTCCACCACCACCAGGCGCTTGCCGGCGATGTTCTCCCGCAGGGGGTTCAGCTTGCGCCGCACACCGTTGGCCCGCTCCTGTTGGGTGGGTTCGATGAAGGTACGCCCGATGTACCGGTTCTTCACCAGGCCCTGGCCATAGGGTATGCCGCTGGTGAGGGCGTACCCCTCGGCCGCGGGCACGCCGGAGTCGGGCACGCCCATGACCAGGTCGGCCGGGACGGGAGCCTGAGTGGCCAGCCGCTGTCCCATGCGGCGCCGGGCGCCGTGGACCTCGTTGCCGTAGAGCTTGCTGTCCGGCCGGGCGAAATACACGAACTCGAAGATGCACAGCCGGGGATCGAAGCGCTCAGGGGCGAAGACGAACTCCGAGCGCAGCTCCTTCCCGTCGATCACGACCATCTCGCCCGGCTCGAGCTCTCGGACGAAGGTGGCGCCTATCACGTCGAGGGCCGGGGTCTCCGAGGCCAGGACCCAGCCCTCTTCGAACTCCTCGGTGGCCTCCAGGCGACCGAGGCACAACGGGCGGAATCCGTTGGGGTCCCGGATCCCGATCAGCCGGTCAGCATCCAAGAGGACGAAGGAGAAGGCGCCGCCGACCTCGGGAAGCACAGTTCGGAGGGCGGCTACCAAGTCACCCTCGCCTTCCGACTCGGCCGGGAAGGCCTCGGCCAGCAGCTCGGCCACCAGATCGCTGTCCGAGGCGACCACGCCGGGAAGCATGCCGGCGGCCTCGGTGAGACTGGTGGTGTTGGTCAGGTTGCCGTTGTGGGCCAGCCCGAACCCGGCCTTCCCCACTCCTCGGTACACCGGCTGGGCGTTCCGCCACGATCGCGAGCCGGCGGTCGAGTACCGGGTGTGGCCGATGCCCAGGTGCCCGCGGAGGCCGGACAGCTTCCGCTCATCGAACACCGTGGTGACCAGGCCCATGTCCTTCATCACGGTGATGGCGTCGCCGTCGCTGAGGGCCATCCCGGCCGATTCCTGGCCGCGATGCTGCAGCGCATACAGTCCGTCGAAAATGAGGGGTGCGACGGAGCGTCCCGGGGCATGGACCCCGAAGACACCACACGCTTCCTTGGCCTCCATCATCGGATTCTCACCGTCGTCACCGGGGGTCGTCGGGTCGTCGCTCAAGGGCTCCCCAAAGCCCAAGCGGGGATCCCTCAACTGCAGACTAGTGCCGCGGCCGGGCCGCCGATCGGTTCAGCACGGACTCCCAGGTCGGAAAGCTCCTGGCCGTGGCGATCGCCGTGGCTCGGGACGGCGCCGCCGAGGTGCCGGACGGCCCTGAGGTGGCGGGGGCGTCGCCGGCACTTGTTCGTGGAGTACTCCTGCGCCCTTAGCAGGCGGCGCTGTGGCGGTCCCGAGGGACCCGAACGGTAGCCTCACCCAGGTGATCGACCTGCACACCCACTCGACCGTCTCGGACGGGACCGATCCGCCCGAGCGGATCCCGGAGTTGGCGGCGCTGGTCGGCTGTCGCGCCGTGGCCCTGACCGATCACGACTCACTGGCCGGTCTCCCCGCTGCTCGCCGGCGAGCAGACGAGCTGGGTGTGGAGCTGGTCCCCGGGTGTGAGATCTCGTGTCGGCCCGTGGGCACGGGGGGCATGCACGTCCTCGTGTACTTCGTCGAAGACGACGGGGGTCCCCTGGCCGAGGAGCTTGGGCGGCTCCGCGAGGACCGCCGTCTCCGCAACGTGGCCCTGGTGAATCGGATGGTTTCCCTCGGGCTCCCGGTGACCTACCAGGAGGTGGCAGACATCGCCGGCGGCGAGGAGGGCATGGGACGGCCCCACTTCGCCACCGCCCTGGTGCGTCACGGTGTGGTCGGGTCGGTCCAGGAGGCCTTCGACCGCTATCTGGCCAACGGTGGCCCGGCGTACGTGCCCAAGTCGCGCCTCGACGCGATCGACGTGGCCCACCTGGCCCGGGCCTCGGGTGGGGTGGCCGTCCTGGCCCATCCCTACAGCCTCGATCTGGAGCCCGACGAGCTGGCTCGGACGGTAGGGGAGCTGGCCGAGGAGGGCTTTGCCGGCATCGAGGCGCACTACGGCCGGTACTCGCCGAGACAACGCCAGGACCTGGTCAACCTGGCCGACCGCTTCGACCTGGTGGCCACCGGTGGGTCGGACCACCACGGGACGATCAAGCCGGACCTCACCGTCGGGACGGGGACGGGCGACCTGAAGGTGCCCGACCGCGTGCTGGACCAGTTGGCGTCCCGCCGTCCGGTGGCGGCCTGACCAGAAGCGACTGGCCGGCTCGGGTATTACACGGCGGAGCCAGCTCGGCCTGCCAACTCAGCTCGGCCTGTCAACTCGGCCCTACAACTCGGCTGGGGCCAGCTCGTCGAGGAGCGAGGGAAGTCGGTCCCGCCACGCCGCGGTGGCATCACTCAGACTGACGTCGACCAGGTCACCGAAGACCAACCGGTCCCCGCCCACCGACCCCAGGACCCATGCGCCGAGTCCGGCGGTCTCGGCCCTGGCCGCCACGCCGTCGGGGCGGTTGGTGCAGACCACGACCCGGGACGGCGCCTCGGAGAACAGGGCGTGGTGGTCGGGGACGCCGGTCACCTGAAACCCGATGCCGGAGGCGACCGACATCTCGGCGAGGGCCACGCCCAGTCCGCCGCCCGAGACGTCGTGGATCCCGTCGACCAGGCACTGGTCGGGATCGATGTCGCCGGCGACGACCTCAGCGACGAGGGCGCCTACCCATTCGACCAGGCGGCGGTGGAGCTCGAGGTCGAGCGGCGGCGGGGTCCCGTTGCGATGCCCGCGGCACTCGACGGCCCACCGTGATCCGCCCAGCGACGGGTGCCCCCCGGCGTCCCGTCCGACGAGCACGAGCGAGGACCCGTCCCGGAGGGACATGGCCGGTGGCCGCCGTGCCAGGTGGTCGATGAGCCCGACCGTCCCGATCACCGGGGTGGGATCGATATCGGTCCCCGCGCTCTCGTTGTACAGGCTGACGTTGCCCCCCACCACCGGGAGGCCGAGGGTCAGGCAGGCCTGGCGCATGCCGTCGATCGACTCGGAGAGCTGCCACATCACCTCGGGGTGCTCGGGGTTCCCGAAGTTAAGGCAATTGACCACGGCCACCGGGCGGGCCCCGGCGCAGGCAACGTTGAGGGCGGACTCGGCCACGGTCGCCGCCGTCCCCTGCCGAGGATCGAGCGAGCACCACCGGGGATTGGAGTCGGTCGACAGGGCCAGGCCACGGCTTGATGGCGGCAGGCCCGGTGCAGCCAACCGCAGGACGGCGGCGTCGCCACCGGGGGCCTCGACCGTGTTCAAGAACAGCTGGTGATCGTACTGGCGGTAGACCCACGACGGGTCGGTGAGGAGGGCCAAGAGGTCACCGGTGCAATCGGGGGCCGGCAGGGCGGCGGGGTCGTCGGCCAGACGAGCGGCTTGGTCGGCCGGCTCAGCCATGGGGCGCTGGTACAGGGGCGCGTCCTCGCTCAATGACTCAGCCGGGACGTCGCCCAGCACCTCGCCGTCGAAACCGTCGAGGATCCGCAGCCGTCCCGGCTCGCCTGCCGGCGCCGCGGTCACCTTGCCCACCACCTCGGCCCGGACCTCCCATCGCCGGCACACCGCTTGGACCCGCTCCAGGTCGGCCGGCGTCACGATGGCGAGCATCCGCTCCTGGCTTTCCGACGTCATCACCTCGTAGGCGGCCATGCCCGCCTCCCGGCGGGGCACCCCCGACACATCGACGTCCATGCCCACCCCGCCCCGGGCGGCCGTCTCGCTGGTTGCGCAGACCAGGCCGGCGCCGCCCAGGTCCTGGATGCCGACCACCAGGTGGGCGTCGAGCAGCTCGAGGCAGGCCTCGATCAATCGCTTCTCCTCATAGGGGTCGCCCACCTGCACGCTGGGACGCTTGGCCGCGCCGTCCTCGTCACCGCTTCCGCCGAATCCGGCTGAGGCCAGCACGCTCACGCCGCCGATCCCGTCCCGCCCGGTGGCCGATCCCAGGAGCACGGCCAGGTTGCCCACTCCGGACGCCTGGCCGAGCACCAGCCGATCGACCGGGAGCACGCCCAGGCAGAGCACGTTGACCAACGGGTTCTGGGCATAGCACCGGTCGAAGGTCAACTCGCCGCCGACGGTGGGCACACCCACCGAGTTGCCATATCCGGAGATCCCGGACACCACCCCTTCGATGAGCCAGCGCTGGCGGGCGGCCTCGGGGTCCCCGAAGAACAGCGGGTCCATCACCGCGATCGGGCGGGCCCCCATGGTGAAGATGTCTCGCAGGATGCCCCCAACTCCGGTGGCTGCGCCCTGGTAGGGCTCGATGGCGGAGGGGTGGTTGTGGCTCTCGATGCGGACGGCCACGGCGATCCCGTCTCCGGCGTCGATCACCCCTGCGTTCTCGCCCGGCCCGACCAGGACGAGGGGGCCCTCGGTGGGGAGGCGCCGCAGGTGAATGCGGGACGACTTGTAGGAACAATGCTCGCTCCACATCACCGCGTACAACGCCAGTTCCAAGTGGTTGGGCTCGCGGCCGAGCAGCATTTCGATGGCCGCCAGCTCATCATCGGTGAGCCCGAGGGCGCGGTGTATTGGCACAGTTGTTTCGGGAGCTCCGGCGTCCATTGGTCACACCGTACCCGGCCGGACTCTCGCGCCCATTCGGCCCCGATCGGCGCCCGGGCATAGGTCATGGTCCGAACATCTTGTATCGAGCGACACCGGCCTCGGCCCATAGAGGAAAACTCACCGCGGTCGAGACACGATGTATTCGAGGGACGATAGAGGCAACTGGATCCCGGACCGGATCACTGCCGGAAGGGGTCGGCCGGCGTCCGTTGATAGGGGAAATAAGACGGCCCTGCCGCATCGCACTGACCACTGACCCGGCGGCCAATCGACCGGGCGTTCTGACCATTGTGGCCGAGACATCGACGACGAACCGTTCGGATGTTCCGCCGGTGGTCTTCGATCCTCCCAGGCCAGAGACATGGTCTCGGAAATAATCAAAATCCTGGTGGTCAGCGACCCTCTGTGTACACCACATGGGCATGGCCGCCATTGCATCCAAGGCCAGCGTACGCATTGGAAGTTGCCCTTTAATGAAAGGTCTGAGAAACTAGCAGTCATGGCAAAGACTCCACGCAAGAAAACCGCTATGTCAGATGCCCACAAGGCCGCTCTGGCCAAGGGGCGTGAAGAAGGTCGCGTGGTGCGTCGCTATCTCGAGGCCCTCGAGTCGACGAAGCCCCGACGTGGGCGTAAGCGCACGCCGGACTCCATCACCAAGCGTCTCAACACGATCGAAGATCGCCTCGTAGATGCCGATGCATTGAGCCGCCTTCACCTGGTCCAGGAGAAGCAACAACTCGAAGCCGAGCTGTCCCATACCGGTGACACGGTGGACCTGGGCGCCCTGGAGAAGGAATTCATCAAGGTGGCCCGGGCCTATGGCGACCGTAAGGGCATCACCTATTCGGCCTGGCGGACCGTCGGCGTATCGGCGCCCGTGCTCCAACAGGCCAAGATCGCCCGGACCCGAGGCTGACCAACAGGGCTGACGGACACAGGGCTGACGGACACAGTCTGAGCGAGGCTGCCCGTCAGCCTCCCGGTAGAGGCCGCTACGCGGCTGCGACGGTCAAGAGCGCCCGAAGCAGTACAGCCCCGTCGGTCGAGCCCAACAGCTCGTCACTGGCCCGCTCAGGATGGGGCATGAGGCCCACGACGTTGCCGGCCTCGTTGCTCACGCCGGCGATCCCGTCGATCGAACCATTGGGATTGTCCACGTAGCGGAGGACGATCCGGCCCTCGCCCCGGAGCACGGCCAAAGTCTCGGCATCGCAGATGTAGTTGCCCTCGAAGTGGTTGATGGGGATTCGCAGCACGGTCCCGATGGCAACCCCGGAGGTGAGGGCGGACTTCTCGTTCTCGACCCGCACCTCGGCCGTGGTGCACAAGAACCGGAGCCCCCGGTTCTTCTGCAGGGCGCCCGGGAGGAGGCCGGCTTCGGTCAGCACCTGGAAGCCGTTGCAGATGCCCACCACCGGGCCGCCGTCAGCGGCAAACCGGCTGACCGCGTCCATGACCGGCGAGAACCGGGCGATGGCCCCGGGACGCAGGTAGTCGCCGTGGGCAAAGCCGCCGGGAAGCACCAGAGCGTCGTAGCCGCCCACCGTGGCGTCGCCGTGCCAGACCAATTCGGCCGACGCCCCGAGATCGCCCAGGGCCTTGATGACGTCGTGCTCGCAGTTGCTCCCGGGGAAGATCAACACCCCCACTCGAGCGGCCATCAGCGATCGGCCATCAATGAGCGAGCGGTCATCAGTGAGTGAGCGGCCATCAGCGAGCGACCATCAATGAGTGAGCGGCCATCAAGCACCGGCCGAGGAGGATGCACCGACGTCGCCCGCCTCCCGAGCGGTGACCGTGACCGTCGAGTCCTCGATGACCGGATTGCCCAAGAAGCGCTCGGCCACCACCTCGGCCTGGGCGACGGCGGTGTCGTGGTCAGCCGCCTCGATGTCGAAGCGAAAGGCCTTGCCCGCCCGCACCCGTCTCACGCCGCCGAAGCCCAGCGCGGCCAGGGCCCGCTCGATGGTCGCCCCCTGGGGGTCGGCGATTCCCGGCCTCAGCGCCACTTCGACCAGCACGGAATAGTTCACCGATCCGGCCCCCGGCCGCCGATCATCACGCACCGTGCCAGTCGGCCAGGCGACGTCCGCTGATCAGCTCGTAGGCGTCGGTGTAGCGCTGCGAAGTGGCGCTCACGATCTCGTCGGGGAGGGCCGGCGGCGGCGGCTGCTTGTCCCACGGTTGGCCTTCCAGCCAATCCCGCAGGGGTTGCTTGTCGAAGGAGGGCGGGTTGGTCCCGGGCGCGCAGTCGGCTGCCGGCCAGAAGCGCGACGAGTCCGGGGTGAGCACCTCGTCGCAGATGGCCAGCCGTCCATCGATGTAGCCGAGCTCGAACTTTGTGTCGCAGATCACGATGCCGTGTTCCTCGGCCCGGGCGGCAGCCCGCAGATAGGCGGCCAGGCACACCTCGCTGGCCGCCTGAGCGGCCTCGGCGCCGACCAGGTCGGCCGCCTCGGCCATACCGATGTTCAGGTCGTGGCCCTCGGTGGCCTTGGTCGAGGGGGTGAAGATGGGCTCGGGCAGGCGGTCGGCGTGGCGGAGGCCCGAGGGCATGGGCATCCCGTGCACCGTTCCCTCGCGCTCGTACTCCTTGTAGGCCGAGCCGGCCAGGTAGCCGCGCACGATGCACTCGATGGCCAGCATGTCGGCCTTCCGCACCAGCATCGACCGGCCGGCCAGGTCGTCGAGGCCGGGGTGTGGGGGGAAGTCGGCCGCGTCGGCACTGATGAGGTGGTTGGGGGCCAGGTCGGCCAGCTCTTCGAGCCAATAGACGGTCATGGCCGTGAGCACTCTGCCCTTGTTGGCGATGGGCTCGGCCATGATCACGTCGAACGCAGAGATCCGGTCCGAGGCCACCATCAACAGTCGGTCGCCCCCGGCGTCGTAGAGCTCGCGCACCTTACCCGATTGGATGAGGGGCAGCGCTTCGCTTGCCTCGGTCACTCTCTTGCTCCCTTCGGTGTGATCGTCGGTCTCATGGCCCGGTCCCGCTCGGCCCCGGTCCGGGAGGCCCCAGGCCAGCCAGCGCATCGGTGAACCGGTGCACGTGTCGCAGGGTACGGCCCAGGTCGAACGCCGCGTCCAGTTGCTCGGCCGACAGGGTGACCTCGCGGTCGGTGTCGAGGACCTCCCGGAAGGCCACGCGGTCCTCCCAGGCCCTACGGGCGTCGCGCTGCACGATGCGGTAAGCGGCATCCCGGCTCAGGCCCCCGGCCACCAGGGCCAGCAACACCGACTGCGAGAACACCAAGCCGAAACTCCCCTCGGCCAGGTTGGCCAGGGCGCGCTCGGGATGGATGACCAGCCCGGAGACAAGGCCGGTGGCCTTGTTCATCATGTAGAGGGTGAGCGCGGAAGCGTCGGGCAGGACGACCCGCTCGACGGAGCTGTGGGAGATGTCCCGCTCGTGCCACAGGGCCACGTCTTCGACGCCGGCCGTCAGGTAGCCGCGCAGCACGCGGGCAAGCCCACACAGCCGCTCCGACAGGATCGGGTTCCGCTTGTGGGGCATGGCCGAGCTGCCCTTCTGTCCCGGCTTGAACGGCTCTTCCACCTCCCCCACCTCGCTGCGGGCCAGGAGGCGGATCTCGGTGGCGATGGCTTCGATCGTCGCCCCGACCGACGTGCAGGCCCACAGGTACTCGGCATGGCGGTCACGGGCGATGACCTGGGTGGCGGGGACCGGGGTCAGGCCGAGCGAGCTGCACACGTACGCCTCGATCCGGGGATCGATGTTGGAGAAGGTGCCCACCGCGCCCGAGAGCTTGCCGACGGCGATCCGATGCCGGGCGGCGATCAGCCGCTGCCGGTCCCGGTCGGCCTGGAGGGCCCACAGGGCGAACTTCGCCCCGAAGGTGGTGGGTTCGGCGTGCATGCCATGGGTCCGTCCGGTGACGGGCACGTCGATGAGCTCCTCGGCCCGGGCCCGGCAGGCTGCGACCAGCTCGCACGAGGCGGCGATCAACAGGTCGGCGGCGCGGGTCAGGGTGGCGCACAGCGCGGTGTCCACCACATCAGAGGAGGTCAGCCCGTAGTGGATCCAGGACCCCTCGGGCTGGCCGATGGCCTGGGCCACCACGTCGACGAAGGCGGCCACGTCGTGATCGGTGACCCGCTCGCGCTCGGCCACGGCGGCCACGAAACCGTCGTCGACGATGGGCGCCCGCTCCCGGCAGGCCTTGACCTCGTCGGCGGGGATGTCGCCGATGGAGGCCCAGCCCTCGGCGGCCAGGAGCTCGACCTCGAGCCACATGCGGAACCGGGCCTGATCGGAGAACAGCTCGGTCATGGCGGCGGGCGCGTAGCGGGGTATCACCCGGACACCTCCTGGGTCGGGCGGGGGTCGGGACTGGCCGGCCGGTGCCCCGACCGACCGGGGGCGGCGGCGATGTCGGTCCGGTGCTGCATGCCCGGCCACCCGATGCGGGCCACGGACCCGTACGCCCTCGACCGGGCCTGCTCGATGCTCCGGCCCAGAGCGGTGACGCCGAGCACCCGGCCGCCCGCCGTCACCACCTCGCCCGCCTCCCCGGTCCGGGTCCCGGCGTGGAACACCGAGGTTTGGGGGCCGACCGTGTCGCCCAGGCCCTCGATGGGGTCGCCGACCCGGGGAGACTCCGGGTAGCCCTGCGAGGCCAGCACCACGCACACCGCGGCCTCGGGCACGAAGCGGGGGGTCGTCCGGAGCCGGCCGGCGGCCACCTCGGCCAGGAGGGAGGCCAGGTCGCCGTCGTAACGGGGCAGTACCACCTGGGTCTCGGGATCTCCGAAGCGCACGTTGTACTCGAGGACCTTGGGGCCCTCGGGGGTGAGCATCAGACCGGCGTAGAGCACGCCCCGGTAGTCGATCCCCCGGGCCCGCAGGACGTTCACCAGCGGGGCCACCGCCTCGTCGACCAGGTGGCCGACGAGGGCATCGTCGACGAAGGGCACGGGCGAGTACGCCCCCATGCCCCCGGTGTTGGGCCCGGCGTCGCCGTCGGCCGCCCGCTTGAAGTCCTGGGACGGCGCCAGGGCGGCCAGGCGCGTGCCGTCGCAGAGGACGAGCAACGAGCACTCCTCGCCGACCAGTCCCTCTTCGATGACCACCGAGCGCCCGGCGTCGCCGAAGGCGGCCCCCGACAGCTTGGCCTCGACGTCGGAGTCGGCCTCGGACAGCGAGTCGGTGACGAGCACGCCCTTGCCCGCGGCCAGGCCGTCGGTCTTCACCACCCACGGACCGGGCAGGGAACGGAGGAAGGCCTTGGCCTCGGCCACATCGTCGAAGGCGCCGAACCGGGCGGTGGGCACCCCCGCCTCGTCGAGCAGCCCCTTCATGAAGGCCTTGGAGCCCTCGAGCCGGGCGCCGTCGGCCCCCGGGCCGAACACCAGCTTTCCTTGGGCCCGGAGCCGGTCGGCCAGGCCCTTGACCAGCGGCTCCTCGGGACCGATGACGAACAGGTCGGCGTCGATCTCCTCGGCCGGGGTGGGCACGCTGGTCAACGTGTGGCCCTCGGACGTGGTCCCCGCGATCCCCGGGTTGCCCGGGGTGGCGATGACGTCGGCAGTGCGCCCGAGGACCTGGGCCAGGGCATGCTCCCGACCGCCGGAGCCGACGACGCAGACGATCATGGGGTGACGGAGATCATGCGGCGAAGCGTACGAACTGCTCGCGGCCGGGGCCGACGCCGACCAGCCGGACCGGGGCACCGATCTGCTCGGCCAGGAAACTGACGTAGTCCCTGGCCGCCTGGGGCAGGTCGGACAGCTCGGTGGCCCCCGACAGGTCGGCCTTCCAGCCCGGGAGCTCCTCGTAGATCGGCGTGACCTGGTGGAGGACCGATTGGTGGTACGGGGGGTGGGTGAACCGCTCGCCGTTGGCCTCGTACGCCACGCAGACCTTGACCGTCTCGAAGGTGTCGAGCACGTCGAGCTTGGTCAGCGCCACCTCGGACAGCGAGTTGAGTCGCACCGCCTGGCGGAGCATGACGGCGTCGAACCAACCCGGGCGGCGTCGGCGGCCGGTATTCGTGCCGAACTCGTGGCCCCGCTCGACCAGCGTGTCGGCCACCTCGCCGTCCAGCTCGGTCGGGAACGGCCCTGTGCCCACCCGGGTCACGTAGGCCTTGGCGATGCCGATCACCTGGTCGATGTAGCGCGGCCCGACGCCGGCCCCGGTGCACGCCCCGCCGGCCACGGGGTTGGACGAGGTCACGAACGGATAGGTGCCGTGGTCGAGATCGAGGAACGTGGCCTGGGCCCCCTCGAGCAGCACGTGGGCCCCCTGCTCGAGTGCATCGTGGACCACGCCGACCGTGTCGGCCACCATGGGCGCCACCCGGGGGGCCAGCTCGTCCAGGTAGTGGGCGGTGATGTCGTCGGCCGACAGGGGCAGCCGGTTGTACACCTTGGCCAGGATGGCGTTCTTCTCCTTCAGCACCACGTCGAGCTTCTGGCGGAAGATCTTCGGGTCGAGGAGGTCCTGGACCCGCAACCCCACCCTGGACGACTTGTCCGAGTAGGCCGGGCCGATCCCGCGCTTGGTCGTGCCCAGGCTGTTCTTCCCGAGGTACCGCTCGGTGAGCCGGTCGAGCTCGTGGTGGTAGGGCATGATCAGGTGGGCGTTGCCGCTGACCAGGAGCCTGGAGGTGTCGACGCCCTTGGCCGCCAGGGTGTCGACCTCGGCCAGGAGGACGGTCGGGTCGACGACCACGCCGTTACCGATGACCGGGGTGATGTGGTCGTAGAGGATCCCGCTCGGGACCAGTTGGAGGGCGAACGTCTCGCCGTCGACGACGATGGTGTGCCCGGCGTTGTGGCCGCCCTGGTAGCGGACGACCACCTCCATCTCCTTGGCGAGCAAGTCGGTGAGCTTGCCCTTCCCTTCGTCGCCCCATTGGGTCCCGACGACCACGGTTACGGGCACGCGTCACTCCTCCGTTGCGAAAAGCGGATTACGCACCAGTGTAACCCGCAGCCGAGTCGCTCACCTCCGGGATCCGGGCCGATGACGCAGGCTGTCCGGCCGTTCTCGGCCGCTGTGGGCCACAAAAGGGCCCATCCGAACCGGGACGGATCTACATTGGAGCCATGTTTGGTCTCTTGTTCGTGCGGACAACGACCACCCTGGTCGTGTTCGGCGTCATCATCGCCGCCCTCAACTTCAGGAACACCGACGTCTTCCGGCGGGCCACCGGGGTGAGCCCCTGGCACATCCCTCCGATCTACTGGGCACTGGCCAGCGTGTTCGTGTCGGTCGTGATCACCGTCCTGACGCTGATCGCCATGCGGACGACCAAGGTGCCGGGCCCGGGCGCGTCCATCACCCGGACGCGGTACGGCTTCCCGGGCTCGATGTTCGGGTCCGTGCCCCGGGCACCCGACCGCTTCGAGTCCCTACCCAACCCGGCTCGCCCGGTCGACCACGAAGCCGGCGCCCGCCCCGGCGCACCGGGCGTCGCCCCGGCCGGCTGGCATGTCGATCCCTCGGGCCGGCATCACTACCGGTTCTGGAACGGATTCCAGTGGACCGAGCACGTGGCCACCGACGGGATCGGCACCACCGACGCCCCCACCTGACCCCCGGGTCAGGTCAGGACGATCTCGCCGTCCTTGACGTCGACGGTGACCGTCGACCCGTCCGAATAGCGACCCTCCAGGAGGGCCAGGGCCAGCTGGTCCTCCACCTGCCGCTGGATCACCCGGCGCAACGGTCGGGCCCCGAAGTCGGGGTCGAACCCGGTGCGGGCCAGCCAGGCGTCGGCCGCCGGCGTGACCTCCAGGGAGAGCCGCCGCTCGGCCAGGCGCTCCCGTAGCCGCCCGAGCTGGATCCCCACGATGCGTTCGAGGTCGGCCTCGGTGAGGGCGTGGAAGCGCACGATCTCGTCGATCCGGTTCACGAACTCGGGCTTGAAGTACTCCGAGGGCTCGCCGGGGAGGTTGGACGTCATGATGAGCACGGCGTTGGTGAAGTCCACCGTCCGGCCCTGGCCGTCGGTTAACCGGCCGTCTTCCAGGACCTGGAGGAGGATGTTGAACACGTCGGGGTGGGCCTTTTCGATCTCGTCGAGCAAGACGACGGCGTAGGGCCGGCGGCGCACCGCCTCGGTGAGCTGGCCCCCCTCCTCGTAGCCGACGTAGCCGGGAGGCGCGCCGACCAGCCGGGACACCGTGTGGCGCTCCATGTATTCGCTCATGTCCAGGCGCACCATGGCCTTGGCGTCGTCGAACAGGAAGTCGGCCAGGGCGCGGGCCAGCTCGGTCTTACCCACCCCGGTGGGGCCGAGGAACAGGAAGGAGCCGATGGGCCGGTTCGGGTCCGAGAGGCCGGCCCGGTTCCTGCGGATGGCGTTGGCCACGGCCGAGACGGCCTCGTCCTGGCCCACCACCCGGGCATGGAGGGCGTCCTCCATGCGGATCAGCTTCTCGACCTCGCCCTCGAGCAGGCGGGTCACCGGGACGCCTGTCGCCCGGCTGACCACCTCCGCCACGTCCTCGGCGTCGACCTCCTCTTTCAGGAAGCGCTGCTCGGCCTGGAGCCGGTCGAGGGCCTCGGTGGCCTCCTCCACCTGGCGCTCGAGCTCGGGGATCTGCCCGTAGGTGATCTCGGACGCGGCGGCCAGGTTCCCGTCCCGGGCCAGGCGCTCGGCCTCGCCCCGCTTGTTCTCGAGCTCGCCCTTGCGGTCCTGGATGGCGGTGATGGCCTCCTTCTCCGCCTGCCAGTGGGCGGTCATGGCGTCCGAGGTCTCCTTCAGATTGGCCAGTTCCTCGTCCAGGCGGGCCAGACGTTCGGCCGAAGCCGCGTCGGTCTCCTTGGCCAGGGCCATCCGCTCGATCTCCAACTGGCGCATCCGGCGGCTGACCACGTCGAGCTCGGTGGGCATGGAGTCGATCTCGATGCGCAGCCGGCTGGCCGCCTCGTCCATCAGGTCGATCGCCTTGTCGGGCAGGAACCGGCCGGTGACGTACCGGTCGGAGAGAACGGCGGCGGCCACCAATGCGGCGTCCTGGATCCGCACCCCGTGGTGCACCTCGTAGCGCTCCTTCAGCCCCCGCAGGATGGCGATGGTGTCGGCCACCGACGGCTCGCCCACGTACACCTGTTGGAAGCGCCGCTCCAGGGCGGCGTCCTTCTCGATGTACTGGCGGTACTCGTCGAGGGTCGTGGCCCCGATCAGGCGGAGCTCGCCGCGGGCCAGCATGGGCTTGATCATGTTGCCGGCGTCCATGGCCCCCTCGGCACCGCCGCCCGCCCCGACGATGGTGTGCAGCTCGTCGATGAAGGTGATCACCTCGCCCTCGGCGTCGGTGATCTCCTTCAGCACCGCCTTCAGGCGCTCCTCGAACTCGCCCCGGTACTTGGCCCCGGCCACCATGGCCGACAGGTCGAGCCCGATGACCCGCTTGCCCTTCAGCCCTTCGGGCACGTCCCCTTCCACGATGCGCTGGGCCAGGCCCTCGACGATGGCCGTCTTGCCCACGCCCGGCTCGCCGATGAGCACGGGATTGTTCTTCGTCCTCCGGGACAGGACCTGGATGACCCGGCGCACCTCCTCGTCCCGTCCGATGACCGGGTCCATCTTCCCCTGGCGGGCCAGGTCGGTGAGGTCGCGCCCGTACTGCTCCAGTGCCTGGAAGGTGTCCTCGGGGTTCTGCGAGGTGACCCGGTGGCTGCCCCGGACATCCCGCAGGGCGGTGAGGAGGTCGTCCCTCGTCACCCCCAACCGGTCGGCCATCGCCAACAGCAGGTGCTCGACCGACAGGTAGTCGTCCCCCATGTCGGTCCGGAGGCTGTCGGCGGTGGCCAACATGTCGCGCACGGCCGCGTTCAGGCGAGGCTCTTCTCCGCCGAAGGCCTTGGGCAGGCGGGACAGCTCGCCGTCGAGACGGTTGTGCAACGCGGCCGGGTCGACCCCGATCCGGGCCAGGATAGGGCCGGTCATGCCGTCGCCCTGGTCGAGCAGGGCGACCAGGGTGTGGTCAGGCGTCACCTCGGCGTGGTGCTCGGTCCGGGCCCGCTCCAGGGCGGCGGCCACCGCTTCTTGGGTCTTCAACGTCCATCGGTCCGGGCTGATGCTCATCGGGTGCTCCCTTCTCGGTTCGGTCGGCGGGTCGGAACGGGCGCGTGGGACACGGGAACCAGGTCCCGCCGGTACAGCTGATGCGTCCGGGCCACGGCCTCGCGGGCCTCGGCCCGCAGAAGCTCGATCTCACCGTGGAGCCGGGCCACCTCGGTCTCGAGCTCCATGACCCGCTTGACCCCCTCGAGGTTGAGCCCGGACTCGGTCAGCTCGTGAATGTGGCGCAGGCGGGCCAGGTCCCGTTCGCTGAACCGGCGGCTGCCGCCCGCGGTCCGGCTCGGGTCGAGCAGGCCCTTGCGCTCGTAGACGCGCAGCGTCTGGGGATGGACCCCGGCCAGCTCGGCCGCCACCGAGATGACATAGACGGCGCGTGAGTGGGCGTCATTGGTCATCTCACACCCCCAGGTAGTCGCGTGGCGAGTCGTCGGAGGCGGCGGCGAGGGCCTCGACGGCGGCCCGCTGCTCGTCGGTCAGGGACTTGGGCACGGCCACGTCCACGGTGACCAGGAGGTCGCCGGTCGTGCTCTTCTTGCCGCCGGCCACTCCTCGGCCCTTGACCCGGAAGGTCTGGCCCGACGCCGTCCCCGCCGGTATCCGCAGCGTCACCGAGTCGGTGAGCGTGGGAACGGTCACGGTGGTGCCGAGCGCCGCCTCCGGGTAGGTGATGGGCACGGTGAGGGTGAGGTTGCGCCCCCGGCGGCCGAACAGGGAGTGCTGTCCCACCCGCACGACCACGTAGAGATCGCCGCTCGGCGCATTGCCGCGACCGGCCGCTCCCTTGCCCTTCACCCGGATGCGCTGGCCGTCGGCCACCCCGGCCGGGATCCGGACCTTCACCTCGCGGTCGCGGTGCTCGACACCGGTCCCCCGGCACGTCGGGCAGGGGGTGGTCACCACGGTGCCCCGGCCCCCGCACTGCGGGCAGATCTGGCTCAACGAGAAGAGACCCTGGTCGTCCTGGAGCGCGCCGGTGCCTCCGCAGCGCGGGCAGGTCTCGGGTTGGGTGCCCGGGGCCGCGCCCGACCCGCCACAGGTGTGGCACCTGGCGTCGGTGGTCAGGTGGACGCCGGTGGTCACTCCGTTGACGGCGTCCTCGAAGGACAGATAGAGCTCGGTCTCGACGTCGGCTCCCCGTTGGGGCGCGGTGGCCGCTCCCCGGCCACGCCGGTTGCGGCCGCCGAACAACCCGCCGAACAGGTCGCCCAGGTCGCCCATGTCCTCGACCCGGAACGTGGTCCCGCCTGATCCGCCGAAGCCGCCCGGGAACCCGCCGGCACCGGCCATGGGGCCCATGGCCCGGACCTCGTCGTACTCCTTGCGCCGGGCCGCGTCACCGAGGACGTCGTAGGCCGCGGTGATCTCCTTGAACTGCTCTTCGTGCCCGGGATTGGTGTCGGGATGGTGCTGCTTGGCCAGTTTCCGGTATGCGCTGGTGATCTCCTTGGGCGTCGCCGAGTCGGAGACGCCCAAGGTCTTGTAATAGTCGTTCTCGAACCATTCGCGCTGTGGAGCCACCGTGGTCTGCCCTCAGTCCCTCTCCGTCAGATACAAGTCCCGATACAAGTCGGTGCGATCAGCTACGCACCAGCACCATCGCCGGCCGGACCACCGTCCCGCGCCAGCGGTACCCGGGCCGCATCACCTGGGCCACGGTCGGCCCCTCATCTTCAGATTCGCCCTCGTCGGCCGGCACGTTGCCCACTGCCTCATGGGTGTTGGGGTCGAAGGGGTCGCCGACGGGGTCGACCCGCTCGAGGCCCTCCTTGGCCAGGACGTCGTTGAGCAACGCCGAGGCCTGCACCAGGGCCTTTCCCTCCTCCGAGTCCCCGTCCCCGAGGTGCTCAGCGGCGAGGTCGAGGACGTCGAGCACTGGCAGCAGCTTGTCCACCAGTGACACCGCCGCCCGCTGGACCTGTTCCACCTGCTGCTTGGACACCCGCTTGCGGTAGTTCTCGAACTCGGCCTGGAGACGTCGGAGGGCGTCGAGATACTCGTCGCGCTCCGCCCTGGCCGCGGCGATCGGGTCGTCATCGACCACGATCACCTCGGCCACGCCCGCGTCATCGGTCCCCGGGCCCTCGGGCCCAGTGCCATCAAACGCGGTGCGCTCGGCCGACACGCCGGAGCCGTCGGCCGGATCGTCCACGATCTCGGCATCGACGACTTCGGCGTCCTCGGCGTCCACCACCTCGTCCTCAGGGGACTGGTCGGGACCGTTCATCAGTCCTTCTCGTCCACGATCTCGGCGTCGACCACCTCGTCGTCCGACGGCTCGTCGGCCGGGGAGCCGGTGGCCCCACCGGGCGCGTTGCCATCAGCCTTGGAGGCTTCCTCGTAGAGACGCTGGCTGAACGACTGGCTGGCGGTGAGCAGGGACTCGGTCGAGCTCTTGATCGACTCCAGATCGGAACCGGCCAAGGACTCCTTCAGCGCCTTCAGCGCCGATTCGACCTTCTCCTTCTCGTCGCCCTGGAACTTGTCGCCCTGGTCCTTCAGGAGCTTCTCCGTCTGGTACACCAGCGTGTCGGCGTTGTTGCGGACCTCTGCCTCCTCCCGGCGGCGGCGGTCGTCCTCGGCGTGGGCCTCGGCATCCTTGACCATGCGATCGATGTCGTCCTTGGCCAGCGACGACTGACCGGTGATGGTCATCGACTGCTCCTTGCCCGTAGCCCGGTCCTTGGCCGAGACGTGCACGATGCCGTTGGCGTCGATGTCGAAGGTCACCTCGATCTGGGGCACGCCACGGGGGGCGGGCGGCAGGTCGACCAGCTGGAACTTGCCCAACGTCTTGTTGTACATGGCCATCTCCCGCTCGCCCTGGAGGACGTGGACCTCCACCGACGGCTGGTTGTCCTCGGCCGTGGTGAACACCTCGCTCCGCTTGGTCGGGATGGTGGTGTTGCGCTCGATCAGACGGTGCATCACGCTGCCCTTGGTCTCGATGCCGAGCGACAGGGGTGTGACGTCGAGCAGGAGGACGTCCTTGACGTCGCCCTTCAGGACGCCGGCCTGTACGGCTGCACCGATGGCCACGACCTCGTCGGGGTTCACACCCTTGTGGGCCTCCTTGCCGGTCAGCGACTGCACCAGCTCCTGGACGGCCGGGATCCGGGTCGAACCACCGACCAGCACGACGTGGTCGATGTCGGTCGTGCTCAGTCCGGCGTCGGAGATCGCCTGATCGAAGGGCCCCTTGCACGAGTCGACCAGGTCAGAGGTCAACTCGTTGAACGTGGCCCGGCTGAGCTTCAGGTCGAGGTGCTTCGGGCCCTCAGAGGTGGCGGTGATGAAGGGCAGGTTGATCTGGGTCTCCTGGAGGGAGGACAGCTCGATCTTGGCCTTCTCGGCCGCTTCCTGAAGCCGCTGCGTGGCCATCTTGTCGGCGGACAGGTCGACACCCTCGGTGTCCTTGAACGTCTTCACCAGCCAGTCGATGATCCGCTGGTCCCAGTCGTCACCACCCAGGTGGGTGTTCCCAGAGGTCGACTTGACCTCGAACACGCCGTCGCCGATCTCCATGACGGAGACGTCGAAGGTGCCGCCGCCCAGGTCGAATACGAGGACGGTCTGGTCGGCCCCCTCCTTGTCCAACCCGTAGGCCAATGCCGCCGCGGTGGGCTCGTTGATGATGCGGAGCACTTCGAGGCCGGCGATGGTCCCCGCCTCCTGGGTCGCGGTGCGCTGGGCGTCGTCGAAGTAGGCCGGGACGGTGATCACGGCCTGGTTCACCGAATCACCGAGGAACCCCTCGGCGTCCCTCTTCAGCTTGGAGAGGATCCGGGCCGAGATCTCCTGGGCCGTGTAGGCCTTGCCGTCGATGTCGACGGTCCAGGACGTGCCCATGTGGCGCTTCACCGAGCGGATCGTCCGGTCCGGGTTGGTGATGGCCTGGCGCTTGGCCACCTCGCCGACGAGCACCTCGCCCGACTTGGCAAACCCAACGACTGACGGTGTCGTTCGTCCACCCTCTGCGTTGGGAATGACGACCGGTTCCCCGGCCTCAAGCACGCTCACGACCGAGTTGGTCGTTCCCAAGTCGATTCCTACGGCCTTGGCCATCGTTGCCTCCTGCTCATCTGCCTGGGTCCCAGGCGCTCTTGTCTGTCTCGGACTGCTGTCTCGAATACTGCGGCTTGTCCGAACCGCCGAGCTGAAACCCCTGGTAGGGCCAATTCGTCCAGATCCGGGTCCATTTCGCTGGTTTCGGTAAGTCAGTATAGCAAACTTGAGTGCCTATTCAATAGGTTTTCCGATGGTTCATGACTCATCTTACCCGGTCTGCGGCTGGGATTGCTGGCGGGAGTACGCTCAGGTGCATGCTCGACCTGGTACTCCTTCGTCACGGTCAGTCGACCTGGAACGCTGAGAACCGTTTCACCGGATGGCACGACGTCCCCTTGACCGAGCTGGGCGCGCAGGAGGCCAAAGAGGCCGGCCAGCTGCTGAAGGCCGAGCCCGACCTGGACCTTCGGGTGGTCCACACGTCCCTGCTCACCCGGGCCATCCGGACTGCCGATCTCGCCCTCGAGGAGGCGGGGCGCTCGTGGCTTCCGGTCCGGCGCCACTGGCGGCTGAACGAGCGCCACTACGGGGCCCTCCAGGGAAAGAACAAGAAGGAGACGGCTGAATTACATGGGCCCGACCAGCTGCTGGCATGGCGCCGCAGCTACTGGACCCCTCCTCCAGAGGTCCTCCCCGGCGACGAGCGCCACCCGGCGGGCGATCCCCGGTACCGAGACGTTCCCGTAGACGCCCTCCCCCGCACCGAGTGCCTGGCCGATGTGGTGGCGCGCACGATTCCGTATTGGGAGGACAGGATCGTGCCCGACCTGTTCGACGCCGGGGGCCGGGGCGGGGCCGTTCTGGTCGTGGCCCACGGCAACAGCCTCCGGGCCCTCCGCAAGCACATCGACGAGATAGGCGACGACGACATCGTCGGCCTGGAGATACCGACCGGCTTCCCCTTCCGGTACCGGCTGAACGAGGATCTCACCGTGGCCAGCGGCGCATACCTCGGCGATCCCGAGGCGGCCCAACAGGCAGCGGCGGCCGTCGCCCGCCAGGCCGGCTGAGCGCCGGACGCCGTCCCGGACCTCGGCCACGCCCACTCGGCCACGGCCGGGCGGGGCGCGGCGAACGACCGGTCGAGGCGGACCGGCCGTTCACCGAAGGGTTGGGGCGAGGCTCCCCGGAGAGCGCCTACAGGGCGTCCGTGCCTCGCTCGCCGGTACGTACCCTGACGACCTCCTCGACCGGGAGGACCCAAACCTTGCCATCGCCGATCTTGCCGGTGTTGGCCGACTCCACCACCGCATCGAGGACGTCGGCCGTCCGTTCGTCGTCGATGACGATCTCGAGGCGAACCTTGGGAACGAACTCCACCTCGTACTCCGCTCCCCGGTACACCTCGGTGTGGCCACGTTGGCGGCCGAACCCTTGGACCTCGGTGACGGTGAGGCCCTGGATCCCCAGTACCTTCAGGGCCTCCTTCACGGCGTCGAGCTTGAATGGCTTCACTACCGCTACGACAAGCTTCACGTCCTACTTCCTTTCGTCGAACTAGTTACTGCGATCGAAGGTCGGGCGGACCGCCCCGCCGAGCAGGAGCTCGGACGGGCGGTCCACCATACGAGGATGTAACGTCAGGCTCCCAGTTCCTCGGACGGGGCGCCGACGCCGGCGCCGATTCTCTCGGCGAAGGTTTCCTCGGGATAGGCCTCTTCGTCGTGAACGGCGACGTCACCGATCTCCAGGTTCGCATCCGGCTCACGGAGCCCGACGATCAGCTTCACGATCCACAAGAGGATGAAACTGGCGATGGCGGTGAAGACGATCACCCAGACCGCAGTGATGAACTGCTCCCACTCCTGGTGCCACGAGCCGCTGTAGAACAACCCGGTCACCGAGAACCCGGGTGCGGCCTTGCCCAGCCCGATGTACTCGATCATGCCCGGGTCGGCGAAGAACCCGACCAGAAGACCACCACACAGGCCGGCTATGCCGTGTGTGTAGACGACGCCGAGCGCATCGTCGACCTTGGAGAAGGGCCGGAGCTTGGACAGGTAATTCCAGGCCACCCACACGATGGCCGAGGCGATCAAGCCCTCGAGGATGGCTCCGTACCCGTTGACGAAGCCCGCCCCCGGCGTGATGGTCACCAGGCCGACGATCATGCCGTTGATGGCCCCGAGGAACGTGGCCTTCCTCTGCTTGGTGAAGAACATGTCCATGAACATCCACGTGAGCAGCGCGGCGGCCGTCGCCAGGTTGGTGTTCAGCACGGCAGACGTGGCATCGGCACCGGCGTAGAAGGGGTCGCCACCGTTGAAGCCGTTCCATCCCAGCCACAGGATGCCTGCGCCCACCGCCACCATGGGCAGGTTGTTCGGTACCCCGTGCCGACGGTCTCGATCCAGCCGGGGCCCGACCACCCAGGCGGCGACGAAGCCGGTCACTCCGGCGGCCAGGTGGATGACGTACCCACCGGAGTAGTCCACCGCACCCTTTTGGGCGAAGAAGCCACCGCCCCAGATGAGGAAGGCGTTGACGGAATAGACGCAGGTGATCCACAGGGGCACGAAGATGCACCAGGCCTTGAACTTCATGCGGCCGAGCACGCTACCGAGGAAGAGGAGTGGCGTGATGGCTGCGAACACCACCTGGAAGTACATGAAGGTGGCCTGGTTGAAGTGGAACGGTATCAACGTCCCCTCGGGCAGCACCTCCTGGTTCTGTTCAGCGAAATGGCTCACGGCCGGGTGGAAATGGCCGATCACGTTGTTGAAGAAGCTGTGGGCGTTGCTCCCACCGAGGTGCGCGGGTACGCCGAAGCTCAGGTTGAACCCCCAGAGCACCCAGACGATGAGCACGAGAGAGAAGCCCGAGAATGCCATGAGCATGGTGTTCACTGCCCACTTCTTCTGGACGAGCCCGCCATAGAGCACGGCGATGCCCGGGAGGCTCATCAAGCCGACCAGCGTTGCGGCGACTATCTGCCACGTGTTGTCGCCTGGATTGAGCCAGTGCGGG
>DATDHU010000037.1:0-55859 GCA_036521415.1 Acidimicrobiales bacterium
TGACTGGTGCCGTCGACGGGATCCGGTCCCGATTCGGCCGTGCCTCGGTCGGGCCTGCGTCGCTGATGGGCGCGGACGGCCTCCGGGTTCGCCAGCGAGGCGATGCCCAGTGGGGCCCGCAGTCACCCCCGGGCAGAGGCCAACCTGGTGGCCGGGGCTCGGTGACTCCCGCCGGTGCTCCCTCTCCGGGCCCAATCGCTTCGGCTCGGGGCCCGGACGCTTCGGCTCGGGGCCCGGGCGATGCTGGGCCAGGGCCGGCCGCGGACGCTGACGACGAGACCCAGTCGTGAGGCTCGGGCGGTCCGCCACGGGTCGTGACCCTCTGACCTGGGAGAGGACTGCCAGGAGACGGTCCCAGCGGGAGGATCGCACCCCGGGGGAGGTCCATCGGGGATGGTCGGGGACGCAAAATTGATTACTTCCGTTGTCAAGTTCCTACCCGATGCGCGAAACTTTTGCCTGGAGGGTGCGCGATCATGAAGTCAGATATGGCAACGGCGTCGAGACATGGATCGGGGGTCGGGGCAATTGCCGCTCTCTGAGCACGAACAGCGCGTTCTCCATGAGCTCGAGCAGTCCCTGTACCAGCAGGACCCGGAATTTGCGGAGCGGGTGCGTTCCGAGACTGTGTACCGCCACGCCGGCCGGTACTGCATCTGGTCAGCGGTGGTCTTCGTTGCCTCCCTCCTCTTCATGGTTTTCACCTTCTCCCGGTCGGTGGTCGTCGGGTTCCTCGGTGTCGTGATGATGTTCCTGTCCGCTGCTGTGTTCGTCAAGAACGCCCGGCGCATGGGGAAGGCGGGCATCGACGACATCTCCAGATCGCTGCAGAACCGCAACTCCGGGTCCTCGGCCCACGATCCACGTGACTGGATCCGCGGTCGGTTCCATCGCGACAGCTGAGTCCGGCCACCTTCCGGCCATGGCGCCGACGGTTGACGGGATGGCCCAGTACCGAGCACCCGCCGGGCGTGGCTCCATGGATGCTTCGTCGGGCACCGTCCTCGCCGTCGACATCGGCGGCACCAAAATGGCCGCAGCCCTGGTCGACGAGTCGGCCTCGATCCTCGTCGAGCAGCAGGTGCCCACGCCCCAGCATGGTGACTCCGAGGTCCTCTTCGGCGCCCTGTCGGAGGTCATCCACGGCGTGATGGCTCAGGCGCCGGTCCGTCCCGACCTCTGCGGCGTGGGATGTGGCGGGCCTATGACCAGGGGAGGCGAGACGGTCTCCCCGCTGAACATCCCGGGCTGGCGGGGCTTCGAGCTCAAACGCCGCCTGGCCGGGACAACCGGGATCCCGGTGGCGGTGGACAATGACGCCAAGGCCCTGGCCCTGGGTGAGGGATGGGCCGGGGCGGCCCGTGGCCAGGAGAACTTTCTGGCCATGGTGGTATCGACCGGGGTGGGCGGGGGCATCGTCCTCGGGGGCGAGCTGCTCGATGGCCGGGATGGGAACGCCGGCCACATCGGCCACGTCATCGTCGAGCCCGACGGGCGCCGCTGTGCCTGCGGGGGCCGAGGCTGCCTGGAAGCCGAGGCATCCGGGCCGTCGATTGCCGCCGCCATCGGGGGGTCCCCGGCCGACGCCCCCGACACCGTCAAGGAGAGAACCGGGACCCTGGTCGGGCGGGCGGTGGCCTCGGTGGTGAACCTGCTTGACCTTCCGCTTGTGGTGGTGGCGGGTTCGGTAGCGCTTGGTTTCGGTACCCCCTTCTTCGCAGCCGCCCAGGCGGAGATGGACGAGCATTGCCGGCTCGATTTCGCTCGCGGCGCCCGAATCGTTCCCGCCGGGCTGGGACGACGCGGCCCGCTGATCGGCGCCGCCGCCGTCGGGCGGAGACTGCTGGCCGGTGACAGTCGATCGGCGACCTAGCGTGCGGGGCTCGGCCGAAGGGGGCTCGGCCGAAGGGGGCACGGCCGAAGGGGGCTCGGCCGAAGGGGGCTCGGCCGAAGGGGGCACGGACGCACTGGCGGGGTCCGACGGCTCCCTGGAGTCGGCCGCTTCACTGGTGCCCGTCGTGGTAAGAGCGGTCGGACTCCGCCCGTGGCTCTGGATCACCGCACTCGGGACGGTCTGGCGGTTGGCCCAACCGGGGTGGTGGCGACGGCCTCCGCACCTTCCACTCCCCGACGATCGCCTGTGGTCCTTCCGCATGGTCACGGCCTATGGCCGGCCCGACGCGCGGCCGGGTGGGGAGGACATCGTGGCCTATCTGGAGTGGTGCAAGAACTCCAAACGTCAGCGTGAGTGGGGAAGGCGAACATGAATCGCCTCCCCCGTGTCAGACAGGGCTAAATTCCGGTACCGATGGATCGACGGTCCCACCTCCCGAGGAAGGCGAAGGCGGCCGGCACGGCTTTGGCTCCGACCGGGAGCTCGGGTTGCTCGCCGAGAGTCGCCCCGAGGCGGGCACTGGTCCTGAACGCCACGTTCGAACCATTGGGGATCGTCTCCTCCCGGCGAGCGGTCCTCCTCGTCCTGGACACCAAGGCCGAGCTCGTCCACACCACCGACCGGTTCTTTCGGGCCGAGCGGATATCGGTTCCCGAGCCCTCGGTGGTCCGGCTCATCCGCTACGTCTACATTCCCCGCCAGTATCGAATAGCGGTCAACCGCCGCACCGTGTTCGCGCGGGACAGCTCACGATGTCAATACTGCGGGGCGGCAGCGGAGAACCTCGACCACGTCATCCCGCGGAGCAAAGGCGGGCCCCATACATGGGAGAACGTGGTCGCTGCCTGCCGTCGCTGCAACACACGAAAAGAGGACCGGCTTCCCCACGAGGCCGGCATGGCCCTCCGGCGCACTCCGATCGCCCCGCATCACCGAGTCCAGCTCTTGGCCCTGTGCGGCGGAGCCAGCGAGGACTGGCGGACGTACCTGGACACCGGCACCCCCGACACCGAGCCGCTGACCGCCTGAGTCGTGTAGTCCCGGCATGGCAGAGTGTCGGCATGGCACGCGGTTGGCGAATCGAGGAGCGCACCGGGAGCGCGGCCACGCTCCACGAAGCATGGCCGACGATCGCCGGCGGTCGGGCGGGGCGAGCAATTGCCACTTGCCGGGTAGCCGCTCCGGCTGTCGTGCTGGGGTCGACCCAGCAGCTGTCCGTCGTCGACGCCGAACGTGCCGCGTTGGCGGGTGTCGCCGTGGCCCGGCGGCGATCCGGTGGGGGAGCGGTCCTGGTGACTCCCGACGACCCCGTCTGGGTCGACGCGTGGATCCCCCGCGACGACCCGCTCTGGTCCGACGACGTATCTCGCGCCTTTGACTGGGTCGGGGATACCTGGGGCCGGGCGCTCGAGTCCCTCGGTATCGCCGGGGTCTCTGTCCACCGGGGAGGTCTGGCCGCATGCACCTCGTGGTCCTCGTTGATCTGCTTTGGTGGCGTGGGCACCGGAGAGGTCCTCGACGCTGAGGGCCGGAAGGTGGTGGGCATCTCCCAGCGGCGCACCCGGGTCGGGGCCTGGTTTCACGGCGCCTGTCTCCGACGGTGGGAACCGGGCCCATTGCTGGACGTGCTTGCCCTCGAGCCCGAGCAGCGCCTCGCCGCGCAGTCCGAGCTCGCCGACGCGGCGGCAGGCATCGACCAGCTACGAGCTGGTGGCCCGAAACGAATCGGCGTCGACGCAGAGTCGATCGTCACCGAGTTCATCAAGGCCCTCCCGCCGGGAGGCTGAACGACTCGCCCGCACCGAACCGCCTGTACCGACACGCCCGCACCGACACGCCCGCAGTGACCCGATCGGGCCTGACCGACCCGACGCCTGTGATACACCCTCCTGTCACGATGGGGTCATGGTTTCCAACGCCACGATGGTCGAGGTCGAACACGAGAACGAACGGCCGACCCATCCCGACAGCGGACTCCGTTCCCGCTTCTCTTCGGCCATCGCCTTCCTCGAACGTCTGGTCGCGGATCTCGATCCGGACCGACTCGAAGGTCCCGACGCGACGGCTCTGTTCGACGACGCCGTTCGTATCGAGCGCTTGGGTGGTGCTGCCCGGTTGGCACTGGCAAAGCGGATCGAGTCATCGGGTGCCTTCGGCGACACTGGCCATCGCAGCGCCGCCGAGCTCATCGCCGAACGCAGTGGTACCGACGTGGGGAGTGCTCGGGGCACCCTGGAACTGGCCCAACAGCTCGAGTCATGCCCGGCCACAGCTGATGCGCTGGCCGAGGGATCGCTGTCTCCCCTCCAGGCCAAAGAAATAGCGGGGGCGGCCACCCTCGATCCCATCAAGGAGGCGGAGCTGATCGACACAGCGCGCCGGCAACCGGTCAAGGTCCTGCGCCACGAGTGCCGAAGGGCCAAGGCGACCAGTGCGGCAGCAGACCCGATGGCTACCTTCCGGCGGATTCACAAGGACCGCTACCTCCGGCATTGGACAGACGAGGAAGGTGCCTTTTGCCTGAAAGCCCGGCTCACCGCCGATCGAGGGGCGAAGATCGCGGCCGTGCTCGATCATGAAGCCGGCCAGGTGTTCGAGCATGCGCGCAAGGCCGCGAGCCGTTGGCCGCGTACGCCGCCGATGCGCTCTTTGGGCTTCTCACGAGTGGGCATCGGCCGAATCCCCACATGTGGTCGTCCACGTCCGGGTTGACCACGCTGCGCTGCTGCGGGGCGAGACGGTGCCGGGTGAGATCTGTGAGGTGGCAGAGTCCGGGGCCCCACTGCCTATCCCGGTTGTCTCCGACCTGATGACCGATGCCGGAATCAAGGTGATCTTCCATCGTGCCGAGGACATCTCGAAGATCTACCACTTCACCCGGACCATCAATGCCCCGCTGCGCACGGCGCTCGAGGGGCGTGACCCCTGTTGTGTTGTTCCCGCATGCGGAGCCACCAGGTTCTTGGAGATCGACCACACGGAGGAGTACGGCCAGGGTGGCCCGACCTGCCTGGCCAATACCGCGAGGTTGTGCTCGTTTCATCACGGTCTCAAGACCAACGAGGGCTACATCTTGTGGCGAGACGATCGGAACGGTTGGCACTTGGATCCACCTGCCCCGTTCGGGGAGGAAGAGGCCTACGCCAAACGCCGGCGACAACGCGGCGACGGTCCGTCCCGGACGACTGGCGGCGCTGGCGCCTACAGCCGGGATGATGGCGCCGGTGACGGCGCATCAGGCGTTCCGCCCCCGCAACTCGACCTGGAGTAGGCAACCCACTCCTCATTCGGTCTGGGCACGTGACTGCCCTATGGGCGCGCTTGCTGCTGCGATCCCGCGTGGGCTGTGTCTTGTAGCGCTCATCCGCCGCTGGGGCAACCACGGCCCCCGGGCGTCGATCCACTAACCGGTCACTTTCCGCGGACCCCAGCGCGACCGGACGACGTTGCGACCCCCAACGCGACCGGGGCGCGGGCATCGAGACGCGGCGGTTCGCGGTTCGCACCTCGAGCACTTCGCCAGAAGTGGTCGTGGTCGTTGCGCGAGTTGGGTGGCGTTTGTGCCCAAGTGGTTGACGGGGGAGGAAGACGGGCGTAGAGTGGCGCAAAGTGGTGTGAAGGGGAGGGCCTCGGAACCGAGGCCTCGGGCACTGCGAGGAGCGTTGTGGGAGCAATCGCCAGTGGCACGGTTCTTCGGCAGGTACGAGCACTCGCTCGACGAGAAGGGAAGGGTCATCCTTCCGGCGAAGTTCCGCGGCCCGTTCGAGCACGGCGGGTACCTGACTCAGTTCCAGGACGGCTGTCTCTCGCTGTGGGCACCCGACGAGTTCGAGCAACAGATGGCCGCGATGCTGGAGAGGTCGGAGACCAGTCGCAGCGATCGGAATCTGGCCCGGTTGTGGGCGTCGACTTCGTTCGAGGTGGAAGTGGATCGGCAGGGCAGGATGCCGATCCCGTTGCACCTGCGCCAGTTCGCCGGGCTCGAGGGAGACGTACTGGTCCACGGCGCCATCGACCGGGTGGAGCTGTGGAACCCCGCGCAGTGGGAACTGAAGGTTCAACCCGAGGAGCAGCGCCTGACCGAGGGGGACGACGATTGACCAGCGTCGTGATCCTCCCCAAGGATTGCGAACTCGAACAGTGGAGCCAGGCAGATGAAAACGATGCCTATGAGAGCCACGATGCTTACGACGTATACCGAAAGGAGACCAGTACCCTCCACGCCACCCACACCGTCCACATCGATACCGAAGACCACCTGACCCCCTATGAGGCCGCGTTGCAGATCGTCGCACGAGATGACGTGCACATCGCCCGCGTCTGGCCCATGCGCAGCCCCTCGACCGCACCGCTGGAAGACTCCTCCTCCGCCAGCTTCCAGAATGGTCACACGGGAATCCCACCCGCAGGCATCACGCCGGTCGGGGGGCTGCGGATGACCCAGGCGTTCGCACACGAGCCGGTCATGGTCGGCGAGGTCGTCGACCTATTCGCCCCGGTGCCGCCGGGGCTCGTTGTCGATGCCACGCTCGGGGGTGCCGGGCACGCAGCCGCACTCCTCGACGCCTATCCGGAGATGGAGGTGCTTGGCATCGACCGGGACCCCCGTGCCGTCGAAGCGGCATCGGCGGCATTGGCCTCCTACGGCGGGCGGGCGACTGTCCTTCGGTCTCGCTTCGACAGCATCGGGGCCGTCGTGATGGATCATCTGGGCGCGATCGCCGGGGATCCCCGAGCCCGGGTGTCCGGCGTCCTCTTCGATCTCGGCGTCAGCTCGCCCCAGCTTGACACGACCGATCGCGGCTTCTCCTACCGCCGGGACGCTCCACTCGACATGCGGATGGACCCGTCCTCGGGGCGAACGGCTGCCGACATCGTGAACGAGAGTAGCGAGGACGCCCTGGTCGACCTGTTCACCGCCAACGGGGAGGGCCGGTTCGCTCGACGGATCGCACGGGCGATCATCGCAGCCCGGCCCATCGTGACGACCGGACAACTGGCCGACGTGGTGAGGGCGGCCATTCCCGCTGCGACCCGTCGTACCGGCGGCCATCCGGCCCGCCGCGTGTTCCAGGCCATTCGGATCGCAGTGAATCAGGAGCTCGACCAGCTCGAACGGGCGCTGATCGATGCGTTGCACCTGTTGAAGCCGGGGGGACGCTGCGTCGTGATCTCCTACCACTCGGGAGAAGATCGGCTGGTCAAGGCGGCATTCCATCAGGCGTCCACCGGAGGATGCACCTGTCCTCCCGGCCTGCCCTGTGTGTGCGGCGCCGTCGTGGACTACCGGTTGGTCCACCGGGGCTCCCGCCGCCCGTCCCCCGCAGAGGTGGAGCAGAACCGCCGGTCCGAGGGCGCCCGCCTCCGGGTGATCGAGAGGATCGACCGCACCGAGAACGAACGCCAGGGCACTGGCTCGAGCTCTTCGTCCAGCTCCTGGTCCACCCCGCCAGCCCCGCCCGCTCCGTCACGCCGAGAGGGTGAGGTGACCTGATGGCACCCGCCTCCGGGTCCGCGTCGGCCGCGGCGCGCCGGGGGAGCGCGGCCCCGGATTGGCGCAGGGGGAGCGCCGCACCGGATCCCCGCCCGGCGTCCCGCAAGCCACCCCTTCGCGTCCTCAGCCCGGCGCCTCGATCGAAGCCCCGCCGTGGCAACCGGGTGCTGTTGTTGGTATCCGCCCTCTTTGTGGTCGGGAGCCTGATGGCCGTGGTCGTCGCCGACGACGTCGTTGCCCAGGGCCAGGTCCAGCTCTCGGCCGTACAGCAACAGGTCAACTCCCTGACCAACACCCATCGTGAGCTACAAACCGGAGTTTCCGTGCAACGGGCACCGCAAATGGTGGTGAACCTGGCCGAGAATCAGCTCGGCATGGTCTCCCCCGGCCAGATCACCGACCTTCCTCAGGTGTCGCTCGCCACCCCACTGCCAGTACCGCAGACCGCGCCCATTCCAGCACCGCCACCTCCTTCCACTCCCACCTCGAGTACCCCCAGCACCGCGCCGAATTAGTGAGCCCGGCCCTCCTTCTTGGGCGGCGCACCCGAGCGCTGCGGGTGGTCCTGCTCGTCGTGTTCCTGGCCCTCGTCGCTCGCCTTGTTGCCGTGCAGGAGTTCTCCCACTCGCACTACGCCACGCTGTCCCGCTCGGAGCTGAGCCAGATCGTGACGCTCCCGGCCATCCGCGGGGGCATCTACGACCGTAACGGGGAGGTGCTGGCGCTCTCGGTGGCGAAGAAGACAGTGGTAGGCGACCCCTTCCTGATCAAGAAGCCGGCTCGGACCGCGGCTGCCCTCTCGCCGGTTCTCGGCATCCCGGTCGCGCAGCTCGTGCCCGAGCTCTCCGAACATTCCGGCTTCGTCTACCTGGCCCACCGTGTCGACACGGCAACCGCGGCCAAGGTGACGGCACTGAACCTGACCGGGATCGACCTCATCGACGAGTCGCAGCGGGTGACGCCGGACGGGCAGACGGGCCAGCCGGTGCTGGGCACCGTTCAGGCCGACGGAAAGGGCGGCTCCGGCCTCGAGTACCAGTACCAGAGCCTTTTGGCCGGCAGGGCAGGAAGCAAGGACCTCCTGACCGCCCCCGACGGGGTCACCCTGCCCGGCACCACCTCCACCGGGAAGGCGGCCCAGCCGGGGACCGGGTTGGAACTGACCCTCGACCAGTCGATCCAATACGTCGCCGAGCAGGCCCTCGGAGCCGAGATCGTGGCATCGCACGCCGACGGGGGGACAGCCATCGTCATGGACGTGAAGACGGGCGACATCCTGGCCATGGCCAATCTGCAGGCGACCATGCCGACACCTCCCGCCGGCTCGGCCGCCGGCCAGACGGTGGCGGCCACGACGGCTGGCTCCAGCGGCGCATCGGTCCAGGGCGCGGCGAGCACGCTGCCGGCCGGCGTCACCGAGGCCCCATCCAACTCGGCGCTCACCCAGGTGTACGAGCCGGGATCGGTGTTCAAGCTGGTCACGTTCTCCGCCGCGCTAGCCAGCGGTGTGATCAACCCGAATCAGGACTTCAGCGTGCCCGATGCCCTGCCGCTCGGCACCTACACGTTCCACGATGCCGAAGCCCACGACACAGAGAGCCTGTCGGCCACGGACATCATCAGCCAGTCGTCCAACATCGGGACCATCGAGATCGCCCAGCAACTGGGCAAGACCCGGCTGCTCGACCAGATCGGTAACCTCGGGTTCGGCAAGCCCACCGGGCTGCACTTCCCGGGCGAGTCCGAAGGCCTCGTCCCCAACGCTGCGTCCTGGACCGGGAGCTCCATCGGATCGACGCCCATCGGACAGGCCGACGCCGTGACCGTCCAACAGGTGCTCGACGCGTACAACTCCGTGGCCAACGGTGGCGTGTTCGTCGCCCCCCGCCTGGTCAGGGGCACGGTTGCCCCCAACGGCTCGGTCAAGGCGGCACCCCCACCGAGCTCCCATCGGGTCATCGACCCGGCCACCAACGCCGAGCTGGTGTCGATGCTCGAGGCCGTGGTCAAAACGGGCACCGGCGTGAACGCAGCCATCGACGGCTACACGGTGGCCGGAAAGACGGGCACGGCCCAGATACCGGACTCCAATCATCTCGGGTACGTGCCCGGCGCCTTCGTGGGCTCGTTTGCCGGTTTTGCCCCAGCGGAGAACCCGGTGCTGTCGGCGGTCGTCGTCCTCAACCACCCCACCCCGATCTACGGCGGCTCGGTGGCCGCGCCGGTGTTCTCCACCATCGTGCAGTACGCACTGCAGCACTACGGGATCCCCACGACTGCGGCAGCGACTCCAGGAACGTCTGTCGGTGCCGTCGGCGGCACCGGTAGCATCAAGGTCCAGGCCGGTGTGACCACGGAAGGTCCGTAGTGAAGCCGGGCCTGACCTCCGACCCGTGCACATGACCCAACTGCTTGGCCAGGTCGAAGTGGCCGGGATCCGTGGCGATGCGAGCCGGGTCGAGATCAGCGCCGTCGATTTTGACAGCCGGGCGGTCGTCCCCGGTGCACTCTTCTGTTGTGTGCCCGGGGCCCGGACCGACGGACACGATCATGCCCCCGAAGCGGTGGCCGCCGGAGCATCGGCCCTGCTCTGTGAGCGATTCCTGGACCTCGACGTCGTCCAGGCCCGCCTGACGCCCGGCCGGATACGGTCGGCCATGGCCGAGGCCGCCGCCGCCCTGCACGCCTATCCGGCCCGTGACCTGCAGATGGTCGGTGTCACCGGCACCAACGGCAAGACGACGGTCACGCAGCTGGTACGGTCCATCCTCGACATCGCCGGGCGACCGACGGGCGTGATCGGCACCCTGGACGGGGGGCTGACCACCCCTGAGTCCCCGGTGCTCCAGCGACTGCTGGCCGATCTCCGCGATCAGGGCCGGCACGCCGTGGCCATGGAGGTGTCGTCGCACGCACTGGCCCAAGAGCGGGTCGACGGCATCGTGTTCGACGTCGCCGCCTTTACCAACCTCAGTCATGACCACCTCGATCACCACGCGACCATGGACGACTACTTTGCCGCCAAAGCCAGTCTGTTCGAGCCGTCCCGGGCCCGTCTGGGCGTGGTCAACGTCGACGACCCGTGGGGCGAGCGACTCGGGCGCACGGCCGGCATCCCCATGGTTCCCGTCCGCCGGTCTGACGCAACCGATGTGGCCGTCTCGGTGGGCAGCATCGCATTCCGCTGGAGGGGCCGCCCGGTGACCGTGGCTCTGGGTGGCCTGTTCAACGTGGACAATGCCCTGATGGCCGCCTCGATCACGTCGGCGCTCGGCGTGGACGACGACACCATCGTCACCGGCCTGGCCCACTCGGCGCCGGTGCCTGGCCGGATGGAGGTGATCGCCGAGGCAGCGCCGTTCTCGGTGGTCGTCGATTTCGCCCACACACCGGCTGCGCTCGAGATCGTGTTGTCCTCGGCCCGCCAGATGACCACGGGCAGAATCATCTGCGTGTTCGGCTGTGGCGGGGACCGCGACCGGGCCAAGCGCCCGCTCATGGGCGAGGTGGCCGGACGTCTGGCCGACTTGACCGTGCTCACCTCGGACAATCCGCGGAGCGAGGATCCGACCGCCATCATCGACGACGTGCAATCGGGCGTGCGCGGGCACTCCGAGCTGGTGGTCGAGCCCGACCGTCGCACCGCCATCGACATCGCCCTGGAACGGGCCCACCCCGGCGACCTGGTCGTGATCGCGGGTAAGGGCCACGAGTCGACCCAGACGGTGGGCGCCCGTGCCGTACCCTTCGACGACCGCGACGAAGCCAGGCAGGCATTGGCCCGGCGCTTTCCGTCGGGAGCCCCGCGATGATCTCCCTCATGACCTCGGGCGGGGTGGCGTTGTGGGTCGCCGTCCTCACCACGCCGCTCCTGATCAGCTGGCTGCTGAAGAACAACATCGGCCAGCACATCCGTGAGGACGGCCCACAGGTCCACATCGCCAAGTCGGGCACGCCGACGATGGGCGGCATGACCATCGTGGTCGGGGTGATCGCCGGCTACCTGACCGCCCACGTCATTCCCGGAGTGCGGTTCAGCCGCTCCGGGTTCCTCATCATGATGACCGTGGTCGGAGCCAGCGTGATCGGCCTGGCCGACGACTGGATCAAGGTGCGGCACCGCCGGAGCCTGGGCCTGAACAAACGGGCCAAGTTCGGGGCCCAGATCAGCCTCGGGCTCCTGTTCTCCCTGCTCTCGGTGTACTGGGCCCACGCCTCGACCACGTTGTCGTTCACCCGCTACGACTCGTTCGGGATCCAGCTGGGCACTGTGGTCTGGGTGATCTGGGCCACGTTCATCATCGCCGCCGCAGCCAACGCCGTGAACCTCACCGACGGCCTGGACGGGCTGGCCGCCGGGGCGGCAACCTTCAGCTTCGCCGTCCTGGCCGTGATCGGGTACTGGCAGTACCGGCACTATTCCATCTACCACGTGGCCGACGCCCTCGACCTGGCCCTCTCCGCTGTCGCCCTGGCCGGGGCGTGCCTGGGCTTCCTGTGGTGGAACGCGGCGCCGGCCAAGATCTTCATGGGCGACACCGGCTCGTTGGCCATCGGGTCCGGTCTCGCCGCTCTGTGCCTGCTGATGAACCTCCAGCTGCTCCTGGCCGTCATCGGCGGGCTGTTCGTCATCGTCACCCTGTCGGTGGTCATCCAGGTGGTGAGCTTCCGCTTCTTCCACCGCCGGGTGTTCCGGATGGCTCCGCTCCACCATCACTTCGAGCTGCTGGGATGGCCCGAGACCACGGTCATCGTCCGCTTTTGGATCCTGGCCGGCCTGTTCGCCGCGCTGGGCCTCGGCATTTTCTACGGCGACTTCCTCTCCGTGGCCAGGGTGACGTGATGAGCCCGGGGGGTAGTGCCGATGCCGGGGCGCGAGCGGCCAGCCGAGCGACGACGGGAGCCGCCGGCCGCGGCCGGTGGGCAACGGCCCGGCTGGAGAGGCTCCACCACCGGGAACTGTCGATGGGAGAGGCTGGTGTGGTGGACCTCGGGCTGGATGACGGAGCAACGACCGGGTACGGGATGGTCGGGCCGGTGACCCATGGCTGAACTCCCGACCTCCACCGAACCCCGTCGCCGCCCGGCTCGTCGCCCGATGGCCCGTCGGGCCGAGCTCGACTCGTCGGCCCGCGACGCAGCCACCAGCGGTCGGAGTTCGCCCGACCGACCCGTCCTCCGCGCCATCCCCCAGCCGCGGCCGTCCCGGTTCCCCACCTCCACCTGCGTGGGCGTACTCCTGGCCGCGCTCTGCCTGATCGGCTTGGTCATGGTGGGGTCGGCGTCGCCCATCATCTCGATGAGCCTGTACGGCTCGTCGTGGGGCATCCTCATCCGTCAGGTCATGTGGATGGGTCTCGGCGTGGTCGCCTTCTACGTCCTCTCGCGTGTGGACTACCGGAAATGGCGCAAGGTGCGGGTCCCGTTGTTGATCGTGACCCTGGGACTGTTGGTCGTGGTGCTGGTGCCTGGGATCGGCGTCACCGCCGGCGGATCGAGCCGGTGGGTCGGGTTCGGCCAGTTCCGGCTCCAGCCCTCGGAGATCATGAAGCTGGCCCTGGCCGTGTTCGCCGCCGACCTGCTGACCAGGCGCGCCGGTCAGGTGCGGCAGGCCAAGCGGGTGGTCGTGCCGATTCTCGGCGTCCTCGGCATCTCGTCCGTCCTCATCTTGAAGCAGCCCGATATGGGGACGGCGTTGGTGCTGGCCTGCATCGCTTTCGGGGTGATGTTCATGGGCGGGGTCCCGATGCGGCCGATCCTGAAGGTCCTCGGCACCTTCGCCGTGCTGGCCACCATCGTCGGCCTGGCCGACCCCTACCGCCGGGACCGCATCCTCTCGTTCATCAACCCGGGCGCCCACCAGTCCGGGACCGGCTACCAGGTGTGGCAGTCGCTCATCGGACTGGGCTCCGGCCACCTCACCGGGCTGGGCCTGGGCGGCGGGCGCCAGAAGTGGGGGCTGTTGCCCAACGCCCACACCGACTTCATCTTCTCGGTCCTCGGCGAGGAGCTGGGCCTGGTCGGCGCCGTCGTCGTGCTCGCCCTCTTCTTCGCCCTGGCCTGGTACGGCCTGCGGGCGGCATCCCTGGCGCCGGACCGCTTCGGGAGCCTGTTGGCAGTGGCCATCACCGTGTGGATCACCAGCCAGGCCGTGATCAACGTCGGAGCAGTGGTGGGCGTGCTCCCGGTGACCGGCATCCCGTTACCGTTCATCTCTTTCGGTGGGTCCTCGCTGGTCATCAACATGGCCGCAGTGGGCATCCTGATGAACATCGCCGTCCAGGAGCGCTCGCCCTCGGCCGGGGGGCGCGCCCGTCGACTGACATCGGCGTGACCGGTCGTCGGTACGCGCTGGTGGCCGGCGGCGGGACCGCGGGCCACCTCCAGCCTGCCCTGGCCGTCGCCGAGGCCCTGGTGGCAAGAGGCCACGCCAGAGCCAGCATCGAGTTCGTCGGCTCGAGCAGGGGACAGGACCGGGACGTCCTGGCCGGCCGGGGCTTCCCCGTCACGCTGCTCCCTGGTCGCGGGATCGTGCGTGGCCTGGGCCCCGATGACCTGGTTCGCAACGTCGGCGCCGTGATCGGGTTAGGTGCCGGGTGCCTCCGGGCCCTCGGGCTGGTCTCCCGGGCCCGACCGGCCGTTGTCGTCTCGGTGGGCGGCTATGCCAGCCTGGCCGCCTCGTTGTCGGCCGTGATCCTTGGCGTCCCGCTGGTGCTGGTCAACGTGGACGCCGTCCCCGGTGCGGCCAACCGGTTGCTCGGCCGGTTCGCCCGGGCCAGCGCGGTGGGATGGGAGGGCACGCCGCTCCCTCGTTCTGTGGTCACCGGTACCCCGGTGCGGCCCGAGATCGCCTCGGTCACGCGGTCGCCCGACGAACGGCGCTCGGCCCGCATCGAGCTCGGACTCCCACCCGACCGCTTCACCGTTTCCGCCTTCGGTGGCTCGCTCGGCGCCCGTCGGATCAACCAGGCAGTCGCCGGGCTGGCCGCACGGTGGTCCGGGCGCGAGGACGTTTCGATCTACCACATCGTGGGTCGCCGGGACTGGGATGCGTCGGCCGAGGGAAAGGGCGCCGGGGGAGAGCCACGGGAGGCCGGATCGGCGCCCGGACCGGCCGGCTTGTACTACCGGCGTGTCCCCTACGAGGATCGGATGCCGTTGGTCTACGGCGCCGCCGACGTCGTGGTGTGCCGGGCCGGGGCCATGACCGTGGCCGAGCTGGCGGTGGTCGGGGTGCCGGCTGTCCTGGTGCCGCTGCCCGGTGCCCCGGGAGACCACCAGAGCGCCAACGCCCGGGTGCTCGAGCGGGTGGGGGCGGCGGTGCTGCTTCCCGATCCGAGCTGCGACGGCGACCGGCTGTCCCAGGTCCTGGGTTCGCTCCTCGCCGACCCCGGGCGGCTCGAGTCCATGGGCAAGGCAGCGGCCAGCGTGGGCCGGCGGGAGGCAGCCGACGCCGGGGCCGCCGTGGTGGAGGCCAGCGCCAGGACGACGACGGACGGCGGAGGCACCGGTGCGCCCAGGATGTCGGCATGAGCGAGGAACCCGAGCCGCTCGATCTTTCCCATCCGATCCACATCCACGTGGTCGGGGCCGGCGGGGCGGGGATGAGCGCCATCGCCACCGTGCTTTCCGCCATGGGTCACACCGTGACCGGCAGTGATCTCAAGGCTTCCCCGATCATCGACCGGCTCGAGCTCTCGGGCATCGACGTGGTCGTCGGGCACACCGCCGCCAACGTCGGCGACGCCGACGTGGTCACGGTGTCGACGGCCATCGGGGACGGCAATCCCGAGGTGGTCGAGGCGGGCCGGCGGGGGATCCCCGTGTACCGGCGCTCAGCCGTGCTGGCGGCCATCGCCGAGCTCCGGCGCTGCATCGCCGTGGCCGGTACCCACGGTAAGACGACCACCGCCTCCATGCTGGCCCTGATCCTGGTGGAGGCCGGCTTTCGCCCGTCGTTCCTCATCGGCGGCGACGTCAACGAGATCGGGACCAACGCAGTCTGGGACGAGGGCGACTGGTTGGTGGTGGAGGCCGACGAGAGCGACGGGACCTTCCTCTCGCTGCGGCCCGATGTGGCCGTGGTCACCAACATCGAGCCGGACCATCTCGACCACTACGGGTCCTTCGAGGCGGTGCGGTCTGCCTTCGGCGCCTTTCTCCAATCGGGCCGTCATCGGGTGGTCGGGGGAGACGATCCCGAGGCGCTGTCGTGGGCCCGCGCCCACTGGGCCGATACCGTCGGCGTGGGAGACAACTGCAGCCATCGCCTGACCGACGTGGTCCTGTCCCGGAGCTCGGTGGCCTTCGACCTCTCGGCGAACGATCTCGACCTCGGACGCCTCGACCTCCCCGTTCCCGGGCTCCACAACGCCCGCAACGCCGCCGTGGCCGCCGTGGCCGCCCTGGCCGCGGGCGTGACCTTTGACGACGCCGCCCGGGCCCTGGCCCGATTTGCCGGCGTGGCCCGCCGGTTCGAGTTCCGGGGCGATGCCGCCGGGGTGACCTTCGTCGACGACTATGCCCATCTGCCCACCGAGGTGGCGGCCGCCCTGGCTGCGGCCCGGGACGGGGGGTGGCGGCGGATCGTCGCCGTCTTCCAGCCCCATCGCTACGGCCGGACCGCGGCCCTGTCGTCCGAGTTCGGGCGGGCGTTCGCCGACGCCGATGTGGTGGTCGTCACCGATGTCTACGGGGCGGGTGAGGCACCGATCCCCGGCGTGTCGGGAAAGCTGGTTGCCGATGCCGTCCGCCGGGCTGAACCGGACAAGCCCGTGGTCTACGTGCCCAGCCGAACGGAGCTCCGAGCCCGTGTGGCCGCCCTGCTGAGCGACGGAGACCTGTGCTGCACGCTCGGGGCGGGCGACCTGACCTCCTTGCCCGACGAGCTCCTCGCCGACCCGTCATGGCGATCGGTGTGACAGGGATCGGTCGGTGACCGAGCGCTCCGACGATCTCCAGCGGCTCGGCTCGGCCCTCGGCTCGCTGGCTCACCGGGACCACCCGCTCGGTGCCCTCACCACCTACCGGGTCGGTGGGACAGCCCGGTTGTACGTGGAGCCGGCCGACGAGGCCGAGCTCGGTGGGGTGGCCCGCGCCCTGGGCGGGCGCGACGTACCCGTGCTCGTCCTGGGAAAGGGCTCCAACATCCTGGTGGCCGACCTCGGCTTTGACGGGTTGGCCGTCTCGCTGGCACGAGGCTTCGACCAGGTCTCGATCGCCGGCGCGTCGATCCGTGCCGGTGGAGCCGTGAGCCTCCCGATCCTGGCCAGGCGGAGTGCGTCGGCCGGGCTGACCGGGCTCGAATGGGCGGTCGGTGTGCCCGGTTCGGTGGGCGGAGCCATCCGGATGAACGCAGGAGGCCACGGCTCTGACACCGCCCATGCCCTGGTGAGCTGCCGCCTGGCCAATCTGCGGTCGGGGGCCACGGGCGACGTGTCCCTGGCCCACCTGGGTTACGCCTATCGGCATTCGCGGCTTTCCCCGGCCGATGTGGTCGTTTCGGGGACCTTTGGGCTCCGGCCCGGTGACCCGGAGCGGTCGTTGGCCGAGATCGCCGACATCGTGCGCTGGCGCCGGGAGCACCAGCCAGGCGGGAGCAACGCCGGCTCGGTGTTCACCAACCCGCCGGGCGATTCGGCCGGACGCCTGATCGACCAGGCGGGCCTGAAGGGGCGGCGCATCGGGTCGGCCGAGGTCTCGCAGAAGCACGCCAACTTCATCCAGGCCGATACGGGTGGCTCCGCCGAAGACGTTCGCGCCCTGATCGACGACGTCCGCCGGTGCGTGCGCCAGCGGTCCGGGGTGGAATTGCGCACCGAGGTGCGAATGGTCGGGTTCGCCGCTGATCGGCTCCCGTCGTGACCCCTCCTGCGGGCACGGACCGGGCCGGTGGAGGGGGCGGCAGTGGCGACCGGATCGATCCGCGGATCCGCCAGCGCCGCCTGGCCGTTGCTCGACGGCAGGGCCGACGCCGCCTCCGGGTTCTCGTGGCCGCAGCCATCGTCGTCGTGCTGGTGGCCGGAGGATTCGGTCTCTTGCACACCGGGTTCTTCTCGGCGAAGAAGGTGCAGGTGAGTGGCGCCCATCCCCACGTATCCTCAGCGACGATCCTCGCCGCCGCCGGGCTGACCGGTCACCCCCCGCTCATCAGCGTGAACACGGGGGCCGTCGCAGCGAAGGTCGAGGGCCTGCCCTGGGTGGCCACGGCACGGGTCAGCCGCAACTGGCCCGATCACGTCACCATTGCCGTCACCGAGCGGGTGCCGGTGGCCATCATGGCCGGTCCGTCGACGTCCTGGTCCGTGGTGGACCGCACGGGCCGGACGGTGCAGGTGGACGGGCCACGCCCTGCCGGCCTCGTTGACCTGGCCGTTCGCGACGCCAAAGGGGACCCGGTGGCCCCGGCCCGCCTGGGTGCCCCGACGGCGCCTGCGGCCCTTCCTGCCCTCCAGGTGGCCCGGACGCTGCCGGCCGCCTTCTCGGCCCAGGTGACCCAGGTCATCGGGAACCCGGACGGCACCGTCGACCTGGCCCTGAATTCGGGCCTGACCGTCCTGTTGGGTACGGACAAGAACCTCCATGCCAAGTACGAGGACGTCGCCGCCATCATCGCCGGCGCTCCGCTGCACGGAGCCAAGACCATCGACGTGACAGTTCCGCAGTCACCGACGGTGAGTACATCGTGACGGACGAAGTCCGATTTTTGGCCCCGATGCAGGGACGTTGCTTGACCGCGTACCCAGGTGACCGTATCGTTGACGTCAACTCGCTGGTTGGAACGGTTTCAACCTTTTGTCGAGGGTAAGGGAATCCATTGACCGTTCCTGCACAGAACAATTACTTCGCCGTCATCAAGGTGGTCGGCGTTGGCGGTGGCGGGGTGAACGCCGTCAACCGGATGATCGATGCCGGCCTGCGTGGCGTCGAGTTCATCGCCACCAACACCGATGCCCAGGCGCTGCTGATGAGCGACGCCGACCTGAAGCTCGATATCGGCCGCCAGCTCACCCGGGGCCTGGGCGCCGGCAGCGACCCCGAGGTGGGCCGCATGGCCGCCGAGGAGCACCGAGCTGAGATCGAAGAGGCGCTGAAGGGCGCCGATATGGTCTTCATCACCGCAGGCAAGGGTGGGGGCACCGGGACCGGGGCGGCCCCCGTGGTGGCCGAAGTGGCGAAGTCGCTGGGAGCGCTCACCATCGGCGTGGTCACCCGCCCGTTCACCTTCGAGGGCCGTCGCCGTTCTGTACAGGCGGAGATGGGTATCCAGAACCTGAAGGAGAAGGTCGACACCCTCATCATCATTCCCAACGATCGCCTGTTGACCGTGTCGAGCGAGAAGACGTCCATGGTCAACGCGTTCAAGATGGCCGATGAGGTGCTCATGCAAGGCGTCCAGGGCATCACCGACCTGATCACCGTACCTGGGCTCATCAACACCGACTTCGCCGACGTGAAGATGATCATGAGCAACGCCGGCACCGCCATCATGGGCATCGGCTCGTCCACCGGGGAGGGCCGGTCGGTCAACGCGGCCCGTGCCGCCATCACTAGCCCCCTCCTGGAGGCATCGATCGAGGGCGCCCGCGGCATCCTGTTGAACATTGCCGGCGGTCCCGATCTGGGGCTCTTCGAGGTCAACGAGGCGGCCGAGATCATTCACGGCGTTGCCCATCCCGACGCCAACATCATCTTCGGGAGCGTCATTGACGAGGCCATGGCCGACGAGGTCCGCGTGACCGTGATCGCTGCCGGGTTCGAGCGCTGGGAGGCAGGGGGCCGGGGTGGCGCCACCCACGCCGACACCACCCAGGGGGACGAGGCGGGTCGCAGCCGTGTGCTCGGGCTCGAGGCGGCCCACGAGGATATCTTCGCCACCCCGGCGGAAGAGGACCTGGACCTGGGGGACGACGAGTTCGACGTCCCCTCCTTCTTGCGCTGACCCCGTACGCCACACCGGTCACGCTGGTCGGCGGGGTCCGGGCTCTCTGGACCGATCGATCCCACGGGGACCTGCTCCCGGCCCGGTCGACCGGCGTCCCCCCGATGGTCCCCGGTGGGCCCTCGGGCGACAGGACCTGGTACTGGCTCCGGCAAGAGCACGGATCGGTCGTCCGGGTGGTCGGGGGCGAACGACCCCGTCCCGGGCAGGCGGGGGACGGGCTCGTGAGCGCCGAGCCTTCGGCCTGTGTGGCCATCCTCACCGCCGACTGTGCTTCGATCGCCCTGGGCAGCCCCGAGGGTGTGTACGCAGCGGTCCACGCCGGATGGCGGGGGCTGGCTGCCGGTGTCATCGAGGCCGCGGCGAGCGCCATGCGGGTGCTGGGGGCGTCGGCTCTCGTCGGTGCCCTCGGGCCCTGCATCCATGCCGAGTGCTACGCGTTCTCCGAGCCCGAGTTGCGCTCGGTGGCCGATCGTTACGGCGACCAGGTCCGGGGGCTCACAACGCCCGGCGCCCCGGCGCTGGACGTTCCGGCAGCGGTGCGGGCCGCGTTGGCCGGCGCGGGTATCACCGAAGCACCGGGAGTCGACGAGTGCACGGCCTGCGACCGGCGCTACTTCTCCCACCGGGCCCGCGCCGACACAGGACGCCAGGCCCTCGTCGTCTGGCATGACGGCCCATGACCGGGGCCGATGACCCGGCCGACACTCGGGCCGATCAACGCGCCGTAGCTGCCCGTGTGGCCGAGGCCCGGGCCAGGATCGACGCTGCGGCCCCCGATCCTTCGAGCGTGCGCCTGGTGGCGGTGACGAAGGGCTTCGGCGTCGATGCAGTGGCGGCGGCCTTGGCCGCCGGGGTCTTCGACGTCGGCGAGAACTACGCCGACGAGTTGGTGAGCAAGGCCGAGGCGCTGCAAGTCACCGCTCCGGGCGGCACCGGACCGGCACCCACCGGGCAGGCAGCCACCTGGCAGGCAGCCACCGGGCCCGACGTTCGCTGGCATTACCTCGGGGCCATCCAGCGGAACAAGGTGGCGCGCCTCGCTCCGCTGGTCGACTGTTGGCAGAGCGTCGCTCGCATCGAGGAGGGACGGGCCATCGCTCGACGGCGGCCCGGCGCGTCGGTGCTCGTCCAGGTGGATGTGGTCGGGGGGAAGGGCCGGAACGGCTGTCCCCCCGAGGAGGTATCCGGCCTGGTCGCCGCCCTGGGGGACGAGGAGCTGGACGTGGTGGGCCTCATGACCATCGGGCCCATGGGGCCGGCCGAGGCTTCACGGCCGGCTTTCGCACTGGTCCGTGCCCTTGCCACTCGGCTCGGGCTGGCCGAGTGCTCGATGGGCATGACCGACGACATGGACGTGGCCTTGTCCGAAGGCTCGACGATGGTCCGTCTGGGTCGCGCCCTGTTCGGCGAACGCCCGCGGCGGGATGGGGGGTGACCGCTGCCCCCGTTCGCGTCTCGACCGCCGGGCCGCCCCGACCGCCCGTGACGAGGCCAAACACGCTGCTGGCCGCCTCGGCCAGGGCCAGTCCCGATAACCGACCAATTGGCTGTGGTGGTTACCCGAGCCCTGGTGGGACGCACTACGCTGTCGGCGGGAGGCACGATGGCAGCTTCGTTCATGAAAAGAACAATGGCGTACCTCGGATTGGTCGATGACGAGTATGACGACTATGACGACTACGACGCCCGTGGCCCCGGTGCGGTGTCGCGCGTGAGTCAACGGGTCGTGACGACCGAGGAGCCGGACAACCTGGCACCTCCGGGCCCGCCGAGCCGCATCCGCACGCTGAACCGGGACGAGAGCCCCCCGTCGTCGAGCCCGGGGCCGGTGCCGGTGGCCCAGTCGGTCAGTCCCCGTCCGTCGTCGGTCAGGCCGCTTGCACCTGAGGCATCCAGTGCCCGGGTGCACATCGTTGCCCCGGTCCGGTTCAGCGACGCTCAGGAGATCGCCAACCGGCTGATGGGCAACCAGCCGGTCATCGTCAACCTGCAGAATGCCGATCGGGACCTGCAGCGCAGGATGATCGATTTCTGCAGCGGGGTGACGTACGCATTGTCGGGCGGCATGGAGCGGGTGGCCGATGAGGTGTTCTTGCTGACGCCTTCGAACGTGAAGGTCTCGGACGAGGAGCGCCAGCGCCTGCAAGAGCGCGGTCTGGTCAACCCCTGATTCGTGGCAACGCCCGGTCCGTTCCAGACCTACCGCCCGGCCCGCTGAGATGAGCTTCCTGCGCATCGTCGGGTACATCCTGGAGGTCTACGTCTTCGTGTTGATCGCCACCGCCCTGTTGAGCTGGGTGCGCCCTGCCTACGACTCCCCGATCCGCAAGCTCCAGCAGGTGCTGGCGGCCATCACCGAGCCCGTCCTGGCGCCGGTTCGCCGGATCTTGCCCACGGCCCGGGTCGGAGGGGTCGGATTCGACTTCTCCATCATGATCGTGATCCTGGTCATACAGCTGGTCGTGATACCCCTGGTCCTGAGCTGACCGACGGCCCAGCGGGAGTCCAGCCTGGGTCGAAGCCGGCCGGAAACCCAGGTCCAGGCCCATGTCGCTGCCCCCGAGACGGCACAGGACCGGGATCCGCAAACGGGTCCTGGCGGTTGGATACCATGCACGGCATGGATTCTGCCCAGTCTGCACTCGATTCGCTCCGGACCGTCGAATTCCGGGAAACCCTCAAGGGTTATCACCGCGACGATGTCGATGAATACCTCGAGAAGGCGGCCGTCGAGGCCGAAGGGCTGCAGGAGCAGTTCCGCCAGGCCAACGACCGCCTGCGCCAGGCCGGTGAGCGCATCGCTCAGCTCGAGGCGGCGCTGGAGCGGAAGCCCGAGCCCGAACGGGCACCCGAGGCACCGGTCGTCGCCGACGACACCTTGCAGCGGACCCTCGTCCTGGCTCAGCAGTTCGTCGATCAGACCAAGGCCGACTCGGAGGCCCGTGCGTCCAAGACGATGTCCGATGCCGAAGAGCGCTCACGCGTCCTGATATCCCAGGCGGAGTCGAGGGCATCCCACATCGCCTCCGAGGCCGAGCGCAAGCTCCGGGACGAAGTGGCCCGTCTGGAGGCAGCCCGGACGCAGCTGTCCGGTGACGTCGAGAAGATGGCTCGTCACCTCGACAGCGAGCGGAGCCGGCTCCGCTCGGCGCTGTCCGAGATCATGAAGTGGGTCGACGACAACGTTCAGCCGGCCTCGGCGCTGAACGCCCGGCCGTCAGGCGGCTCGGGGGGGGCAGACCGGGGGACAGCCGACTCCTCTGGTGCCCGTCCGGCACAGCCGGGTGAACCGTCGGGACGGTCGAGCGCAGGGCCGATATCGGGCCAGGTGAGCTCGGTCCGGACCAGCGACTCGACCGTGCAGACCCTCGATGTCGGGAGTGCCCAGCCGCCCCAGTTCTGAGCCGCATCCCCGATCAACCCGGTCGGAGCCGTTCCCCCTGTATCGTGACCCCCTCGGGTGGCGCTATGCCGCCCGGATTGCCGCAGGGTGGTCGGCACGATATCGTCGCCCGCTCACCACAAGTCAAGGAAGACCCGTTCTGAGCGCTCGCACCGCACTGGCGCCAGATCGATCACTCCTTGGAAGGAGGTTGATGTGACGGCAGTAAAGAAGGCGGCACCAGCCAAGGCCTCAGCCAGGACAATCCGGTCGGCCAAGGCAACCGGTGCCGCCAAGGCCGGCTCGCACGACGTCACCGCCAAGCCGACCCGGGCCGCCGCTGCCACCAGGGTGGAGAAGGCCGTCCACACCAACAACTCGGCGGCCACATCGGCCGCAAAGTCAGCAAACAACTCGACAACCAAGCCGGCGGCGAAGCCCACCCCCAAGGCGGCGGCCTCATCGGCCGGCGGTCCGGCCAAGAAGGCGGAGAAGACAACCAAGACGGCTGGAGCCGCCAAGGCGGTCGATCACGCCAAGCCGCACGCCAAACCGCAGGCATCGTCCACGACAAAGGTCGCTCCGGCGAAGAAAGCTGCTGCATCTGTGAACTCCACGACCAAGTCGAACTCGACCAGCGCCGCCCCACCGGCCAAGAAGGCGGCCACCGCCGGCCCCTACGCCAAGGAGCCGAAGTTCCTGGAGGAGCAACAGGCCCTCCTCCTCGAAGAGCGAGGGATCTATCAGGGTCAAGCGGAGGACCTCCAAGCTGAGGCGGACTCGTTGGCCCAAGAGCGTGAGCCCGGGGACGTCCAGTTCGACGAGGAGTCGGGCGAGGGCGGGACGGTCACGGTGGACCGGGAACGCGATCTTGCCCTCTCGGCCCAGGCCCTCCTGGCCGTCGAAGAGATCGACGACGCCCGGCGCAAGATCGACCGGAAGACGTACGGCGCCTGTGAGCGCTGCCATGAGGCGATCCCCAAGGCCCGTCTCCGAGCGCTGCCCTTTGCCCGCCTCTGTGTGGCGTGCAAGAGCGGGGGACTGTCGCGACGCTGACCGGTCAGGTCGGGTCCGGGACCCGCCGCCCGGTGTCTCGATGGGGGAGTGGGCCCCGTCTGGGCGCCGCTTCGGCCGTCGCCGCGGTCGTGGTGCTGGTCGACCAGCTGACCAAGTCGTGGGCGGTGTCCCGACTTTCGGAGGGCCCCATCCACATCGTCGGCACCCTCGACCTGGAGTTGCAGCACAACACCGGTTCGGCCTTCAGCCTCTTCCAGGGGGACGCGGCAGTGTTGGTGGTGATCGCGGTGATCCTGGTGGGCGCCCTGTTGGTGCTGGCCGGCCGAGCCCCCACCTGGGGTCGTACGGTGGTGCTGGGGCTGATCCTCGGCGGAGCGCTGGGGAACCTCGCCGATCGGCTGTTCCGCGGCGACCATGGCGCCGTGATCGACTTCATCGCCCTCCACGTCTGGCCGACGTTCAACGTGGCCGACTCCTGCATCGTGGTGGGTTGCATCCTCTTGGTCGTGTCGCTGCTGCGGGTCAGGCAGACGTCGTGACCGACCTCTCCATCGAGGTCCCCTCGTCGCTCGACGGCGTCCGGGTGGACCGAGCGGTGGCGCTGCTCGCCGACCTGTCCCGGTCCACCGTGGAGCAGCTCGTCGCCGACGGGCGGGTACGGCTCGACGACCGGCCGGTGCGGGCCAGGAGCCGGGCGCTCCGCGTCGGGCAGCGGCTCCTCGTCGAGCTGGAGGACGATGCCGACCCCGAGCCGCCCCGGGCGGATCCTTCGGTCGAGTTCGCAGTGGTCCATGCCGACGACCAGATCATCGTGGTGGACAAGCCGGCCGGTCTCGTGGTCCACCCAGGGGCCGGCAACCGGACCGGGACGCTGGTGAACGGCCTCCTGGCCCGTTTCCCCGACCTCGCCTCGCTGGCCGAATCGACCGGTGTCCCGCTCCCTGACGACGCCGGGTTCCGGGCCAACGATCCCGACCGGCCGGGGATCGTCCACCGGCTCGATCGCGGCACATCCGGACTACTGGTCGTGGCCAGGACACGAGAGGCCACTGCGTCGCTGGTGACCCAGCTGACCGATCGGACCGTCGAACGCCGCTACCGGGCGCTGGTGTACGGCACGGTGGAGTCCACCACCGGGGTCGTCGACGCACCCGTCGGCCGGTCGGAGACCTCGCCCACCCGGATGGCCGTCACCCAACGGGGCAAGCCGGCCAGGACCCGCTACCGGGTGGAAACGCGCTTTCGACGCCCGGTCCCTCTGACCGCGGTGGAAGCCACCCTCGAGACCGGGCGCACCCATCAGATCCGGGTCCATCTGGCCGCCATCGGGCACCCGGTGGTCGGCGACGAGGTCTATGGTGCTCGCCGCCCGGTGCCCGGGACGGCACTCGATCGGCCGTTCTTGCATGCCTGGTCCCTCGCCTTCGTGCACCCCGCCACCGGGGACCGCGTGTCATGGGAATCGGAGCTCCCGGCCGAGCTGCAATCCGTGCTTGCCACGCTGGGGGACTGAGCTAGCCCAACGCTGAGCCAACCCTCGTTGGCCGGGCCCGCGCACGGAAAGGCTGACGCGCAGTCAGGACCACGCTCAGTTGGGCCGCACCCTCAGTCAGGCCGACGCTCAGTCAGGTCTGGACCGGTCAGGCCGCCTCGTACACCGCCTCGAGTGCCTCACTGCCTCCGAGTGCCTCGAGGGCCTCGGCTTCGGCCTGGCGCACCTTGCGCACGCCCACGCCCAGGCGCTCGGCGGTGGTCTGGAGCGAGGCAGGATCGGAACCGCCGAAGCCGAACCGGTTGACGATGACCGCACGCTGCAGTTCCGTCAGCCGCTCCACCGCCTGGCGGACAAGGTCGAGCGTCATGTCGGTGGCTACCTCGTTCTCGAAGTCGTTCGAGTCAGCCGACACGAGGTCGCCCAACGTGGCGGACGACTCGGACGTCGCCGGCTGGTCCAGGCTGGCCACCACCCGGGCCAGGCCCGAGAGGTTGCTCCTGGCCTCGGCGGTCAGACCGGTTGCCTCATCGAGCTCTTCAGCGGTCGGGGCGCGCTGCAAGAGGTGGGTCAGTTCCCAGTTGGCCGCGTCCACCTGCTGGTTCCGCTCCGCCACTTCCATGGGAAGTCGGATGGTGCGGCCATGCTGCTGGACGGCCCGCTGGAGGGCCTGGCGGATCCACCACGTGGCGTAGGTGGAGAACCGGAATCCACGCTCATAGTCGAACTTGTCCACTGCCCGCATGAGGCCGAAGGTGCCCTCTTGGATGAGGTCGGGGAGGTCGACCCCGCGATCCTGGTAGCGACGGGCCCAATGGACCACCAGGCGGAGGTTGGCGGCGATCATCTCGCGCCTCGCCTCCTGGTCGCCGGCGGCCACGCGCTTGGCCAGCTCCGTCTGCGCCTCGTGGTCCGGCAGCGGGTGATGGTCCAGGTCACGGAGGAAAAGACCGAGGCTGTCCGCGTCGGAGCCCCGGGCGTGTCCGCCCGACGTGGCCCTCCGAATACGCTCTGCAGTGTTCGTTGCGGTGCGAGTCGCCATTTCCATCCTCACCCTGGTGAATTACCAGCCAATTTGCCTATCGCAGGTATCAACACATCAAACGGGGTCGGCATTCCGGACCCTTCGCTTTGCCCTGCCCGAGGGTGGCCACAGTCCGTTCGCTCGGCCAGGGTCGGCGTCGTCGCCGGTCGACCCCCGGTGGCCAGGGCGATTCCCGACTGCGAGGTCGACTCCGACGGCGACATCGACTCCCGATTGGCTTGCACGGCCCCCGGCGGGATGGTCGGCTGTCCCCATGGACCCCATGGCCAGCCGGTGCTTCCTGATCCGCCACGGCGAGACCGAATGGAGCCTCTCTCGTCGCCACACGGGCCGCACCGACCTCCCGCTCCTGCCCGTTGGCCGCAAGCAGGCGGAGGTCCTGCGCACACCCCTGTCCCGGTGGTCGTTCCGGCTCGTGCTCCACAGCCCCCTCGCCCGCGCCGTCGAGACCTGCCGCCTGGCCGGGCTCCGGCCCGGGGCGGAGGCCGACCCGGATCTAGCCGAGTGGGACTATGGGACCTACGAGGGACTGACCACCCAGGAGATCCTGGAGATCGAGCCGGGCTGGGACCTCTGGCGGGACGGGGGCCCGGGCGGCGAGTCACCCTCCGAGGTCGAGGCCCGGGTCGACCGGGTCATCGCCAGGGTCCGGTCCGCCCCCGGTGACGTGGCGTGTGTGGCCCACTCCCATGTCCTCCGGGCCCTCGGCGCCCGGTGGGTGGGTCTGCCGGTCGAGGGAGGCCGGTACTTCACACTTGACCCGGCGTCGCTGAGCATCATGGCTTGGGAGCGCGAACGCCCGGTGGTCAACGTTTGGAACCGGACCTGATGGGGAGCCAGGGTCAGCCGGCGGTCTGGCGAAGGGCGGGAGCCCGTCCCTGGGCCCGGGCCACCATGTCAGCCAGGTTGAAGGAGTCCAGGTGGGTGCGCATGTGCTCGCCGACGTCGGCCCAGACGCTGAGTAGGATGCACTGCCCTTCGTGGTCGCAGGCCCCGTTGGCGTGGGGCTCGCCGAAGTCGCCGGCCACGATAGGGCCGTCGACCGCGCTGACGATCTGGCTCAGGGTGATCTCGTCGGGCGGGCGGGCGAGCACGTAGCCGCCGCCTACCCCGCGCTTGGAACGGACCAGACCGGCCCCTTTCAGCGCGAGCAGGATCTGCTCCAGATAGGGCTGGGGAAGCCCGGTGCGCTCGGCGATGTCCCGAACTGCAGTGGGCCCGTCGGTGGTCGCATGCAGGGCCAGTGACAGCAACGCCCTGCTCGCATAGTCACCGCGGGTGGAAACCTTCACAAGACCATGCTAGAGCCTGAACCCGAAGAGCCGCTGCTCTCCCGGCCGCCGAGCCGCCCGACCAGGGACCGGGTCCGCCCGACCAGGGACCGGGTGAGCGGGGCGGCCCGCGCCACCAGCCAGCCGGGACGGGGCCGGCCGGTTCAGTGCCCACCCAGCTTGGAGCCGGCCAGATCCTCGGCCATGGCCCACCCGAAGGCCACGAGTCGGCCGCCGCCGGAGGAATCCACCGTCGCGAAGAGCGGGATGACCTCGTCGGGCGTCTTGACCTTGGGGCCTCCGAAGTCGAACCCACCGCACTCGCAGCCGTCACCGTTCAGGACGAAGGTCCGATCGTCGATGCGTCCCTCGGCGCCGAACCGCTTGGCCAGGCGGCGGCCCCAGGCGCGCTCCTCGCCTGTCGCCTTGTGGTCCGGTCCGGGCACCACGTCGGTCAGGCCGGCGAACACCCGGAAGCCCTCGGCGGACACCAGTCGCGTCCCGACCAGGACATCTTCGTCGGGAAAGGCCAGCAGGGCCCGACGGTACTTGTCACCCATCATGGCCCGCAGGACGGTGTCGGCCCGGGCCGTCCGGTCGACGGTGGCCAGCCCGATGAGCAGCGAGGGCGTCCCCCCGATCCGCTCGAGGGTCGAGAAGGAGTAGCCCCGCAGCTTGCTCCCCTCCCGGGCGCGCGTCACCAGCACCCATTCCTCGCGCTGTTTCGACAGGAACCCGATGTCGAAGCGTGGTTCTCGCTCGGCACAGAGATCGGCCATCTCGGCCAATTCGGTGTCGTTGATCGCCGTGCAGTCCTTGGTTTCCACCTGGATGGACATAGCTGGTTCCATGCTCCTCAGTCGCCTGCAGTGACCCGTCCCCGTAGGTCGCCCGGTACCATTTCGATCAGTATCGATCGGTCCCAGGTCCCCCTCGATGCGAGCCGTGAGCCAATTTTACCGGGATTTGATGCCACCTGTCCTATCCGGGCCTATTCCGAACGATGTTCGAGGTCCGGATCAGCTCAAAATGGCCTTGGGCCCGAGCAGAACCCGGAGCTCTCCCACCAGTCCCCGGTGGCTGTCCACGTTGAACTCGGCCGGGAGCTTCAGCACCTTCTCGCCCACGTGGAGCATGACCGGAGAGCCGCCGGGATGCTCGGTGAGCAGCCGTTTGAGCTGGTTGACCGTCGTGTCGGTCAGCGCATTGGGCGAGAGGACAATCCGCAGCTCAGAGCTACCGTCCAGGACCAGATCCGGCCGCTGGATCTCCATGCACACCAGCTTGACCCGGTCGTCGCGCATGTCCACCCGGCCCTTCAGCACCACGATGGCGTCGTCGTCGAGCAGGGCGCCGTATTCGGCCATGGTCTTCGGGAAGACGAAGACGTCGATGGACGCCTGCAGGTCCTCCAGGACGAAGGTGGCCATCAGGTCGCCCTTTTTGGTGTAGCGACGGGAGAGGTCGGTCACCACGCCCCCGGCCAGGCGGATCTGCCCCTCGTTGTTGAAGCCCCCGGCCCCGCCGCCGATCCCGCCGGCACCGGCGACTCCCAGCGCGTCGGCGTCGATGTCCCGGAGCTCGGCCAGGGTGCAGTCGGTGAGGCGCCCCAGTGATCCCTCCAGCCCCATCAGCGGGTGGTCGCTGATGTAGAGGCCCAGCATCTCCTTCTCGAAAGCCAGTCGCTGGCTCTTGTCGAACTCGGTGTCGGGGATGGGGATCCGGGTGTCGCCGAACCCGATCGCCTGGCCGTCCTCCTCGGGCTCCAGCGAGGCGAAGAGCGAGACCACGCCGGCGTCGTGCTCGCGCCGGCGCTCGAGCGTGCGGTCGACGATCTCCTCGAAGGCCAGGCACAGGCCGCGGCGCGGGTGGCCGAGGCAGTCGAAGCCGCCCGCCTTGATCAACGATTCGATGGTCCGCTTGTTCAGGACCTGGGGATCGACCCGCTGACAGAAGTCGTAGAAGTCGACGAAGGGCCCGCCCTCCTCCCGCTCGGCCACGATGTGCCCGACCAGTCCCTCGCCCACGTTCCGGACGGCGGCCAGCCCGAAGGTGATCGCACCGGGGCTCCGTCTCGGCCCTCCCGCCCCGGCGGGACCGTCTCGCCCGTCCGGCCCGTCTCGCCCGTCCGGCCCGTCCGGCCCGTCCGGCCCGTCCGGCCCGGAGGCCCGGCCCGTCTCGCCCCCGCTGAAGTCGGCGGCGAAATCGGACAGCGAGAGGTTCACGCTGGGCACGAGGACCTGGATGCCCATCGCTCGGCACTCGGCCAGGTACACGGCCGTCTTGTCCTTGTTGTCCTTCACCGAGGTGAGCAGGGCGGCCAGGTACTCCACCGGGTGGTGGGCCTTCAGCCAGGCCGTCTGATAGGCGATCAGGCCGTAGCCGTATGAGTGCGACTTGTTGAAGGCATAGTCGGCGAAGGGCTCGATGATGTCGAAGAGGGTGGTACCGATGGCCTCGCCGTAGCCCTGGCCCACGCACCCTTCCACGAACTTCTTGCGCTCGATGGCCATGACCGAGCGGATCTTCTTCCCGCACGCCTTGCGCAGGTTGTCGGCCTCGGCCAGCGAGTAGCCGGCGAACTTCTGGGCCACGCGCATGACCGACTCCTGGTAGATCATCAGCCCCTGGGTGTCGGCCAGCAACTCCTCCAGGTCGGGGTGGGCGTAGGTCACCGGCTTGCGGCCGTTCTTCCGGTCGGCGTAGTCCTTGTGCATGTTGGCCGCCATGGGGCCCGGCCGGTAGAGGGCCACCAAAGCGGCCACGTCGTCGAAACTGGTGGGTGCGAGCGAGCGCATGAGCGAACGCATGGGGCCGCCCTCGAGCTGGAACACCCCCATCGAGTCGCCCCTGCGCAGCATGGCGAAGGTGGCCTCGTCATCGAGGGGGACACCGTCGATGTCGGGCCGTTCGCCCGTCGACGCCTGGACCAGGTCGAGGGCCCGCTCGATGACCGAGAGGTTGCGCAGCCCGAGGAAATCCATCTTCAACAGGCCGAGGTCCTCCACCCCGTGCATCTCGTACTGGGTGACGACCGGGGAATCGGCCGGGTCGGAGCTCCCGTCCGGCTTCCTCTGGATGGGCACGTACTCGGTGAGCGGCTCATCGGTGATGACCACGGCGGCGGCGTGGATCCCGTCCTGGCGACGCAGGCCCTCGAGCCCCTTGGCCACGTCGATCACCCGCTTGGCCTCGGCATCGGACTCGTACATGGCCCGGAGCTCTCCGGCCGCGGCATAGCCGTCCTCGTGCCCCTCGGTCTTGGCCAGGCAGGCGGCCAGCGGGGTGTCCCGTCCCATGAGCAGAGGGGGCATGGCCTTGGCGATCCGGTCGCCGACGATGTAGGGGTAGCCCAGCACCCGGGCCCCGTCGCGTACCGCGGCCCGAGCCTTGATGGTGGAGAAGGTCACGATCTGGGCGACGTGGTCGGCGCCGTATCGCTCGGAGGCGTACCGGATCATGTCGCCGCGGTAGCGCTCGTCGAAGTCCATGTCGATGTCGGGCATCTGGGTGCGGCCCGGGTTGAGGAACCGCTCGAAGAGGAGGTCATAGCGGATCGGGTCGAGGTCCACGATCTGGAGGCAGTAGGCCACACAACACCCGGCTGCCGACCCCCGGCCCGGACCCACCCGGATGCCGTGCGAGCGGGCGAAGCGGATGAGGTCCCAGACGACCAGGAAGTAGGCGGAGAACCCCATGGAGCCGATCACACCGAGCTCGTAGTCGAGCCGTTCCAGGACGGCGGCCGGGATGGGATGGCCGTAGCGCTCCTTCGCCCCCTCGATGCTCAGGTGGCGCAGGTACTTGGCGGCCCGCTCCTCGTAGGTAGCGCCCACGAACTCGCCGGGTACGGGGAACTTGGGCAGGCTGACCCGGCCGAAGTCGATCTCCACGTTGGCCCGTTCGGCCACGAGGAGCGTGTTGTCGCAGGCCTCGGGCAGCTCGGCGAACAGGTGCCGCATCTCGGCCGCCGACTTCAGGTAGTGCTCCTCGCCCTCGAACTTGAACCGCTTGGGGTCGTCGATGGTGGCACCGGTCTGGACACAGAGGAGGGCGTCGTGGGCGACGTGGTCCTCACGGTGGGTGTAGTGGCTGTCGTTGGTGGCGAGCAACGGGGCCCCGATGCGGTGGGCGATCTCGACCAAGGCCGGGTTGGTCTTGTGCTGGGCGGCGATCCCGTGGTCCTGGAGCTCGACGAACAGGTTGTCCTTCCCGAAGATGTCCTGGAGCCTGGCGGCCAGGTGCTCCGCCCTGACCTGGTCGTCGGCCAGCAGCGCCTGCAGGACGACACCGCCCAGGCATCCGGTGGTGGCGATGAGCCCGTCGTGGTGACGTTCGAGCAGCTCCCAGTCGAGGCGGGGCTTGTAGTAGTACCCCTCCAAATAGGCGGCGGACGACAGCTTCAACAGATTGCGATAGCCGGCCGTCGTCTCGGCCAGCAGGGTCAGGTGGTAGTACAGCTTCTCCCCGCCGTCGACATCGCCTCCGGTGTCATCGACCTTGCCCCGGCGCACCGGTCGATCATGGCGTGAGTCGGCGGCCATATAGGCCTCGGTCCCGATCACCGGGTTGATGCCTGCCTCCCGGCAGGCGGCGTAGAAGTCGAGGACTCCGTACATGTTGCCGTGGTCGGTGATCCCGAGCGCCGGCTGGCCGTCCTCAGCAGCCGCTTGGACCAGGTCCTTCACCCGAGCTGCCCCGTCGAGCATCGAGAACTCGGTGTGGGTGTGGAGATGTGTGAACGACCGTGTTGCCAACGGTGCCGACCTTCCTTGCTGTCCGCTCTCTTGTCCGCTCTGTCAGCCCTACTGTCCGGCCACCTTCTGTCGGGCCACCTTCTGTCGGGCCACCTTCTGTCCGGCCACCTACTGTCCGGCCTGTCGTCCAGCAGGGTTCTCCACACCCTGTGGACGAGTTACAGCGGTGTGATTTCCGACGATAGCGCGACGGGGCGCGCCGCGCCGCAACTCGGCCAGGGGCCCCCCCGCCGGCCGCCGCTGGGCTCACCCCGGCCGAATCGATGCCCGAGCGCTGCCTCGCGGGCTTAGAGGTAGGTCCCCGGCCGTCCGGTCGAGGGGTCCGTTCCAGGCGGGAGGGCCTGCTGGCGCATCTCGTCCAGCTGGGCCCGGGCGGCCATCTGCTGGGCTACCAGCGTGGCCTGGATGCCGTGGAAGAGGCCCTCGAGCCACCCGACCAGCTGGGCCTGGGCGATACGGAGCTCCGCCTCCGACGGAACCTGGGAATCGAAGGGAAAGGTGACCCGCTCGAGCTCGGCCACGAGGTCGGGGGAGAGACCCCCGGCCAGTTCGCGGATCGACTGTTCGTGGATCTCCCGCAGGCGACCGCGTCCGGCTTCGTCGAGGGGCGCTTGGCGGACCTCCTCGAGCAGTTGTTTGACCATGGAACCGATCCGCAAGAGCTTGGCTGGCTGCTCGATGGACTCGGTGCTCTCGGCCGCCGTTTCCTCGGTCTTTCCCGCATTGGCCCCGTCCTGCTCGTTGCCGCTGTCCCCGTCGCGCTCGGGGCGTGGGTCGACCCCGACGACCTCGGGTTGGAGCGGGCTGGTGCCTCCGTCATTGGCTGTGGTCATGAGGAGATGTTGCCATCCCCGGCGAGACAAAGGAGCGGGACGAACATCTCGGCAGACGTGAGCGACCCGTGCCGGGCTGCCAGCCGGGTCTCGCCGGTGTCGGCCGGGTCCAAGAAGGCAATTGGGGCATGGGGGATGAGGGCTACGTCCCCCAGGCGTGACACCACGCCCTCTCGCAGCGGGCCGCCGAACCAGCCGTCATCGAGCAGCTGGTCCCGGGTGCGCACCCAGGTGGTCTCCCCGTAGAGCTCGTCGGCATCAGCCAGGAGCTCCTTGGCCGCCCCCGGTTGGGCATGCAGCCAACGGAACCGGCCTTCACCGGAGATGAAGCGGACAGCGGACATGATGTCCTTGCCCGGGAGGACCACCCGTGGGCCCACATCGACCTGGCCGTGGTCGGCCGTGACGACCAGGACGGCGCCATCGGGGAGGGAGGCGGCGATCTCGGCCACCAACTCGTCGACGGCGCGCAACTCGGCGTCATAGTGCTCGCCCAGACCATGGGCATGGGCCACCTTGTCGATCCCGTCGTAGTACCCGTAGATGAAGGGCGAGCCCTGGGCGAGGAGCTGCCGGGTCTCGACGACCATGGTCGACAGGACCCGGTAGCCGTACAGGGGGGAGTCACCGAGGTGCACGGCGGTGAAGCCGGTCCCCGCGAACTCGACGCGGGACACGATCGGTACCGGCGACGACGAGCCCGGGAAGGGCGCGAAGGGCTGGAAGGTGGCGGCGGGGATGCTCCTGCGGGCGTCCCGAGCCCGGCCCGATCCGACCTGCCAGCGGAGGACGTTGAGCACCTGGTCGTCGGCGACGGCCACCCGGTAGCCGAGTACGCCGTGCTCGGAGGGGGCACGGCCGGTGGCGATCGACGTCAGTGCGGTAGCCGTCGTTGTCGGGACCACCGAAGTGATCGCCCGTCCGGCATCGGAGGAGGCGACGGCGGCCAGTGTCGGGGCGATGGACGCCCGGTCGAGGAGTTGTTCCCAACCGAGCCCGTCGAGGACCAGGAGGACGATCTGGTTGGCTCCCCGGGTGATGGCCGGTAGCCACCCCGGCGCATCCTCCCGGCCGGCGAGGAGGGCCGGCACCACGTTGGTCAGGCAGGCGCCGGCGTAGTCGGGGAGGACCGGGGCCGCCTGGGGGTTCGTCGTCAGGTGGCCGGTGTCGGTCATGGCCGGAACGTGCACGATTGGACTGTAGGCGACGGTCGGTGACTGTCTGACCGCGGCCGGACGACAGGGCCGTCGCTCATCAGCCTCGGGCTACGACGGCCCGGATCGTCTTGTAGCAGTGCCCCTCCCGGGGGCGGCTCACCGACGCCACCAGGTAGTGGGGCTTGAAGCCCAGGGCCGAGGCGAGGTCCTTCCCCTGCAGCCGGTCGCGTCGGGCCGCGTCCAACGCCCGGATGGCGCCGAGGTCCTCGACGGGCAGCCAGTTGTCGCTCCGGCCCCACCCGAACCGGATCCACACCGAACGGTCGCCGGCCCGCCGGAACAACACCGGGCCCTTCGTCGGCACGAGGAGGGCCAACGAGGGACGGAAGCCCCGGAATTCCCAGTAGGGAGCGGACGTTCCTGGAAAGCCGAGGACGTGCTCCTCGATCGGTGCGGCCAGGGGGTGCAAGAGGTGACGAACCTGCCGGCCGTGAAGCGTTCCGAGATGGCGCGGGAGCCCGCGGGCGCTGACCGCCTCGGGCTGGGCCAGGTCGTCACGTTCGGGCCGGTCGGCCAGGACGGCTTCGACGACATCGAAGGGGGCCAGGTCGGGCCGGTGCCCCGGCGGCCAGGGCACCCGGGCGCGGATCAACGCGCCCGATGCCAGGTCGATGCCGGCGGTGTCCTCCTCGTTGCAGGCCAGGACCAGCAGGTTGAGCGTGGATCCGCCAGAGGTGTCGGCGCGGTCGCGTCGGCTGATCGACCGGACCAGGTCACTGGCTGTACCGCTCCGCGCGTTGCGGCGGGCTCGCCCGCGGCTTTCCGGAGCGGGTTCGGCCCGGGGGGACAAGAGTCCGGGACCCGGCAGTGGCTCCCCGCCCGAGCCGGGTCGAGCGTCGACGCCGAGGCGGTTGTCGATATCGAGCTCATGCTCGTCCCCGAACCGGTCATCCATCCCCACCCGGTCGTCCCCGAACCGGTCGTCCATCCCCACCCGGTCGTCCATCCCCACCCGGTCGTCCATCCCCACCCGGTCGTCCCCGAACCGGTCGTCCATCCCCACCCGGTCGTCCATCCCCACCCGGTCGTCCCCGAACCCTTCGTCCCCGAATTGGTCCTCCACCGCAGGATTCCCCCCCGGCGGGGTCGGATAAGGGTCCTCCCTCGGCCTCCGGTGCCGACCGCGTCCTCTCACCGGAGTCTCCCGTCGAGCTGGGTCGCCAGTACGCCGGGGTCACCGGCAGGGAGCTGACAGGCATAGTTGTGGCAGACATAGGCGTGCCCGGGCGCTCGGCCCTCCCACAGGGGCGAGGGGGTGGGCTCTCCCCAGGAGAGGACGGCCTCGGGCAGCCAGCGGCGGTGTATCACTTCGACCAGGTCGGGTCGGTCCCCGGCCACGACGATCTCGGTGGACCCCCCGGCCAGGAGCTGTGCGGCGAGCAACGTGGTGGCGAAGGCGGTGGGGTGGCGGAGTAGGAGGTCCCCGAGCAGGTCCACGATCTCCGCCGCCCCGGACCGGTACCGATCAGAGTCGGTCAGGGCGCTCAGGCGGGCCAGCGACAGTGCGGCGACCGAGTTGGCCGCTGGAATGGCCCCGTCGAAGACGTCCTTCGTCCGGACGATGAGGGCTTCGGCGTCCCGGCCCGTGGTGAAGAACCCGCCGTCGGCATCGTCATGGAACAGCTCGAACAGGCCCTCGGCGGTCTCGGCGGCGCGTTCCGTCCAGACGGCCGATCCGGTGAGCTCGCCCAGGCGGGTGAAGCAGTCGATCAGCCAGGCATAGTCGGCCGCATAGGCCAGATGCCGGGCACCGCCGGCCGACTGCCAGGACCGCAACCAACGCCCGTCCTCCGGTCGGCGGAGCTCGCGCCAGAGGAACTCGGCCACGGCCACAGCTCGGTCGCCCCAGTCGGATCGTCCCGAGGCGGCTGCCGCCTCGGCCAGAGCCGAGCAGAACATGGCGCTCCACTCGGTCAGGACCTTGTCGTCCAGACCCGGGCGCACCCGGTGGCTCCGGTACTCGAACAGCCGACGCCGGCCGTCCTCCACGGCGGGCGGCCCGGTCAGGGGCGCGCCGAGGGGTCGCCGCAGGATGGTCGAGCCCTCGAAGTTGCCCCCCGGGGTCACCCCGAACCAGTCGGAGACCTCGTCCGCCGTCGCCGGGCCCACCGCCTCGGTCACATCGGCCGGCGTCCAGACATAGAACTTGCCCTCCACCCCTTCGGAGTCGGCATCCTCGGCCGAGTAGAGGCCGCCCGCCGGCGAGGCCAGCTCCGAGGTCACGTAGTCGATGATGTGCTCGACCACGTGCAGATAGTCGGCGTTCTTTGTCAACTGCCAGCCGTGGAGGTACGACCGGAGCAGCCCGGCCTGGTCGTAGAGCATCTTCTCGAAATGGGGGACGAGCCACTGGCCGTCGGTCGAGTAGCGGGCGAACCCGCCGCCCAGGTGGTCGTGAATGCCGCCGGCGGCCATGGCGTCGAGGGTGGTGGTCGCCATCTGCACCGAGAGGGCCGCACCCGTCTGCTGGGCATGGCGCAGGGCGACGTCGATCAGGGTCGGGTGGGGGAACTTCGGTGCCGGCCCGAAGCCGCCCCATGTCGGGTCGAACCGGTCGGCCAGCTCGCTCACCGCCGCGTCCAGCAGATCGGGCCGCCCGGCCGTACCCGTGCTCTCGGCCCCGCCCGGCGCCTCCGTCCCGGATCCGGCCGGGTCGGACCTGACCGGATCGGATCTTCCGGGTCTGGCGATCACCGACCGTTCGGCGACGGCCCGGGACAACTCGTCGGCCTGCTTCTCCACGTCGGATCGGCGATCGGCCCAGACGTCGGTGAGGGCGTGCAGGACGGTGCGGAACGAGGGCGTGCCCTGGCGGTCGTGGGTCGGGAAGTACGTCCCCCCGAAGAAGGGCCGGCCGTCGGGCGTCAGGAACATGCTCATGGGCCAGCCCCCCGACCCGATGAGGGCCTGGACCGCCTCCATGTAGACGGCGTCCACGTCGGGCCGCTCCTCCCGGTCCACCTTGATCGAGACGAATGACTCGTTGAGCATGGCCGCGGTCTCTTCGTCCTCGAAGGACTCGTGGGCCATGACGTGGCACCAGTGGCAGGCCGAGTACCCGATCGAGAGGAAGATCGGCCGATCGGTGGCCGCGGCCCGGGCGAAGGCCTCGTCGCCCCATGGGTACCAATCGACCGGATTGCCGGCGTGCTGGCGGAGGTACGGGCTCGTCTCGTTGGCGAGTCGGTTCACGATCTCAGCCTAACGACCCGGGATCGCCGCTCCCGGCGCGCGGGCACGCCTGGCCATCGCCGGGAACCTCACCGACCAGCCGCCCCGTCACCCTTCGACATGGCGAACAGCCCCGACGCGGGCACTGCTGTCTATGGTGACCCGCATGGAACTCCGACTCGACGGAAAAGTAGCGCTGGTCACCGGCGCGTCCCGCGGTATCGGCCTGGCCATCGCCACCCGCTTCGTCGAGGCCGGCGCCTCGGTCATGCTCTCGTCGCGCAAGGCGGACGCGCTCGAGGCCGCGGTCGGGCTCATCGCCGAGCAACAAGCCGCGGCTGACACACCGTCGGGCAAGCCCTATGGAGATACGGATTGGTTCGTGGCCAACGCTGGGGATGAGGCACAAGCGGAGGCGTGCGTGGAGGCAACGATCGAGCGGTTCGGGACCCTGAACATCTTGGTCAACAACGCAGCCGCCAATCCCCATTTCGGCCCGACCCTTGACATCGACGAGAGCCGGGCCGTCAAGACGGTCCAGGTCAATCAGCTGGGCGTCCTGGCCTGGACCAGGGCGGCGTGGCGGGCGTCGCTGGCCGAGCATGGCGGGTCGGTGCTGAACCTGGCATCGGTCGGTGGGCTGTCGGTCGAGGGCGGAATCGGCTGGTATAACGTGACCAAGGCGGCCGTGATCCACCTGACCAGCCAACTGGCCAGTGAGCTGGGCCCGGCGGTACGGGTCAACGCGCTGGCGCCCGGCCTGGTGAAGACCGACTTCGCCAGGGCACTCTGGGAGCCGGCCGAGGAGGCGATCGCTCGGCGGCTCCCACTCAAGAGGTTGGGGGTGCCCGATGACATCGCCAAGGCGGCCCTGTTCCTGTGCTCGGACGCCGCTTCGTGGATCACCGGGGACACGCTGGTCATCGACGGGGGTGCCCGCAGCATGCCCAGCGGGGGCGTGGGCTGAGCCAGTCGGTCGGGCTCGGTCGGTTGGGCCACGTCGGTCGAGCTAGCTCGGTCAGGCCAGCTCGGTGCGGCGGACCTTGCCGCTGGACGTCTGCGGAAGTTCGGTGACGAGGACGAACTCCTTGGGCGCCGCCCATGGCGCCAGCTCCGATGCGACCGCCTCCCGCAGCTCGCCGGTAGCCGGCGGAGCCGACGGGTCGGCGGCGACGACCCAGGCCACCACCCGCTCGCCCCATTCGGCGTCGGGTCGCTTCCAGACGGCGACCTCGGCCACGCCCGGTTGGGCGCCGAGCACGCGTTCCACGGCCACCGGCCACACTTTCTCCCCCCCGGTCACGATGACCTCGGCCATGCGACCGTGCACCACCAGGCGCCCGTCGGGGCCCAGGGAGCCGGCGTCGCCCGTGGGCAGCCACCCGCCATCGAGCTTGGGGTCGTGGCCGTCGCGGTAGGCGCGGAGGAGCATCGGGCCGCGGACCAGGATCTCGCCCACGGAGCCCCGCGGGCCACCCGGGCCACCGGAGCCCCGCCCGCCCTCCGAGCCGTCGCTCACCCTGACCTTGGCCCCGTCGATCGGGACCCCGTCGTAGACGAGACCCGAACCAGTCTCGGTCATGCCGTAGGTGGTGACGACGTTGTCGGGGAGCCCGCTCGGTGGCGCGGCCCCGCCCAGCAGGACGACCCGGTAGCTCGAAGTGTCGGTACGCCCGAGGGCGGTTGCGACCAGCGAGACCATGGTGGCGCCGGCACGGGCCTCGTGCTCGACGGCGGCGGCATCGAACCGCTCGTGGATCCGGTATGGCGTCCCCGTCTCCAGGGCCCGGGTCAGCACCGAGAGGCCCCCGATGTGGGCAAAGGGGAGACAGGCCAGCCACAGGTCGCCCTGCGGGTCCACCGACAGCCGCTCGGAGGTGGCGACGGCCGACGCGTGCACCGCCTCGCTGGTCAAGACGACGCCCTTGGGCTCGCCCGTGGTGCCGCTGGTCGCCACCACCAGGGCATCGCCGTCCTCGGTCGGCACCCCTCCGCCGGGGAGCGCCCTGATGCCCTCGGCAGAGACCACCCGGGCCGGCTGGAGGGCCTCGAACAGCCGGAGGACCGCCGGGCGGGGGAGCCGGGGGTCGACGGGGAGCACGGCGTTTCCGACCCTCCAGGCCGAGCACAGGGCCTCGACGAACGTGGGCCCGGGAGGGAGGTCGAGTGCCAACAGCTCGGGCATGTGGTTAGCCTAAGGGATCGTATGAGTGATGACTCTAGGAGTGAATGGTCATATGGTTGATGGGGACGAAAACGGAAGCCAGGAGCAGGTCGACGCCACCCTCGCCACCGTGATCAGCGGGTCGCCGGAGGACCCGGTCGACCAGTACCGCCACCTGTCCTTGCCGGCCTGGGCGCGCAGGGGTTCGTACCGGGACATCCACTACGACGTGGCCGAAGGGATCGCCAAGATCACCATCGCCCGTCCCGAGGTCCGCAACGCCTTTCGGCCCCAGACCCTCTTCGAGCTGGCCGATGCGTTCAATGTGGCCCGGGACGACCCGACCGTCGGGGCCATCATCCTGACCGGTGAGGGACCCGACGCCTTCTGCTCCGGCGGTGACCAGTCGATCCGGGGTGATGACGGGTACATCGGTGACGACGAGGTTGCCCGGCAAGGCATCGGCCGGTTGAACGTCCTCGACCTCCAGGTGCAGATCCGGCGCCTGCCCAAGCCGGTGATCGCCATGGTGGCCGGCTACGCCATCGGTGGCGGCCACATCTTGCACCTGGTCTGTGACATCACCATCGCCGCCGACAACGCCAGGTTCGGGCAGACCGGGCCCAGGGTCGGCAGTTTCGACGGGGGATACGGCTCGAGCCTGCTGGCTCGCACCATCGGCTTGAAGCGGGCCAAGGAGGTGTGGTTCCTCTGCCGGCAGTACGACGCACCCACCGCCCTCGACTGGGGCCTCGTCAACGAGGTGGTCCCGCTCGGCGACCTCGAGCGCGAGACCGTGGCCTGGTGCCGGAGGATGCTCTCGCTCTCGCCCATTGCCCTCCGGATGATCAAGGGCGGGCTCCATGCCGCGGACGACGGCCTGGCCGGGCTCCAGCAGCTCGCCGGCGACGCCACCATGCTCTTCTATATGAGCGAGGAGGGGCAGGAAGGCCGCAACGCCTATCAACAGCGGCGCCAGCCGGACTTCTCGCCCTTTCCCCGCCGGCCGTGAGCAGAGCCGGCGGGGAGTCCGGGGTCCTCCGTGGCTGACCCGGCTCCCTCGGGCCAAGGGGACGGGTCCCAGCCCCCGTCAGCTCCTCGGGGACCCGCCGCGCCGCCTGGACCGGCTGGCGCGGCCCCCGGTCCGGCCGTGCCCCCGCCTGCCCAAGCCGCATCGCCTCCTGGGCCGATCAGGCGCTGGGTGCTCGGTGCGCGGCCGCGCACGTTGCCGGCCGCGGTGGTGCCGGTACTGGTGGGCACGTCGGTGGCCGCGTGCGGCTATGCGGGCCAGGCCGGTTTCGTTCACCGGGCCGACGCCTTCGGCCCGCTGCACCCGGGGATCCTCTGGTGGCGGGCTGCCGGTGCACTGATCGTCGCCCTGGCCATCCAGATCGGCACGAATTACGCCAATGACTACTCCGACGGGATTCGGGGGACCGACGACATCCGGGTCGGGCCCGTCCGACTGGTAGCCACCGGGCTGGCCTCACCGTCGGCTGTGAAGCGGGCGGCGTTGGCGGCGTTCGCCGTCGCCGGTGTGGTCGGCTTGGGTCTCGCCGCACTGACGTCCTGGTGGGTCCTGGCCGTCGGCGCCGCCTGCCTCGCCGCTGGATGGCTCTACACCGGCGGGCCAAGACCTTACGGCTACGCCGGGTACGGCGAGGTCTTCGTGTTCGTGTTCTTCGGCGTCGTGGCCACGGCCGGATCGGCCTTCGTGCAGAGCGGGCGCCTCGCCCTCCTCCCGTTGGTCGTCTCGGTGCCTGTCGGCGTGTTGGCCACCGCGTTGCTGTTGGCCAACAACCTCCGGGACATCGGCTCCGACCGCGGGTCGGGGAAGCGGACCCTCGTGGTGCGGATCGGGCGCCGGTGGGGCGGGCGGCTGTACGTGGGTTGCCTCGTACTGGCGTTCGTCGGCGCCGTGGTCGCCGCAGCATGGCGTCCCTGGTCGCTGCTGGCCCTGGCCGCCCTGCCGCTGGCCGTCCGTCCGGCGCGGGTGGTGACCGAGGGAGCCGAAGGGCGGGCGTTGTTGCCGGTCCTGGCCGGCACCGGCCGCCTGCAGCTGGCGTTCGGGGTCCTCCTGGCCGTCGGGTTGTGGCTGTGAGCCCCGTTTCAGCCGGGACGTCGGTCGAGGTGGTCGCGAACCAGCGCAATCACCGGGTCCGGGTCTTCCAGGTGGGCGGTGTGTCCGACGCCCGGTACCACGACGTGGGTGGCGTTCGCCCCGATGGCCCGGACCATGCGCCCGCCCAGCGCAGTGAACTTGGTGTCCCGCTCGCCCGTGATGACCAGGACCGGCATGGCCAGAGTATGCAGCTGGTCCCACAGCGGTGGCTGACTGCCCGTCCCGGCCAGGCGCAGGCTCGACGCCAGCCCGGCCGCCGAATTGGTCCGCCGCTGGGCCAGGCCGATGGAACCATCGGGGATGCCGGCAAAGAGGGGGCGGCCCAGCCACCGGCGCAAGAAGGCATCCACGCGCTCCTGCTCGTCCCCGGCCTGGCCGGTGGCCCCGGGTGGGTCGAGTTCGGCGGCCAGGGCCTCGTCGGACGCCATCCGTTCGGCTCGGAGTTGGCCGTCCTCGATCCCCGCCGTGCCCGAGACGAGCACGAGCGACCGGACCCGCTCCGGGCAGCACAGTGCGGCCTGGAGGCCGAACCGGGCACCCATCGAGTAGCCCAGGTAGGCGCCGAACCCGCCGACGTCGGTGAGGAGCCGTGCCCCGGCGGTGAGATCGGCGCGTACACCGGCCGAACCCCCGTGGCCGGGCAGATCGACGGCGACCACCTGGTAGTTGGCAGCCAGGTCTTCGGCCATCGGGCCCCAGATCCCGCCGGTCTGGGTAAACCCGTGGGCGAGGACGAGGCGGGGGCCGCTCCCCGTGGTCGCCGTGTGCAAGAGGGCTGTGGGGCCCGGCGCAGGCTGGGTGTCGTTGGTGTCGGGCCTGTGCATGTCGGTACCTGGCGATGAGCGTACCGAGGCCCTTCGGCGACGTGCAGGCCGGCTACGCAGCCACGCTGGCCGACGAGTGGTCCCGGGCCGGGGTCGAGTACGCGGTGGTGTGCCCGGGGTCACGCTCCACACCCTTGGCCCTGGCGCTGGCCCGCCATCCCGATATCAGCGTCCACGTGCGTCTCGACGAACGATCGGCAGGGTTCGTGGCCCTCGGCCTGGGACTGAGCACCGGAAAGCCCGCTGTGGTCCTGACCACCAGCGGCACGGCGGCGGTCGAGCTCCATCCGGCCGTGGTCGAAGCCGACATGGGTAGCGTGCCGCTGCTGGCCTGCACGGCGGACCGCCCTCCGGAGCTGCACCAGGTTGGCGCACCCCAGACCATCGACCAGAACCGCCTGTTCGGCTCGTCGGTGCGGTGGTTCTTCGAGCCCGGTGTGGCCGACGAGGCGACCTCGCACACCTGGCGGTCGGTCGCCTCCCGGGCGGTGGCCGAGGCGCTGTCGGGCCCGACCGGCCCCGGCCCGGTGCACCTGAACCTCGCCTTCCGCGACCCACTGCTCCCATCCTCGCCCGCTACGCCGGCAACGGAGCCGGGCCGACCGGGCATCGCCCCCTGGCACCGGGTCGAGGCGGGCCGATCGCCGCCGCCGGCCAGCGTGGTCGCCGAGTTGGCTGGCGCCGGGCCGCGGGGCATCATCCTGGCCGGGGCCGGGTGCGGTGACCCCGAGGCGATCTGCCGGCTCAGCCGGTCCACGGGATGGCCGGTCCTGGCCGACCCGCGTTCCCAGTCCCGGATCGCCTCCCCCGGCCTGGTGGGGGCGGCCGACGGGATCGTGCGCTGTCGGCCCTTCACCGAACGTTTCGTTCCCGAGGTGGTCCTGCGCCTCGGTGCCCCGTGGGTGTCCAAGGTGGTGAACGAGTGGCTGGCCGATGCATCCCGGGCCGGCTGCCTGGAGTTCGTGGTGGACCCGTTCTGGCGCTGGCTCGATCCGGAACGGGGGTCCACCACCGTCGTACGGGCCGACCCGGCCGCCCTGTGCTTGGCCGTGGCCGACCGGGTGGCCGACGATGTCGCCGACCGCGTTGGCGGCGGCCGGCCTCCCAGGATCTCTGACCGCTTCTGGACCGCAGGGTGGCAGGCGGCCGAGACGGCGGCCCAGCACGCGCTGGCCGACGCGTTGGATCCGGAGCCGAACAGGGGCTCGGGTCTCGGGGCCCTGACAGAAGCGGCGCTGTCCCGCCGGCTCGTCGGCCGGCTGCCGGCCGAGGCGACCCTGGTGGTGTCGTCCTCGATGCCCATCCGGGACGTCGAGGCATTCGCCGCGCCCTGTTCGGCGCCTCCCCGGGTGCTGGCCAACCGGGGGGCCAACGGTATCGACGGCGTGGTGTCCACCGCCTTGGGCGTGGGACTGGGCAGCGGCCAACCGACCGTGGCGTTGGTCGGCGATCTGGCCTTCCTGCACGACTCGTCCGCGCTGGTCCGGAGCCCGGGGGCCGAAGCCCCGTGCACCATCGTGGTGGCCGACAACGGGGGAGGGGGGATCTTCTCGTTCCTACCTCCGGCCCGCGCACTCGACGGCACGACGTTCGAGGACCTCTTTGGCACGCCGCAGGCCAGTGACGTTGCCGCCGTGGCCCGGGGTTTCGGGTTACCCGTCACCGATGTCGACGATGTCGGGGCGGCGATGGACGCCGTCGACCGGGGCGTCGAGTCCGGTGGGCTCTCGGTCGTCCGAGTGCGCCTACCCGGACGGGCCGACAATGTCGACGGCCACCGCCGGTTGAACGAGTCGGTCGCGGCCGCCGTCGCCGCGACGGTCAGCTGCTGAGGTCAACAGGGCGTCGGGTCGAAGGACGGGTTCTGCTGGGCCGGCGGTGCAGTCGTTCCCGTCGACCCCGACGAGCCTGATGACCCCGATGACGAGGAAGCCGGTGGGGCCGGAGAGTTCGCCACGGCGGGAATGGCGATGGCCTGCCCATAGGCGTCGATCGGCGGCGTGCTCACCGTGTTGGGGGTGGTCCCCAAGAACTCGGTCAGCATCTGTTGGGCAGCAGGCTGGTCGACCACTTCGATGGAACTCCCACCGCTTGTCGTGGCCGCACTGGTGGGAAGGGTGAAGGACTGCAGGTTCGATCCGCCGAAGGCGTGATACCGCTCGACCAACGAGTAGAGGTCGCCCTCGGTCAGGCCGTCGTCCTTGGAGAAGTCGTGGACCATGGAGCTGAGTAGGGCGTTCAACGTGAGGGGGTTGTAGGTGGATTTGGCCTTGTTCAGCACCGCCGAGATGACGACGTTCTGCCGGGTGATGCGACCCAAGTCGCCGGTCCCGTCCTGGTGCCAGTACCCATTGGCGTAGTACTGGTAATAGCGAGAGCGGGAGAGGGCGAGCGCCTGGGATCCGTTGAGCACCTGGCAGCCGGCCGTGGTGATGCTGAGCCCCGAGTTGTTGTTGCCGTTGTCGTTGTCCCGCGCCGGGTACGGGAAGTTGAGCGAGATACCGCCGAGGGCGTTCACCGCATCTTGGACCCCGAAGAAGTTGATGTTGATGTAGTGGGAGATGGGGATGCCGAACGTATTCTCGATGGTCTTGATCAAGCCGTTCGGACCGTTGTTGAACGCCGAGTTGATCTTGTTGTCGGTGGACAACCCGGTCCCGGCCGGCAGTCCCGAGAGCTGCACGTAGGTGTCCCGAGGGATCGACAGCAGCTTGGCCGTCCCGGCCTGTGGGTCGACGTGGACGATCTTGATGGTGTCGCTTCGCTGGCCCGGGGCTTGTGCCGTGCTCCCGAACTGCTGGGCCTGGGCGGCGGTCTCACCCGTCCGGGAGTCCGACCCGATGAGCAGGACGTTGTAGGGCGCACCGTCGGCGGCGGCGACGCAGGTCGGGCACGGTGCGGAACTGACCTGGCTCCACTGGTATTGGTTGTACCCGAAGGCTGCTCCGGCGAGTGCGAGGATCACCACTACGACGACCAGCAACCAGCGGAGGATGCGCGCTCCACGGGACCGGCGCCGCTTGGCCCGTTTGCGCTGGTCCCTGCGGCTGGGGATGTACACCTGGCCACTGAGGATCGGGCCGGAGAACTCGCCGCCGCCGGATCTTCCGGGAACACGGCCATCTCCTGGTGGTCTGTAGTTGGAAGGGGACACTCTTGCACTGGGCCTTTACCGGTGAGGGGCCGATCACGTCACCGCCGGCCACTACAAGAGTTTCCCATGGTGATTACGCCAATTGCCATCACCCTCGGGCTCTGTGCCCCCTTGTTGTCCCTGTCCGCCGGGCCGCCTGTGCTCTACGGGCGTGTGCGTTGCCGTGCCGTTCTGCCCTGTGCCGCCCGACCCGCTGCCACATTGCCGCCCGACCGATGCCACATTGCCGCCCGACCCGCTGCCGCATTGCCGCGCGACCCGCTGCCGCCCAGCCCCTACGGCCGCACTAAGCGGTGGCGGGTATCCACGAGCCGTGGAACCCGAAGGGGACCCTGGCCGGCAGATGCACGATGGCCACGGGAGGCCCACCGAAAGAGGTGGCATCCAAGATGACGAGATCGCTGGCGTCTCGTGTGGCGTCGTAAACCACGCTCAAGACCCAGCCCTCTCCCTCGTCGTGCCCGTCGGCCGCCCGCACGAAGACTGGCTCGCCGGCTTGTCGGTGCTCCCCGGGATCGAATCGCTCCGACTCGTCCCGAGCCAGGTCGTACTTGATTAGCCCGGCGGGCATGTCTGAACCGGTCAACTGCAGGCAGTACCCGAACCGGTGGGGCCGGCCGGCCACTGCCTCGTCGATCCTCGGAAACTCGATGGGGACGTCGTCGAGCATGGTTTCGGCGATGCGGCGAGTGGACGGGTCGACGGTCCAGCGTGCGAGCACGGGTTGGCTCGTGGCGATGGACTCACCGGGCAGCGTGTCGAAGGCGGAGTCGTAGCGCACCACGTCCATGACCACCGACCCGCCGACGTCGAAGGCATTCAGGACGTGGAAGACGTAGCAGGGATCCGTGCCGATCCACTGGATGTCCGACCCTCGTCCGTCACGGGTCAGGAGCCCGACCCTGGCCCCGGCTTCGGGCATCCACCGGAAGGGCAGGCTTTGGCCGGCGACAGCCAGGTCGAGGTCGAACACCACTGGGAGGTCGAGAAAGACCATGCGGGTGGCGGTGACACCGAAATCGTGCATCATCACCGCCCGGGGGACGTCGATCTCCTCCGTTCGCACCAGGACGCCCCCCGGGTCGACGACGTGAGAGCGCAGGAACGGTGGACCGAAGACGTCGTAGCCGAAGAAGATCAGCTCGCCGGTTACGGGATCGACCTTCGGGTGGGCGGTCATCGGAGACGCCAATGACCCATCGAAGTCGTGGATCCGTGCCCGTTCGAGATCGGGCGACAGGGCGTGGGGGAATCCTGACTCGACGAGGGCCAGGGTCCGGCCGGCGTGGCGGATCACGTGGGTGTTGGCCGGGCCGTCGATGGGCTCGCTCGGCCCTTTCGGGGGTGTGGTGTTGCACTCGGCCGCCAGCTTCCGGGTCCGGACCCACCGGTTGCGGTACGACACGGCCCTGCCGCCCTCGAGCCCGATGGCATGGATCATCCCGTCGCCGCTGAACCAGTGGTACTCGCTCTGATCGGTGGGTACCACGGCCGGGTTGGGCCCGTTGCGGAGCAATTGCCCCTCGAGATCGGGCGGCACCACGCCTTCGATGTCGAGGTCGTGCTCCTCGGTCCGCTCGGCGGTCACGGGAGCAAAATTGCCGCTCAGATAGGGATTGTCCATGCCGCAGCTCGTTCCTGGTCTCGTCGCAGCGCAGATCGCCGGCGACATCCAACGATCGTACCGGGGCCCTTCGGGGGGGGACTTCTGGAGTCGTCGGCCGTACCGGGATCGTCCTCGGTGCCGTACCCGGCGTGGCAGGCTGAGGCGATGGCCCGACTCGCTGAGGACCTCCGCTTCAGGGGTCTCGTCCATCAGATGACCGATCCCGGACTCGAAGGCCGGCTCGACACCGAGCACATCACCGCCTATTCCGGCTTCGACCCCACGGCCGACAGCCTCCACGTCGGTCATCTGTTGCAGATCTGCACACTGCGCCGCCTGCAACTGGCCGGCCATCACCCCATCGCCTTGGCCGGTGGCGGGACGGGGTTCATCGGCGATCCGGGAGGCAAGTCGACCGAACGGGCTCTGCTCACCCCAGAGGAGCTTGCTCACAACATCCAAGGGATCCGGTCCCAGCTCGAGGGCTTCCTCGACTTCGGCACCGATGCCGGTGCTGCGCGGGCCACGCTGGCGGACAACAGCGAGTGGCTGGCTGGCATGGGCCTGTTCGAGTTTCTGCGCGATGTGGGCAAGCACTTCACGGTCAACCAGATGGTGGCCAAGGAGTCGGTCAAGGCCCGGCTCGAACGGGAAGGGCAGGGCATCTCGTTCACCGAGTTCAGCTACATGTTGCTCCAGGCCTACGACTTCCTCCGGTTGTTCGACGACCACGGCTGTCGTCTCCAGTTGGGCGGCAGCGATCAGTGGGGGAACATCACCATGGGAATCGACCTGGTGCGTAAGGTACGGCAGGCCGAGGTGTGGGGCTTCACCTCCCCGCTCGTCCTGAAGGCGGACGGGACCAAGTTCGGCAAGTCGGAGACCGGGACGGTCTGGCTCGACCCGGCTCGCACCAGCCCGTATCGGCTGTACCAATTCTTCGTCCGATGCGAGGACACGGTGGTCGGGTCCTACCTCCGCTACTTCACATTCTTGGACCAGGAGCAACTGACCGCCCTTGATGCCATGACGGCCGAGAAACCCGAGCGTCGTGAGGCGCAACGGGTTCTGGCCAGGGAAGTCTGCTCGCTGGTCCACGGGCACGCCGAGATGGAGCGGGCCGAACGGGCCGCCGGCGCCCTCTTCAGTGAGGCCATCGTCGAGCTGGACGAGCCCACGCTGCTCGACGTGTTCGCCGAGGCACCCTCCACCTCCCTCGATCGCGCCAGGCTCGAGGGCGACGGCCTGTCCCTGGTCAACCTGCTGGTCGAGACGGGCATGGTGCCATCCAAGGCCCGGGCCCGGACGACCGTGGAACAAGGCGGGGCCTACGTGAACAATCGCCGTGAGAACCAGATAGAACGCAGCCTCGGGGGCGCCGACCTGCTGGCCGGCGGATATGTGATCCTGCGCCGGGGCCGGAAGGATTACCACCTGCTCCGCTTCACCTGAGGCCGACGAACGGCCGGCCTCGGGCAGGTCGGCCGACGAACGGCCGGCCTCGGGCAGGTCGGCCGACAGACGGCTGGCATCGGGCACCACGTACACTGGAGGTGTGCCTGCGACATCCGATCCGTCGTCGAACGCGTCGCCGGTCAGCGTCACGCCCGGCCTCCCCGACACCGTGCTTCCCCCCGAGCCCGACGAGGCCACCCAGCGCCTGGAACGGGCCGTCAACGAGCCACCCGAACGGCGGCGGGACGCGGTGGCTGACGTCGTGCGCTCGTTCCCCCGATCGCTCGCTGGATGGTCGGTGCTCGGGTCGCTGGCCGGCGACGACATCGAGGCCTACGCCTATTACCGGGTCGGGTACCACCGCGGACTCGATGCACTGCGGGCCGCTGGATGGCGCGGATCGGGAACGGTCAGGTGGGCGGAACCCTCCAACCAGGGATTCCTCCGGTGCGTCGACGGGCTCCGGGCCACGGCCGGTGCCATCGGGGAACAAGAGGAAGAGGAGCGGTGCGACATCTTTCTGCGCCAGCTCGATCCGTCCTGGCGACCCGGGCGGACCGGGATTCACGGTTGAGCAGGAGACCAGGGCCACCGGGACGAGCGGGAAAGGCGATCGTGTTGTGTGCCGCGGCTGTCGCCCTGCCGGTACTGCTCACCGCATGTGCGGGAGCCGAACAGAGCGGAACCCCGGCGCACCGCGTGTCGACGTGGGTCTCGGGGGCGGGGGCGGGGCCGGCAATCGGCGCGATCCAGGCCGACAACGCTTCTGTTGACAAGGCACTGGCCACCCACAGCCCGTCCGGAGTCGTCCGCACGGTGTGCGCCCTGTTGTCCAATGACGCCACTGCCGGCAACAGCAACCTGCCCACTCCCGACACGCAACTCACGACGGCTCTGGAGAACGCCTATCAGGTGGAGTACGCGGCTGGCAACGACTGCTACAACGGTGCTTCGGGCAACGCCTCTCTGTTACGCCGCTCGGCTAAGGAGCGTCAACAAGGTGCGGCCGACCTGGTCAAAGCGGTCGAGCGCATTGCCGCGGTCACCGGGCACGTCCCGTCGACCACGACCACGACGGTGCCGGGCGGCAACAGCGGCGACCCGTTCGCTCCGAGCTGATGGGCACGAGCCGGAGGGTTGACGGGCCGCCGTCGGGCGCCGAGGCGACCACTAGGGTCGCGGTTCATGCCCGTCCAAGACGGAATCGTGGGCCCGGTGCCCCCCGGTCGTCAACCCGACGACTACGACCGACAGCGACGCAGGGTGCTCTGGTCGATGCCGGCCGGGCTTTATGTCCTGGGCAGCCGCCGGGGTGACCGCCGGAACCTGATGACCTGCAACTGGGTGTCCCAGGTGGCGACCAGCCCGAAATTGGTGGCCACCGCCGTGGAACGCGAGGCCGTGACCGCCGGGCTGATCGTCGAGGGGGGCTCGTTCTCGGTCGGCCTTCTGGCCCGGGAGGACAGGGCGGTGGCGCGCAAGTTCGTCAAACCGGTCGAGGAGGTCGCGGTGGGGGACGACGGTGTCGTCACGGCCATGCAGGGGATCGAGGTGTTCGAGCTGGCCGACGGAGTGCCCGTCGTGGCGTCGAGCGTCGGATGGCTCGCCTGTGCGCTCCGGCACACGCTCGAGCTGGGCAGCCATACCCTGTTCGTGGGCGAGGTGACGGACGTGGGGGGACGGGCGACCGGCCCCGATGACGATCCTCAGGTCCTCAGGATGGAGGACACCAGGATGAATTACGGGGGTTGACCGAGCCCGCCCGGGCGGCCGTCGAGCGGCCCCGGACGAGCAGATGTCCCGTTTGCCCAGGCGGCCTGGGAGTGCTCAGCCCGGGCGGATCTTGGAAGCTCGGCTCAGGCCGGTTTCGGGCGGAGGTCGATGCGGAGCACGAGCACCCCGTCGTCGAGCGTGGCCTCGGCGTCGCCCAGCATGGCGAAGTCCATGAAGTCGGCCTGGGCCTGCTCCTTGAATCGCTGGCGATCGGCCCCTTCGATCGGGGGCAGGCCACGATTCCGCACGGCCTCGGCACGAGATCGGAACCGCGCCAGCATGTCCTGGGGGTCGAATTGCTCGGGCACGGGTCGATCGTAGCGGGGCCCCAGCGCGCACCGTAGCCGCATCCTGCGCACTACACTTATGACCGAACGGTGAACGACGGGATACCCGGCTGGCCTGGGCTCAGGCCTGATGTCGCCTCTGGCGGGGGCAAGGAGTTTTTCGGTGAAGAAGGGACGCCATCGCCGCTTCGAGGAAGCACGTAGCTTGAAACGGTCCGTCGCGACCGCAAACAGGCGGTGCCCCGAATGTGGCGCTGAACCAGAAGACGAGCACGCTTCGTGGTGCCTGGCCGCTGAGGACGAATTCGACGAGATCCTCGGCACGGTCCAACGAGGGCCCACGCACACGGAGGACGACCCGCTGGCCGAGTAGGCCCGGCCCACCGGGGCGCCGGCCCCTGCTCGATCCAACGGTGCTGGCCGCTCCTCGGCTTCGATCGAAACGCCCCGAGCCGCGTCAGCGGGCGGCAGTCCGCCTCACCGTGGGGTGGGGCAATGGCACCGCCGTCGAGGCCGGTGACAGCCGGGCATCCAGGTAGGCGGCCACCATCTTGTAGACCTTCGTCCCGGCCATGGCCTCTAGTTCGGTCCGCATGCTGACGTACACGGGCTCATGGCCCACGAAGGCTTCGGGCGCCTCGGTACACCACCAGTGGAACTCCTCGCCCCCGCCGCCCCAGTGCCGGCGGTCCCATTGCCGGATGACCGACGTGACATGGCCGTCTGGTGAGGTCTCGTCCTCTCGCCGCAGCGGGAGTTGCCAGCAGACTTCGGGCTTCAGCTCCACGTGGCTCCGACCCTGGGCCAACGCCGCGAGGTGCAACGCGCATCCCGCCCCCGCCGGGAATCCCGGCCGATTGAGGAAGATGCAGGCGTCCTTCACCAGTCTCGTACCCAGGTCGCCGTCGGGGAGCCTCTTGACCACACCCTTTTGTCCCTGCTTGTAGAACTGCCAGAGTTCCGGCGTGAGCTCGGCCGCGGCCCGCTCGACGGTCCGGGCGTCCTTCTTCCCCGTGAAGTGAGCCCCGTACGAGCAACACCCTTGCACCAGCTCCGGTGCCGGGCCGGTGAGCACACCCTGGCACCCGTGGCCGAAGATGCACGTCCAGGCGCTACTCATGAACGTGACGTCGAACTGCCAGGTTCGCTCCTCGTCGGGATCGTCAAAGCTGACCCACTCGTGCGCGTCGGGCGGGATCTTCGTGTTCAGGTTGGCCACGCCTTTATGATGGCAGGCGTGCCCGCCGACCGTGACGACCCGCGCCCGGTGCTGACGATCGAACGCGACGCCCGGGTCACGGTCACCGAGGCGCTGGCCGACGAGACGGGTCATGGCCGATTGGCGCTGTGGCTGGAGGTCACCGGGGCCAACGACGGTGCCTATACCTACGACATGTACTTCCGAGCCCTCCACGACGCCGTCCCAGGGGATGTCATCCAGCAGGACGACGACGTCCCGGTCGTCATCCCGCGGGAGAGCGTCGACCGATTGCAAGGGGCCAGGCTCGACGTCCTCAGTGCCGACGGCGACGTCGGGCTCGTCGTGGTGAATCCGAACCGACCGCCCACTCGGGCCGAGCAGGGCCTGGCGGAGGCCATACCGGCTGATCTGACCAGCGCGCTGGCCCGCCGCGTGGCCTCGGTCCTGGAATCGGAGGTGAACCCGAGCATTGCCGAGCACGGCGGCCGAGCCGATCTGGTCACGGTGGAGGGCTCGGTCGTCCACCTCCGGTTGAGCGGCGGCTGTCAGGGTTGCGGCATGGCCCAGGCCACCCTGACCCAGGGCATCGAGGCCATTCTGCGAGAAGCCGTGCCGGAGATCGCCGACATCGTGGACGTGACGAACCACGCCGCTGGGTCCAATCCCTTCTACCAGTCCGCCCACGGCTGACGCTTCGGTGCGCACCTGAGCAGTGACGGCACTGCTCGTCGCCGGAGCAGGGGTGACCGGCCTGGTCGTGGGCGGTCTGCTCGATCCGGTCGGGCAGCGCGAGGCCGAGCGGAGCGCCGAGGAGCAGGATGCACGGGGCGGGGACAGCGGCGGACAGCCCGTCATCGAGGATGCGGGGCGGAGACCGGGACGGCCGCCGCAGGTCCTCCCGGCTGGGCCCAGTACGGCGCGGATCCTCGGCGCCGCACTGGTCACCGGCGGTCTCTTCGCCGGTGCGGCCGACCGGTTTGGCGCCCATCTGGCCCTTGTGCCCTACTGTGCCTTCTTTGCCGTGTTGGTGCTGGTGTCCACGACCGACCTGTCACACGGCGTCATTCCTCGCCGCCTGGTCTATCCGGCTTTTGGGGCACTTGTGTGCCTCTTCGTCGCCGTAGCGACCGCCGACGCAGAGTGGCATCGGCTCGGGAGCGCTGCGGTCGGCGCCGCCGCCGCCTTTGCCGTGGTGTTCGTCATCTGGTGGTTGGCTCCTCGAGGGATGGGGTTCGGTGACGTGCGCCTGTCGGCCCTGATCGGCCTGGCCACCGGGCGGCTCGGCTTGATGGCCACCTACGTCGCCCTGACCTCCGCTTTTGTCGTCGGCCTGCTCTTCGGCATCGCCACCGCTGGACTGCCGCGCACCGGGCGCACGGTACGGATCCCGTTTGCCCCGGCGCTGGCCGCGGGGGCGATCGTCGCCGTGTTCTGGGGTGTACCGATCGTCCAGGCCGTGTTCCACCCCACCCTCTGAGCGGGAAGGTCGTGCACCGGCGCCCGTCTGCACCGGCGTGCGTCCCGAACGCGAGCGCGAGGTGGTGGCCACGGGCAGCAGGCCGAGTCGGCGGCGGCCACGAGTAGATTTGCCTGGATGCTGCGCTTCCTGACCGCCGGAGAGTCCCACGGCCGCGCCCTGGTGGTCATCGTGGAGGGCGTGCCGGCCGGGCTCTTGGTCACCGCCGAGGACATCCAGCGGGGACTGGCTCGTCGGCGACTCGGGTACGGGCGTGGTCCGAGGATGCGCTTCGAGGCCGACGAGGTGACCCTGATCGGCGGGATCCGCCACGGTCGCACCATCGGCTCACCCGTGGCCATCGAGATCGCCAACACCGAATGGCCGAAGTGGGAGACCGAGATGTCTCCGGCCCCGGGCCTGCCCACCAAGGTCCTCACCCAGCCACGACCCGGCCACGCCGACCTTTCCGGCATGTTGAAGTACGGCCTGGCCGACGCCCGGGACGTGCTCGAGCGGGCCTCGGCGCGGGAGACGGCGGCACGGGTGGCGGCGGGAACGGTGGCCAAGCTGCTGTTGGGCCAGATCGGGGTGGACATCCTCAGCCACATCGTGCAGCTGGGAGCGGCCCGGAGCGAGGGCTCCGTGCTCCCGGTCCTGAGCGACCAGCCCCGGATCGACGAATCGGCCGTGCGGTGTCTCGATCCCGGCGCCGAGGCTCGCATGGTCGCCGAGGTCAAGGCGGCGGCGAAGGAGGGCGACTCGCTCGGCGGCGTTGCCGAGGTGGTGGCCTACGGGGTCCCGGTCGGGCTCGGGAGCCACGTGCACTGGGACCGTCGGCTCGACGCCCTGTTGGCCCAGGCCCTCATGAGCATCCAGGCCATCAAGGCCGTCGAGATCGGCGAGGGGGTCGCCCTCCCCGGGCTTCGGGGTTCCGAGGCCCATGACGCCATCCGCATGGCCGAGCCGACCGAATCGGGCGCCCAGCTCGGGGGTGGATACGCGCGCGATACCCATCGGGCCGGTGGCATCGAGGGCGGCATGTCCACCGGCGCCCCCATCGTGGCCCGCGCCTCGATGAAGCCGCTGGCAACGCTCAATCGGCCCTCACTGGGGACGGTGGACGTGGTCACCAAGGAACCGACCGTGTCGTTCAAGGAGCGCACCGACGTCACCGCCGTGCCGGCCATGGGCGTGGTGGCCGAGACGATGACCGCGCTCGTGCTGGCGTCCGAAGCCCTGCGGAAGTTCGGGGGCGACTCGGTGGCCGAGTTCGCCCGCAACCGGGACGGCTACCTCCACTCGCTGGGCGAGACGCCGTCGGCCGCCTCGCCAGCCCACCGGTCCGATGACTGACCGGCTCTTGCTGGTGGGCATGATGGGCGTCGGGAAGACCACCGTCGGTCAGTTGTTGGCCCAGCGATTGGGGTGGGCATACCTCGATTCCGACGCCCAGGTGGCCCAGACTACGGGACGCACGATTCCCGAGATCTTCAGCGAGGACGGTGAGGCGGCCTTCCGGGCCGAGGAGACCAAGGCGCTGACCGTGGCCGTGTCCGGCCCCGACCCGACGGTGGTCTCGGTGGCCGGCGGTGCCGTGTTGTCCGAGGACAACCGGGCGTTGCTGGCCCGGTCGGGAACCGTCGTGTGGCTGCGGGCGCGACCCGAGACGCTGGCCAAGCGGGTCGGTGATGGCGCCGGTCGCCCGTTGCTGGGGAGCGACCCCGGGTCGGCCTTGGCCGCGCTCTATGCGGTGAGGGAGCCGTTGTACAAAACGGTGGCCTCGGTCACGGTGGACGTGGACGAGCTGCCCCCCGAGACGGTGGTCGAGCGGGTGCTGGCCGGTACCGGCTTCGGCGTTCGGGCCGCGGGAACCGGGAGGGACGAGGGTCGAGGATCGTGATCGCCGTCCCGGTGAAGTTGGGAGAGCGCAGCTACGACGTGGTGGTGGGTGACGGGACGCGGGACCTCTTGGCCGACACCTTGTCTTCGACTGTCCCCAGCGCCGCCCGGGTGGCGGTGGTGAGCCAGGCCCGCATCGGCGTGGAGGTGGATCCCGGGCTTCCCCACCAGATGTTCACCGTTCCAGACGGGGAGGGAGCCAAGTCGCTGTCGACTCTCGAGGACCTGTGCCGGGGGTTCGCCCGCTTCGGCCTGACCCGCGGCGACGTCGTGGTGGCGGTGGGCGGCGGCGTTGTCACCGACCTGGCCGGTTTCGCTGCGGCCACCTATCACCGCGGCACGGCCTACGTGAACGTGGCCACCTCGTTGCTGGCTCAGGTCGACGCCGCCATCGGGGG
>DATDHU010000038.1:0-28865 GCA_036521415.1 Acidimicrobiales bacterium
GTTACTTACTCACCTTCGCCAGAACGTCACGACTCGAGAGGATCAAGAGATCCTCGCCATCGGAACTGATCTCGGTCCCTCCGTACTTGGAGTAGACGACCGTGTCACCGACGGCGATGTCCAATGGGACGAGCTCGCCCGAGCTCTCGGCCCGGCGGCCCGGTCCCACGGCCAGAACTTCTCCCTGCTGGGGCTTTTCTTTGGCGGTGTCGGGGATCACCAGGCCGGACGCCGTGGTCTCCTCCGATTCGCCGGGGCGGACGACGATGCGGTCGTCAAGTGGATGCAGACTCATGTGATCGGGCCTCCTGTGGCACGCTTTAGCACTCGAACGTTGCGAGTGCTAAAGATAGCGAGCCGCTCGGTCCGAGGCAACCGCGACCCCATCGTCCCAGTTCAGGAGGGTCCTCGACCCGATCAGGGCCGGGGGACGAGTCGCAAATTGGGATCGGCACCGAGGTCCAATGGGCTCGAATCGCCGTGATGCAGACGCCACCAGCCGGCAGCGGCCACCATGGCGGCATTGTCGGTGCACAGTGCCCGGCTGGGCAGGAACGCCCCGATCCCGTCCTCGGCGCACGCGGCCTCGACCCGGCGCCGGAGCAGCGAGTTGGCCGCCACACCGCCGGCCAGGCACAGGGCCGTCGCCCCCACGTCCGCCGCAGCCCTGCGCCCCTTAGCCACAAGGACGTCAACCACGGCAGCCTGGAACGAGGCGGCCACGTCCTCGGTGGCCGCCTCGGGGTGCTTGCGGACTGTGTTGACCACCGAGGTCTTCAGGCCGCTGAACGAGAAGTCGTAGCCCTCCCCCAGGAACGCCCGGGGAAAGGCAAACGCCTCCGGATCGCCGGCCTCTGCCACCCGGTCGATGGCCGGTCCCCCGGGATAGCCGAGACCGAGGAAGCGGGCCACCTTGTCGAAGGCCTCGCCGCCAGCATCGTCGATGGTTCCTCCCAACGACCGGTAGTGCCCGGGGGAGGTCACCTCGACCAGCAGCGTGTGGCCGCCCGAGACGAGGAGGACGACCAAGGGCCAACCCAGGTCGGGCTGTTCCAGCAACGAGGCGAACAGGTGGGCCTCGAGATGGTTCACCCCGACGAAGGGCACCTCCCAGGCCAGCGCCAGGGCCTTGGCCTCGGCCACGCCGACTAGCAGGGAGCCGATGAGCCCCGGGCCATAGGTCACGGCGATGGCGTCGACCCCGGTCCCCGAGTCGTCCGATCCCGCCTCGATCAGGGCGTCGGCCAGGACGGGGGTCAGGAGCTCGACGTGGGCCCGACCGGCCAGTTCGGGGACCACGCCCCCGTAGCGGGCGTGCACGTCGATCTGGCTGGCCACCACCGACGAGGCGATGGCGGTGCCATGGTCCACCACCGACGCTGCAGTCTCGTCACACGACGTCTCGATCCCCAACACCCGATCGACGGTCAATGGGACACCCTCAGGTCACGGGGTAGCTCGGCCTCGATCGAGGCGAGCCGAGCCTGGTAGGTGTCGGAGTCGATCGAGCGGGCCCACATCACCAGGGCATCTTCCCCCGTTTCGGCGTAGTAGTTCGGGCGCAGGCCGACCGGCGCCATGCCGAAACGCCGGTAGAGGGCGAGTGCGGGCTCGTTGCCCACCCGGACCTCGAGGGTGAGGTGCCGGGATCCCCGATCGACGGCCGAGCGGGCCAGGTCCAACAGCAGGACCGTGGCGATCCCACGCCCCTGCCAGTCCGGATCCACGGCGATGTTGTTCACGTGGGCGTCCTCCTCGATGAGCATCAGCCCGGCGAACCCCACCAGGTCCCGCCCGATCCACGCCGTCCGGTAGATCCGCGACTTCCGCTGGGCCAACTCGTCGGCGAACAGGCGGTGGGACCAGGGCCGCGCATAGACAGCCTCCTCGATGGCCAGGACGTGCTTGAGGTCGCGGCTGCGCATGGGGGCCAACCGGAGGTCGTATTGGGGGGCCGACGCCACGTTCACGTGGGGCGTCCTGGGGCTACCGCCGACCCGGAGGTTCGGCGCCCGTTCACGGCGACGGGGGCCCGCTGTTCCCAGTTGATGGCCGCATCGGCCTCCCGCAGGTAGCTCGGGAGGACGGCCGCCGGCTCCGACGGGTCGGCACCGCGCCGGAGCCGGAGCGAGGCCAGCCGAGCCAGGGTCTCCGGCGGGGGAGCCAACAGGGGGTCGCCCGGCAGGGTCTCCACCCGGTTCAGCTTGTCGAACAGATCCCGGTAGCGGGCGACGCCGTCCCCCACCAAGACCAGCGGGCCGGCCGCACCGCCTTCATCGCCAGGCTCGGTCCCAGCGACCATCCGGGCCAGGTCTTCGACGAGGGCACCAGGCTCGAATCGAGCCGGTGGCGACACCTCGTGTCCAGCTGGGTCCCAGTCGGAGGTTGCGCCTCCGTCGAAGCGGTAGCGGGCCGCGAACACCTCGCTCCGCCGAGCGTCGACTACGGCGATCACCTGGCATGGCGAACCTCCCGGGCGCCGCTCGACGGCTGCTCGAGCAAGAATGTCGAGGCTGCCCACAGCCACCACCCCGATGCCGAGGCCCTGGCCAAGCGCCTTGGCCGTGGCCACGCCCACCCGGAGCCCGGTGAACAGCCCGGGGCCGACATCGACGGCGATCACATCGACGGCACTCAGGGCCACGCCGGCGTCCCCGCATACCTGGTGCACCGCGGGAGCCAGAGCCTCCGCGTGACGCCGGCCTCCCGTCTCGGTCGCGGCCGGCTGGGGGGGGACGTCGCCGAGCAGGGCCGCACCGACCAGGTCGGTGGCCGACTCCAGGGCCAGGACGATCACCGGATCACCGCCCACGGCTCGACGGCGGCGGTCACGCGCTGCCATCGGTCGTCCCATGCCGCTCCGATCGGCCGGATGATGATCGATCGGGTCTCCTCGTCCGCCCCGGGCTCGTCCGAGCCAACCTCGTCCGCCGCGGGCTCGTTCGTCGAGACCTCGGCGACCGGTCCGGGGACGATGGTCACGGTCAGGGATCCGGCCCCGAGGACGGGCTCGGCCACGTCGCCCCACTCCACCACGGCGACGCCACCATCCTCGACCAGCTCGCCCAGCCCCAGGTCGACGATCTCTTGCATATGGTCGAGGCGGTAGACGTCGGCGTGGAACAGCATCCGAACCGTCTCCCTGCCGGTCGGATACTGCCGGACCAGGGCGAACGTCGGGCTGGTGATGGGCTCGCACACCCCGAGGGCACGGCCGAATCCCTGGGCGAAGGCGGTTTTGCCCGCACCGAGGTCCCCGACCAGCAGCACGATGTCCCCGGGGACGCACAGTCCCGCCAGCGCCGCGGCCAATGAGCGGGTGCCGTCCACGTCAGCGGTGACGCAGTGCACCGACGCGGGAGCCCGGCCGGTCATGAGGACCAGCCGAGGAGCCGCTTCGCCCTGATCAAGTCGGCTCGCATCTCGGCCACGACCGCACCTCCAGAGCGCAACGCGGCGGCCGGGTGATACGTGGGTACCAGGTGACCCCGGCCGAACGGGTACGAGCGTCCTCGGACCGTTCGGATGCCATCGGTCGTCTCGAGTAGGAGTTTCATGGCGAAGTTCCCCAGGGTGACCACGACCGTGGGCTGGATGAGATCGAGCTGGGCGGTCAGATATGGACGGCAGGTGGCGATCTCAGTCGGTCGCGGATCGCGGTTGTCCGGAGGCCGACACTTGACCACGTTGGCGATGTAGCAGGCGCTGCGGTCGATACCGAGCTCCTCGGCCATCAACCGGTCGAGCAGCTTGCCCGATCGGCCCACGAAGGGCTCGCCTTGGAGATCCTCATCCCTCCCCGGAGCCTCCCCCACGAAGACCAAGTCGGCCTGTGGTGCCCCTACCCCGAAGACCACTTGGGTGCGGTGCTCGGACAAAGGGCATCGGGTACACGTCGATGCCTCCCGGGCGAGATCGGCCAGTGCGGTCGGCTCGGCCACGGGCGAATCGTACCGCCACCGGGCTCCGGCCCGTTCGGCCGGCGATGGTGGAGACCCGTTCGGCCAGCGCGGAGCTCGGTCAGTTTGGGACGGTCAAGCTTCGCCGGAAGTTGGCTGGACCGAGACCGACAGCTCGTGGAGCAGCCCGTTGAGCTCGTCCGGCCGCTCGAGCATCACCATGTGGCCGCACCCGGGAAGGACCTGGAGGTCGGCGTCGGGAATGGCGTCGGCCATCCGGCGAGCGTGGAACAGGGGTAGGAGGAGGTCGCGTGAACCGGCCACGATCCGGGTGGGGAGCCTGATCTCCCCTAGGCGGGCCCGCACGTCGAAGCCGACCAACGAGACCAAGAGGTCGGCCAAGGCGCTGGGCGCCATGGCCGAGGTCAACGAACGGGTCAGCACGAGGTCGAGCGGGGTCGGCCGCGAGCCGAAGGCGATCCGGGTGGACCACGAGGCGAGGTCCTCACCTGGGAACAACCCCCACCCGTGGCGCTCGGCCGAGGCCAGGGTACGACCGGTGATCCCCGCCATCCTGCCCGTCACCAGGGGCCACAGCGGTACACCGGTGACTGGGCCGGCCGTGGTTGCCACCAGGACCAGGCCGGCCACGTGCTCGGCCATCCGGTCGGGATCGTCCAACGCTGCAGTCAGCGAGACCATGCCGCCCATCGAATGGCCGACCAGGACGGCATCGGCCACCCCCAGGCCGTCGAGGACATCGATGGTGTCCCGGGCCAGGCGATCGAAGCTGTAGCCGTCGGAACCGGCGACCGACGGGCCGTGGCCCCGCTGGTCGATGGCGATGACCCGGTGGCGGTCGGCCAGCGCCGTGAATTGCCTGACCCAGACTGCGCCGGACAGCGTCACCCCGTGGACCAGCACGACCGGAGGCCCGGCGCCCAGCTCCACGGCGTGGATGATGCCGCCGTCGCCGGTGGTCACCTCGTGGTGAATGAGCTCGTCGACCATCCGCAGGCCGGCGGCGGCCAGGGCATCGTCGGTCGCTCGCCAGCGTCGCGTCCAGTGCCGCTGGGCGACGTAGGCGCCGCCGGCGGCCAGAGCGGCTGCCGCCGCGCCCACCGCCACCAGGCGGCCGGACGGCCGTGGGAGCGACTTGCTCACGTGGCCACCCGTGGCACCCTGGGTCCGATGGCGCACAACACCTCGTAGTTGATGGTGCCGAGCAGGTCGGCCCACTCGGTGGCGGTCACGGCGGCGTCATCCTGGCGCCCGAGTAGGACAACCTCGTCACCGATAGCCGGCGCCGTCGGCCCGGGCGGCCCACAGTCGATGACGATCTGGTCCATCGTGACCATGCCGGCCAGCGGGCGCCGGACTCCCCCCACCAACACCTGGCCACCCCGCTCGAACAGGCGGCGCGGCACCCCGTCGGCGTACCCGATCGGCGCGGTGGCCACCACCGATCGCTCGGGCAGGGGGCGGCGCCGGCCGTAGGACGGCCGCTCGCCACCGACGAGTTCCCGGACGTAGCTGACCTGCGCCTTCAGGGAGAGAGCCGGCTGCAGCCGCCCGCCCCCCGTGGACTCTGCCAGTATTACCTGGTGGTCCGGGTGGGGAAGCTCCCCGTAGATGCCGATGCCGCAACGGACCAGATCGCGTCGGGCACCAGGGTGGGCGATGGTCCCGGCCGAGTTTGCGGCATGGACCAGCGCGGGACGATGACCAGCGGTTGCCAGCTCGGTCAGGCAGGTGTCAAAGCGTTCGAGCTGTTGCCGGGTGAAGGCCACGTCCTCTTCGGTCAGGCCGTCGGCCACGGCCAGGTGGGTCCACACCCCTTGCAGGGCCAGGCTCTCCTGGGCGCCGACCAGTTCGGCCAGGGAGGCCGCTTCGGTGGGGTCGGCACCGACCCGGTGCATGCCCGTATCGATCTTGAGGTGCACGTCGACGCGGTCATGGTCCCGGCCCCGGTCAGCGGCCGACGCAGCCGCTGCGGCCACCGCTCGGATCCCGCGCCCCGTGTACACGGTGGGCACCAGGTTTCGCGCCACCGCCTCTTCGACGGCACTGAGCGGTGGCTCGGAGAGAAGCAGGATGGGTGCCTCGATGCCCGCCTCGCGCAACACCACGCCCTCTTCGACCAGAGCCACGGCCAACCAGGTGGCCCCGCCCTCGAGCGCGGCGCGGGCCACTTCCACCGACCCGTGCCCGTAGCCGTCCGCCTTGACCACGGCGCTCAACGCCGCCGGTGCGGCCAGTTCGGCCAACAGGGCGGCGTTGTGCCGGACGGCTGCGAGATCTACCTCGGCCCACGCCGGGCGCCAGTGCCCCTTACCCACGCTGGACCCTATCCATCTCAGACCCTACCCATGTGGGATCGGGGAGTCGCCCGCCGGATCTTGTCCGAGGGACCCGATTGTGGATCGGGCCTGGGACAGGACGCCAGACACCAGAGGGGGGAGATCGCCGGCCACCAGCCCTTCGACCGGGCCGTTGGCGGCGGCCCGACCGTGGACATGGGCGGCCAGACCGGCCGCTTCGAGCGGGGCCACCCCTCGGGCTATGAAGGCGCCGATCACGCCGGACAGGACGTCGCCGGTTCCCGCGGTGGCCAACGCTGGCGTTCCTGCCAGTCCGAGCACGACCCGACCCCCGAGCTCGGCGACCGCCGTGGTTGTCCCCTTGACCAGGGCCACGGCCCCCGATGCTACGGCCAGGTCGCGGGCGGCAGTGATCCGATCCGATCCCGGTGCCCGCCCGGCCAGTCGCTTGTACTCGCCGTCATGGGGAGTGAGCACCACGCTCGACACCGACGAGAGGGGGGCCTCCATTTTACCCAGCGCGTAGAGCCCGTCGGCGTCGACGACGACCGGCACCGGCGAGCGGGCCACCAAGAACCGGAGGTCCGCCGCCGTGGACTCGTCCCGCCCGAGGCCCGGGCCGACCACCACCACCTGGCACCGCTCCGCCTGGGACAAGACCTCGTCGGCCCAGCCGGTCCGGGGCAAGATGACGCTCACCGCTTCGGACGCCGGGGTCTGGCCCACATCGGCCCCCGGGATGCCCAGCCGTACCATCCCGGCCCCGGCCCGGTACGCGGCCATGGCGCACATCCCCGCCGCCCCGGTCATGCCCGGCGACCCGGCCACCACCATCATGGCCGAGTTCCACTTGTGGGCCTCCCGCCTTCGGGCTGGGAGCAGGTCCGCGATGTCACCATCGGTCATGACCCCCAGCCGGGCGCCCTCGACGGGGAGGCCGATGTCGGCCACGGTGACCCGACCGGTAAATGCCGGCCCGTCCCCTTGGACCAGACCGGGCTTCAAGGCGGCGAAGGTCACTGTGCGGGTGGCGTGCAGCGGTGAGCCCGAGGCCACCCCCGAGTCGCCGTCGATGCCCGACGGGATGTCCACGGCCAGCACCGGGGTCCCCGACCTCGCCGTCGGCGAGCGGTATTCACCCCGGAAACCGGTGCCGAAGGCGGCGTCGATGACCAGGTCGGCTGGACCGATCGCTGGTGGTGCCATCGAGACGTCGACCACGTCGACCCGGGCGCCGCGCTGGCGGAGCAGGGAGGCCGCCACCCGGCCATCGGCACCGTTGTTTCCCTTCCCGGCCACCACCACGATCCGGCGCCCGTAGGCCCCGCCCAACAAGCCCAGGGCGGCCACAGCCACCGCCGTGCCCGCCCGCCCTACCAGGACATCGAGCGGGACGGATGCCTGGGCCCGGGCGTCGACGGCCTGCATCTCGGCCACCGTGAGCACTGGCTGCACGGTCAGGCCCCGTCCCCGGTCGGCGTCCCGATGCCACTGGGCCCGTCCCCTTCGGCCAGCACCGAGGCCATGGCCACAAGGTCGGTGTGGGTCAGCGACAAGTGCCAGCGGCCGACCCCGGCAACACGGGCGAGCTCCTCGGCCCCACCGGACAGCACCAGGTGAGGCGGTCCGAGCCCCGCGCGCACCACCTCCACGTCGACGAATGAGAACGCCCCCAGGCCGACGCCGAGCGCCTTCATGGTTGCCTCCTTGGCTGCGAACCGCGTGGCCAACCGCGCCGTCGGATCAGCAGCCCGTGACGCGTAGGCCCGCTCATCGTCGGTGAACAGGCGGAATGAGAGCCGGGGCCGGCGAACCAACAGCGCCCGGAACCTGTCGAGGTCGACCGCATCGACGCCGATCCCCACCACCGTGCCGCTGCCTGATCCCGCGGTCACTCGACGGTAACGACCTTGGCCAGGTTCCGTGGCCTGTCCACGTCGAGTCCGTGGAGACGGGCCAGTGAGTAGGCGAAGAGCTGGAGGGGGATCACATCGACGATGGGGGCGAACAGCTGGGGAGTCTCGGGCACCCACAGCACGGCGTCGGCTTGACGCGCCGTCTCCTCGTCACCGTCGTTGGCCACGAGCACCACCGTCGCCCCACGGCTCTTCACCTCGGCCACGTTGGACATCATCTTCTCCCACAGGCGGGTGCGGGTGGCCACCCCGATCACCACCGTTCCCGGTTCGACCAGGGCAATCGGCCCGTGCTTCAGCTCGCCGGCGGGGAAACCCTCGGCTCGCAGGTATGACAACTCCTTCAGCTTGAGCGCCCCTTCGAGGGCGACGGGATAGCCCACGTGCCGGCCGAGGAAGATGAACGACGGCGAGTCGCGGTAGGCGCTGGCCACCGCCTCCACTTCGCCCGCCCGGCTGATTGCCGACTCCACCTTGGCGGGAAGGTCGCCCATGGCCGCCAACAGGTCAACGGCCTCGGCCGGGTAGAGCGTGCCCCGCAGCTGGGCCAGGTACAGGGCCAGGACCTCGAGCGCGGTGATCTGGGCCAGGTGAGTCTTGGTGGCGGCGACACCGATCTCCGGACCCGCCCGGGTATAGAGCACGGCGTCGGCCTCCCGCGTCATCGATGAGTCGACGACATTGGAGATGACAAGGACCTTGGCGTTCCAGCGCCGGGCCTCTCGGAGGGCCTCGTAGGTGTCCACCGTCTCGCCCGACTGGCTGACCCCGATCACCAGGGTGTGGGAGTCGAGGACCGGGTCTCGGTACCGGAACTCGCTGGCGATGTCGATCTCCACCGGCAGGCGGGCCCAGTGCTCGATTGCGTACTTGGCCATGAGCCCGGCGTGGTAGCTGCTGCCACAGGCCACGATGAACACCTTGTCCACCGAGCGGAGCTCGTCGTCGGACAGCCGCATCTCGTCGAGAGCCAGGGTGCCGTTCGGGAGCACCCGCCCGAGGAGGGTGTCTGCCACGGCTCGGGGCTGCTCGTGGATCTCCTTACTCATGAAGTCGGGGTAGCCGTCCTTGCGGGCGGCGTCGAGGTCCCATTCCACGGTCAGCGAGGTAGGGGAGATCTCGGTGCCATCCAGCGTGGTTACCCGGATGGTCCCTGGCCGCAACTCGGCGATCTGATCGTCCTCCAGGGCGTAGAACGTGCGCGTCCGGCCCAAAAGCGCGGGAATGTCCGAGGCCAGGAACGCCTCGGTCTCATTCAAACCCATGACGAGCGGTGACACCCGGCGGGCAGCCACGATGAGCTCGGGCTCGTCGCGGTGGACAACGGCAAGGGCAAAGGCGCCGCGCACCCGGCGGAGGGCGGCCCGAACCGCGCCGGCCAGGCCGCCAGCGGGGTTGAGAAGGAGGGCGGACTCGACCAGGTGGGCAAGCACCTCGGTATCGGTCTCCGACTGCAGGTCGTGCTCGACCTTGAAGAGCTCGTCGGCCAGCTCGTGATGGTTCTCGATGATCCCGTTGTGGACCAAGGCGATGCGGCCGGTGCAGTCCACGTGGGGATGGGCGTTGGTCACTGAGGGACGGCCGTGGGTGGCCCATCGGGTGTGCCCGACGCCGGTGACGCCGTCGGTGGGCGCGGTAGCCGCCTGCTTGGCGAGCTCGTCGAGCGACCGGGTGCCATGTGCGGCCCGGCCCCGCCACAGTCGGTCGTCAGTTCCGGTGGTGATCAAGGCGATGCCGGCGGAGTCGTAGCCGCGGTACTCGAGCCTGGATAGGCCCTCGAGCAGCACGTCGAGTGTGTGATCGCTGCCGGTCACGCCGATGATGCCGCACATGGGCTACGAGGCTAACGGCTTTCGGTCGACTTGTTGGGCAACTCGACGGCGTTACCGGCAGCCGCCACGCTCGGTCGGGGCACGCCTTTTGTGATCCCAGCGGCGCTCCGACCCACTTGCTCGGAGTCAGGAAATCCGTCTGAGCCGTCGTCGGCCTCCACAGGGTCCTCGCTGCTCTTGAGAGCCCCTCGTAGCCCCCTGAGAGCCCTTTTCAGCCCCCTCCCTGAGAATCCCCCCTCGGCAATTGCTTTTTGGCAACAGCCCGGGTTTCGGCGAATCGACCCCTCGACACAAGTCTTGCTTTCGCCGAAAGGTGGGCGATCCCGTTACCTTTCGCCGAAACGCGGGCACTCGCGAAATCGACTGCGCCGAGGTCGGCGTGCCCAGGTCCCGGGCTGGGGGTCCCGGTGCCGAGAGGGGGTGTCCTGTCCGAGGGGTCCCGTCTCTTGAGCTGAGCCCGAACGCCGCTAGCGGCTGGGTTCAGCCCGGAGCGGTCGCTGCCGCTGCCGCCGCTGCCGCTGCCGCCTCGAGCTCGTAGGCGACCAGGGCGCTCAACCGCTGGGCGATCTCAGCGGCCAGGCCGTCCCCGGCAGCCTCGACCATCACCCGGACCACGGGCTCGGTCCCGCTGGGCCGGAGCACAACCCGCCCTGTATCGGCCAGACGCTCTTGCTCCTCGGCCACGGCCGACCAGACGGCTTCGGCGCCGGCCAACAGCTCGGTGTTGGGGACCGGAACGTTGACCAGCACCTGGGGCACCCTGATGACCAGCCCGGAGACCAGCTCGTCGAGGGGCTTTCCCATACGGGTGATGAGGTCGGCCAGGACCAGCCCGGTCAGCAGTCCGTCACCGGTCGTGGCCAGCTGCCGGAACACGATGTGCCCGGACTGCTCGCCGCCGAGGGCCAGACCGTCGACGTCGAGCGCGGCCAGGACGTGCCGGTCCCCGACCGGGGTCTCCTTCACCACGATGCCGCGCTCGGCCATGGCCAAGCGGAAGCCCAGGTTGGTCATAACGGTGACCACCACGGTGTTTCCGGCCAGCTGCCCCCGTTCGGCCAGGTCGACGGCGAAGAGAGCTAACAGCTCGTCTCCACCAATCACCATTCCGGAGCCGTCGACGGCCAACAGCCGGTCGGCGTCGCCATCGAGGGCCAGGCCCAGATCGGCATGCTGGGCCACCACCGCGGTGGCCAGGGTCTCGGTGTGGGTCGACCCGTAGCCTGCGTTGATGTTGCTGCCGTCGGGATCTGACCCGATGACTACCACGTCGGCCCCCAGCCGGCCGAAGACGTCCCCGGAAACGCCCGATGCAGCCCCGTTGGCGCAGTCGACCACCATGCGCAGCCCGTCCAGCCGGCGGCCGTCAATCGACGCCACCAGGTGCTCGACGTAGGCCGTGCCCGCGTCGGTCTCGGTGACCAGGCGACCCACGCCGTGCCCCTCTGGATTCCTCGGACCGCGGACGGCAGGGTCGAGGATGCTCACCAGGGCCTCCTCGATGGCCGTCTCCGTGTCGGTGGTGAGCTTCATGCCCCCCCGGGCGAAGAGCTTGATCCCGTTGTCGGCAAAGGGATTGTGGGAGGCGGACACGACGGCGGCCGGAAGGTCGCGCTCTGCCGACATCCAGGCCAACGCGGGCGTGGGCAGCACACCCACGTCGATCACATCTGCTCCCTCGCCGGCCAGGCCGGCAGCCAGGGCCGCTTGCAGGAGCGGGCCCGATCGCCGGGTATCCCGCCCCACGATGAACGCCTCGGCAGGCAAGATGCGCGCCGTGGCCCGTCCGAGCGCTAGCACCAGCTCGGGGGTGAGCTCAGCGTTGGCAATGCCTCTGACACCGTCGGTGCCGAACCGGGCCTGAACCATGGCTGGCGAGCTACCGCTTCGAGTACTGAGGCGCCTTGCGGGCCTTCTTCAGGCCGTACTTCTTGCTCTCCTTCTCGCGCGCGTCACGAGTGAGGAATCCCGCCTTCTTCAAAGCGGCGCGGTATTCGGGGTCGAGGGCGCACAGAGCGCGGGCTATGCCCAGGCGGAAGGCACCGGCTTGGCCGGACACCCCGCCACCGTCGATGGTGACGTCGATGTTCCACAATTCGGACGTCTCGGTCAGCCGGAGGGGCTCGGTCACGATCATCCGGTGGGTAGCCGAGGTGAAGTAGTCCTCGAACTTGTGCTTGTTGACGGTGATGATTCCGTCACCCGAACGGAACCGCACGCGGGCAACCGCCTGTTTGCGGCGTCCGGTGGTCTGGCAGAGAGGCGTGTTGGCCACTGGGAGCTCCTAGTCGTCTGTTTCGTTCGGGTGGCGCGCTCAGGCCCCGCCGCGGGTTGAAGCCATCCGGCGGGCGCCGGGCAGGTTCAAAGGCGCGGGGGCCTGTGCAGCGTGCGGGTGGTCGGGACCGGCGTAGACCTTCAGCTTCTCGAGCATCTGGCGACCGAGCCGGTTCTTGGGCAGCATGCCCCGGATGGCGTTGCGCACCACCTCTTCGGGGCGGTCCTCCAACAGCCGGGCGTACGACGTCGTCGTCAGGCCACCCGGATAGCCACTGTGCCGGTGGGAAAGCTTGGAGTCGGCCTTGCCGGCGGTCAGGACCACATTGGCCGCATTGATGACCACCACGTGGTCTCCGGTATCCACGTGAGGGGCGAAGATCGGCTTGTGCTTGCCTCGAAGGATGGCCGCCACCTCGGTGGACAGGCGGCCGAGGACCATCTGGTCGGCATCGACGAGATGCCAGGCACGGGTGATATCAGCAGGCTTAGGGGAGAACGTACGCACAAAAGGTCCTTGTTCGGTGGTGCCGGGCGGCGGTTCGGAGCCGGTTCGGAGCCAAATCGCCTGTTTCGGCTCGTCAGCGGCCAGCCGTCAGGTGACTTCAGGGATTGACAACGAGCGGTTACGAGCTAACCCAGCGGATGGACAGGATACGACGAAAGACCCCTGGTCGGCAAGCCCGGCCTGGCCCAGATGGCGCCCGGAGGTCGTCCCGGGGGATACCGGCCCAGGGTCAGGGGCCATAGCGTACGGCAACCAGGCACAGGCCGTGGGCCGGGGCGGGCTGGGAGGCCTCCTGGCGGTCGGCGGAACGGAGGATCCACAGCATGTCCGAGGCCCGTTTCCTCCCCCGGCCGACGTCGACCAGCGTCCCGACCAGGGAGCGCACCATCTGGTGGCAGAAGGCATTGGCCTCGATCTCGAAGGCTACGAGGGCCCCGTCGGCCGGCAACAGCGCAGCGTGGCCGCCGGGCACCCCCGGCGAGCCGGTCAGGGTGCGAGCGCCCCGGCCCCCGGATCCCGCTCGGGCTCCGGAACCGTCCACCACCGACCACCGGGCGTCGACCACCCGCCGCATGATGGGGTCATCGGCCGACGTGCCCGGAACCCGTCGGCAAAAGGCACGGAAATCGTGCTCCCCCAGGAGGGCGTCGGAGGCCGCGGCCATGGCCCGAAGATCGAGCTGGTCGGAGACATGCCAGGTCACGCCGGCCAGCAGGGGGTCCGGGACCGGGGCGTTGACGACCAGGTAGCGGTACCGACGGCCAGTCGCCGAGCGACGGGCGTCGAACCCAGGCGGGGCCGGTACTGCCTCGCGCACCACGATGGCCGGGCCCAGCTGCCGGTTGCAGGAGCGCATCAGGTCATCGGGGTCGAGCCCGGCGGCAGCGGTCGGTGGGAGATCGACATGAACCACCTGGTCCTGGGCATGAACGCCGGTGTCGGTCCGGCCTGCACACGTCAGGCTGAGCGAGGAGCGGGTGAAGCGGCTCAGGGCGTCGCACAGGGCCCCGGCCACCGTGGCCTGGCCGTTCTGGGCCGCGAAACCATGGAAACCGAACCCGTTGTAGGCGATCCTGAGCCGCCACCGGACGAGGTCACCGGCCACCGCCTCCTGGCCTCCTGCCTCCTGGTCTCCGGAGTCGTGGGCCCTAGTGCCCTCGCCCCCAGGGCCCGAGTCGGGACCCGCGGCGGCGGGACGACCGCCGGGACGCCGGGGTGCGCCAGACCCCCCGGGCGGGGGGGCCAGGCTCAAGCCGATTCGACGAATTCGATGCGGGCCATCGGGGCGTTGTCGCCTTGACGGTTCCCGAGCTTCAGGATCCGGAGGTACCCACCGGGACGGTCGACATAGCGGGGTCCGATCTCCTCGAACAGCTTGTGGGCCATGTCCTTGTCCCGGATGAACGCCACCACCTGGCGGTGACGGTGGATGCCACCCTTGGCTGCCGCGGTGATGCACTTCTCGGCCACAGGTCGGAGGGCCTTGGCCTTGGCCTCGGTGGTGACGAGGGATTCCGCTGCGATCAGCGAGGCGACCAGGTTGCCCATCATCGCCTTCTGGTGGGCCGAACTGCCGCCGAACCGGCGGCCCTTCTTCGGGGTACCGAGCATGACGTCAGTCCTTCACCCGCAGGGACAGGCCCCGCTCATCGAGCTTCTGGAGCACCTCGTCGAGCGACTTCTGCCCGAAGTTGGTGATGTTCAACAGGTCGTCCAACGAGCGGTCGACCAGCTCGCCGATGGTGTTGATCTGGGCCCGCTTCAGGCAGTTCCGGGGCCGCTCGGTGAGATCCAGGTCCTCGATGCGGAGGTCGAGATCGGGGGAACCGGTGCCAACCGTGCCGACTTCTCCCAGCTCCAGGCCCTGGGGGGCGTCCTCGAGGTCGGCAACCAGGCTGACCAGGGTGCGCAGCGTGTCGCCGGCCGAGGCCAGCGCTTCACGGGGGGTGAGCGACCCGTCGGTCTCGATGTCAAGGACCAGGCGGTCGAAGTCGGTCGACTGCTCGACCCGGACAGGCTCGACCGTGAAGGCCACCCGGCGCACCGGGGAGAAGATGGCGTCGACCGGGATGACCCCGATGACCGACGAGCGCTTGTTCTTGTCCGCCGACGAGTAGCCCCGCCCACGCTCCACGGTCAGGTCCACGGCCAGCCGGCCCTTGCTGTTCAGGGAGGCGATGTGCTGTCCGGGACTGAGGACCTCCACGTCCGCGGTGACCTGGATGTCGCCGGCGGTGGCGTCGCCCGGGCCCCGCTTGTCCAGGCGGATGGTGACCGGCTCATCGCTGTGCACCTTGAACAGCACGTCCTTCAGGTTCAAGAGGAGGTCGGTGATGTCCTCTTTCACGCCGGGCAGGGTGGTGAACTCGTGCAGCGCCTCGTCGAAGCGCACCTGGGTGACGGAGGCGCCGGGGATCGACGACAACAGGGTGCGGCGCAGGGAGTTGCCAAGGGTGTGGCCGAAGCCGGGATCGAGAGGACCGACGGCAAACCGCTGCCGGTTGTCCTCTGCTTCGCCGATGGCTTCGACGGTAGGTCGCTGGATGATGAGCATGCTGATCGTGGCTCCTCGACGGTGTGTTGCTCAGGTCTGGTGCTGGTTGGTCGCTCGGTGGCGCTGACTGGCTGGGTACTGACTGGCTGGGTACTGATTGGCTGGTACTGACTGGCTTGGTACTCGGCCTACGTGGTGCTCGGCCTACTTGGAGTACAGCTCGACAATGAGCTGCTCGTGAACGGGCTCGTCGATGTGCTCGCGTAGGGGAAGGGAGAACACCCTCACGGCGAACTTGTCCCCGACAGTCTCGAGCCAGGGCGGGAGCTGCCGATCGAGGGTGTCCATGTTCCGCCGCACCGGGAACAGCTCGCGGGACGACTGCTTCAGGCTGATGACGTCGTCTTTCCGGACCCGGTAGCTGGGAATGGTGACCCGCTTGCCGTTCACCTGGACGTGGCCGTGACGGACGAACTGGCGGGCCTGGGAACGGCTGGCGCCCCAACCGGCCCGGAAGGCCACGTTGTCGAGACGGAGCTCGAGCATGCGCAACAGGTTTTCGCCGGTGATGCCCGGGGACCGGCTTGCCTCGCCGTAGAGGTTGCGGAACTGCTTCTCGAGCAGGCCGTAGATGCGGCGAGCCTTCTGCTTCTCGCGCAGCTGGCCCAGGTACTCAGAGCCCTGCCGCATGCGGTCGCGGCCGTGCTCGCCGGGTGGATAGGCCCGGCTGTGACGGTCGGTGACCGCCTCGGAGACAGGGCACTTCATCGAGTAGCAGCGCTCTCCCTTCAGGAAGAGCTTGGTGCGCTCCCGGCGGCAAAGCCGGCAGACAGGTCCGGTGTATCTGGCCATGTGTGTTTCCTCTGATCCCTTCGATCTTTGCCCGGCTCAGACCCGACGCCGCTTCTTGGGGCGGCAGCCGTTGTGCGGGATGGGGGTGACATCTTTGATGCCGGCTACTTCGATGCCGGCGGCGGCCAGGGACCGGATGGCGGTCTCCCGGCCCGAACCCGGGCCGCGAACGAGCACGTCGACCCGGCGGACGCCGTGCTCCATGGCCTTTTTCGCACACGCCTCGGCGGCCAGCTGGGCGGCGAACGGTGTGGACTTGCGCGATCCCTTGAAGCCGACGTTCCCGGCCGAGGCCCAGGCCAGCACGTTGCCCTCGGGGTCGGCGATCGACACGATGGTGTTGTTGAACGAGCTCTTGATGTGGGCGACGCCGAAGGCGATGTTCTTGCGCTCCTTGCGGCGGGGCCGACGAGCGCCCCCTGCAGCCTTGGTGGGCTTGGCCATTACTTGCGGACCTTCTTCTTGCCGGCGACCGTCTTCTTCGGTCCCTTACGAGTACGGGCGTTGGTGTGGGTGCGCTGGCCATGGACGGGCAGGCCCTTGCGATGGCGGACGCCCTGGTAGCAGCCGATCTCCATCTTCCGCTTGATGTCCTGGGACACGTCCCGCCGCAGGTCGCCTTCGACCTGGAAGTTAGCGTCGATGTACGTGCGCAGACGGGTCACCTCTTCGTCGGTGAGGTCACGGACGCGGGTATCCGGGCTGGTCTCGGTGACCGCGCAGATGTTCTGGGCGGTCGTCCGGCCAATGCCGAAGATATAGGTGAGTGCGATCTCCAACCGCTTCTCGCGGGGAATGTCTACGCCGCTGATACGAGCCACGCTGTTCTTCTTTCTTCCTAGTCCTGTGCTTCCCGATCCTCGAGCCTGGCGAGCCCTAGCCCTGCCGTTGCTTGTGGCGGGGGTTCTCGCAGATGACGACCACCCGCCGATGGCGGCGGATCACCTTGCACTTCTCACACATCGGCTTGACGCTGGGTCGAACCTTCATACTCCTGCACCTCTCTCACGAACTGCTCATGTTGCCTGCCGCCGTCAATCTCGGTTGCTGCCCTCACCCTGTCGGCTGCTGTCCTGCTCTCCTTGTGTCCACTACCCGATTCTGCGGCCCGGCTGGAGTCCTGGCGCCCGGGTGACTCCACGGTGGAGCCGCCCGTCCCGTCCCGTCTGCGACCCCAGCATCGGGACCCATATGGGTCGCCGGTTCGGGCGGCGGGGTCACTTGTAGCGGTAGGTGATCCGCCCTCGGGCCAGGTCGTAGGGGGTGATCTCCACCTGTACACGGTCGCCGGGAAGGATGCGGATACGGTGCATCCGCATCTTGCCCGAGCTGTGCGCCAGTACCTTGTGGCCATTCTCGAGCTCGACGCGGAACATGGCGTTCGGCAGCGGCTCGACGACGGTTCCCTCCAGTACGATGGCATCTTCCTTGGGCTTGGGCAGGTGATTCTCCTCGAAACTCTGTTGTGCTCATTCCACTCGCCCCACGGGCCAGCGTGCAGCAAACGATCAGTATGTGTCGTTGCACCGCACCGCCGTCGGCAGAGCACCAGAGGGGCGCTACCGGGAGCGGGATCGGCACGCCATCACGCACCGGTGGTGAGCCGAAAGGCTAGTTTAGCCTGTTGGCGGCAATTTGCCAGTTCGATCGATGGATCCGGCCCTGACAGGCTCCTTTGCCCGCCCTCAGGGAACGGTGAACACCTCGGGCCCGTTGTCGGTCACGGCGATGGTGTGCTCGAAATGGGCCGACAAGCGCCCGTCGGCCGTAACCACGCTCCACCCGTCCTCCAGCTGGACCGTCTCGGGGCTCCCGGCGTTGACCATCGGCTCCACGGCGAAGACCATTCCCGACTTGAGCATCGGCCCCGCCGTTCCGGGCCAGTAGTTGGGCACCTGGGGCTCCTCGTGCATAGCCGTGCCGATGGCATGGCCCACGTACTCACGGACCACGGTGAAGCCAGCACGCTCCGCGACTTTCTGGACAGCTCGTCCGACCTCGTTGAGCCGGTTTCCAGGACGCAGCTGCTCGATGCCGGACCAGAGACTGGTCTCGGTGACCTCCAGCAGCCGAGTGGCCTCGGGGCTGATCTCACCGATGCCGGCCGTGTAGGCGGCATCGCCGTGATAGCCCTCGATGATCGCTCCGCAGTCGACCGAGAGGATGTCGCCCTCGTCCAGAACCACCAAGTCCGAGGGGATTCCGTGGACGATCATCGAGTTGGGCGAAGTGCAGATGACGGCCGGGAACCCGTGGTAGTTGAGGAAGTTCGACTTCGCCCCCCGGCGCTCGAGGACGTCCCGGGCCACCTTGTCGATGGCCGCCGTGGTGATGCCGGGGCGCAGCGCCGCCCTCGTCGCCTCGTGCATCTCGGCCACGACCTTGCCCGCCTTGCGCATCTTGTCCAGCTCGTCGGGGTTGCGTTTCACCAACACGACCCTACGGCGCAGAGCCGGCCGCTCATTCGGAGCATCACGAGGTCGGCCTCCCGCCCCTCCGGTCTCACGGGGTCTGCCTCCCGTCCCTCCGGTATCACCGGACCGGCCTCCCGCCCCTCCGGTCGCGTTGGTCCTCGATCGCGCGGACCAGGCGACGGGTCACCGAGTCCGGGGAGCCCGAGCCGTTCACCGTGGCCAGCTGGTTCCGTTCGTGGTACCACTCGATCAAGGGGGCGGTCTGGCGCTCGTAGATCTCCAGCCGGCGGGAGATCGCCTCTTCTCGGTCGTCCTCTCGCTGAACGACCTCGCCGCCGCACACGTCGCACGTCCAGCTGATCAAAGGCGGCGACGAGACCGAGTAGTTGGCGCCGCAGTCCACGCACACCCGGCGGGCGGCCAGCCGGCGGAGCACCTGGGCGGTGGAGACCTCGATGTCGATGGTGAGGTCGAGATCCATCGGAGCGAGGAGGCCGGCAAGCGCATCGGCCTGGGCGACGGTTCGCGGGCAGCCGTCGAGCACGAAGCCCCGGGCCCGGACATCGCCCTCGTTCAGCCGCTCCGAGACCATGTCCATGATGAGGTCGTCGCTCAACAGCTCGCCCTTGTCCATCAGGTCCTTGGCCTTTTTGCCGAGGGGCGTGCCCTGCTTGACCGCGGCCCGCAACATGTCCCCGGTCGAGACATGAGGGACGACGTAATGGTGGGAAAGACGCACGCACTGCGTCCCCTTACCTGCCCCCTGCTTGCCGAGGACCACGAGCCTGGCTCCGGGTACCACTTACTTGAGGAAGCCCTCATAGTTTCGCATCATGAGCTGGCTGTCGATCTGCTTCATCGTCTCGAGAGCAACGCCCACGGCGATCAGGAGAGTCACTCCGTAGAAGGGGTAGCCGGTCATGTGCCATGCCGCCATCAAGAGCGACGGCACGACCGCCACCGCCCCGAGGAACAGGGCCCCGGGCCAGGTGATCCGGTTCAGGATGTGGGCCAGATAGCGCTCGGTCGGTACCCCGGGTCGGATCCCGGGGATGTAACCGCCCTGCTTTCGGATGATGTCGGCCTGCTGGTGCGGGTCGAAGGCCACATAGACATAGAAGAACGTGAACAACAAGATGAGGACGAAGTAGGAGAAGATGTACACCAGGCTGGTCGGGGTGATGTTGTGGTTCACCCAGGTACGGAAGGCCGCGGACGGGACGATGTTCGAGAGCAGCACCGGGATGTACAGGACGGAGCTGGCGAAGATGATCGGGATGACGCCGGACTGGTTGACCTTCAGCGGGATGTAGGTGTTGGAACCGCCGACGGTCTTGCGACCAACCACCCGTTTGGCGAAGGTGACGGGGATCCGCCGTTGACCCTGGTCGACGAACACGATCAGCACCAAGAGGGCCACCGACACGACCAGGATGACGCCGAACTTGAACCGCCCGCCCTCTTGGAGCACGGTGTTCATCCCGCCAGGGATACCGGCCACCACGTTGGCGAAGATCAGGATGGACATGCCCTGGCCGATGCCCCGTTGGGTGATCAGCTCGCCCAGCCACATGACGAAGGCGGTCCCGGCCGTGAGGGTCAACACGATGAAGGCCCCACGCCAGATGGAGTAATGGAGGATCAGGTCGATGTTCTGGTTCGTCCCGAACAGGCCGCCCCCGCCCTTGTGGAAGAGGTAGACGAGTCCGGTGGACTGCATGACGGCCAGGGCGATGGTCAAGTACCGGGTGGTCTGGGTCAGCTTCTTCTGGCCTACTGCCCCTTGGTCACGCCACTCCTCGAGCTTCGGGATCACCGTGGCCAGCAGCTGGATGATGATGCTGGACGTGATGTAGGGCATGATCCCCAGCCCGAACACGGCCATGCGGGTGAGCGCCCCGCCCGAGAACAGGTTCAGGAAGCCGAGCACACCCGACGACTTGGCCGCCGAGGTGACCTGCTGGATCTTGGAGAAGTCGATGAACGGCGCGGGGACGTTGGCGCCGAACTGGTAGATGGCGATGACGGTGAGCGTGAACAGGACCTTCTTGCGGAGGTCCGGAATACGGAAGATGTTGGCCAAGCTGGAGAGCATGCGAGCCCCTCGACGCCTTTCGGTCGGTCGATGCTACCGGTTGGTGAGCGCGTTGCCCTTGGCGGGGGGGCGGCCGTTGCCGAATGGCAGTGGCACCACCGTCACCGAGCCGCCGGCTCCGGTGATGGCGGCTTCGGCCGACTTGGAGAAGGCGTGGGCCTCGACCCCCAACGGGCGGGAAAGCTCGCCTCCTCCGAGGATCTTGACCAGGGCGTTCTTCTTGGCCAGCCCGGCTGCCACCAGGGCAGCCAGATCGGCCCGGTCGCCGTCAACGGCGCTGAGGGCGCCGACGTTGACCGGTGTGTACTCGATCCGGAACGGGTTCTTGAACCCGCGCAGCTTGGGGATCCGCTGCATCAACGGCAGCTGGCCACCCTCGAACCCAGCGGGGATCTGGCCCCGTGCCGCCTGGCCCTTGGTCCCTCGGCCTGCGGTCTTGCCGCCCTTGCCGGCGATGCCTCGGCCGACCCGGCGGCGCGGCCGGGTGGACCCGGCCGGTGGTCGTAGCTCATGAACCTTCATCGAGCACCTCTCTCGTCCTCACGGGCCGGGGTGACCTCGATCAAAAAGGGCACCCTGGCCAGCATCCCCCTGATTTCCGGGCGATCGGGCAGCACGTTGGTGCGGCCGACACCGCGTAGGCCCAGTGCACGCAGGGTACCTCGGTGCTTGGGCTTGGTGCCGATGCCCGAGCGCACCTGGGTGACGCGGATCCAGCCGGTCGAGGTGCCCGGATCGGTCGATGTCGACTCTGCCATGCTCAGCTCACCTCCGTGAACAGGTCACCCTCACGGCGCCGTTCCCGGTAGGCCTGGAGCACGCCGCGGGGGATGACGTCGTCGGCCTGCTTGCCCCGGAGGACTGCGATCTCGTCGGGCCGCTTCAGACCCTTGAGTCCAGCGATGGTGGCGTGGGCCACGTTGATGCCGTTGGACGAACCGAGCGACTTGGCCAGGATGTCCCGGATGCCGGCCATCTCCAGGATGGCCCGCGCTGCGCCCCCGGCGATCACGCCGGTACCGGGAGCGGCCGGCTTCAGCATCACCCGGCCGGCACCGCTCTCACCCACGATGGGGTGGGTGATGGTCGACCCGGCCAGGGGGACCTCGAAGACGTTCTTGCGCGCCTCTTCGATGCCCTTTTGCACAGCCAGGCCGGCCTCTTTGGCCTTGCCGTAGCCCAGGCCGACGTTGCCGTTGCCGTCGCCCACCACCATGAGGGCGGCAAAGGAGAACCGGCGGCCGCCCTTGACCACCTTGGAGACCCGGTTGACCCGGATGGTTCGCTCTTCGTATTGCAGTTCGGCCATCAGAACTCCAGTCCTTCGGCACGGGCCGCGTCCGCCAATGCGGCGACCCGTCCGTGGTAGGTGAATCCACCCCGGTCGAAGACCACGGTGGTGACGCCGGCTGCCTTGGCCCGCGAGGCCACCAGCGTGCCCACCGCCTTGGCTGCGTCGATGTTGCTGCCCGGCTTGCCGCGGAGGTCCCCCTCCACGGTCGACGCGGCGGCGACGGTGCGCCCGGCCTGGTCGTCGATGAGCTGGGCGGAGATGTGCTTGTTGGAGCGGAAGACGGCCAGGCGCGGTCGCTCGGCCGTGCCCGTGATCCGTCGCCGGACCCGCGAGTGGCGCCGGCGCCGGAGCTCGAGCTTGTGATCGGTTGCACGTCCCATTACTTCGCTGCCTTCCCTGCCTTGCGGACGACCCGCTCACCGGCGTACCGGACCCCTTTGCCCTTGTAGGGCTCGGGCTTGCGGAGCTTCCGGATGTCGGCCGCTACCTGGCCGACCTTCTCTTTGTCGATCCCCTTCACGATGATCCGGGTGGGGGTGGGCACCTCGAAGGTCACGCCGTCAGGTGCGTTCACGTTCACCGGGTGCGAGTAGCCGAGGGCCAGTTCCAGTGCGCCGGCGCCTTTGGGTACGGCGCGGTACCCGACACCGACGATCTCGAGCTCCTTGGTGTAGCCGGCGGTCACGCCGACCACCATGTTGGCCACCAACGACCGGGTGAGGCCGTGGAGGGCCCGGTTCTGCCGCTGGTCGTCCGGCCGCTCCACCAACACCTGGTCGCCGTCCTGGCGGATGGTGATGACAGCAGGCACCGTACGGGCCAGCTCGCCCTGGGGCCCCTTGACCGTGACCCGGTTGCCGTCGGACAACGCCACCGACACGCCGGAGGGGACGGGGATGGGCGACCGCCCGATGCGCGACATCAGCGACCACCTCCACGAACGGCCAGGGCGCGGCTGGTGATGGCGCCGCCTGTCGGGATCTGGTTACCAGACATGACTCGGTTACCACACATAACAGAGAACCTCCCCGCCCATGCGGCGCTTGCGGGCCTCACGGTCGGTCATCAGACCCTTGGACGTCGACACCACGGCCACGCCCATGCCCCCGAGAACCCGGGGCATCTTGTCGGCCCGGGCGTAGATGCGCAGGCCGGGCTTGGACACCCGCTTGATCCCCGAGATGGTCCGGGCGCGGTCCGGCGCGTACTTCATGATGATCTCGAGCGTCCGCCCGGGCTTGTCGACGTTGTCGTTCACCTCGAAGCCGCTGATGTAGCCCTCGTCGACCAGGATGGCGGCCAGGGACTCCTTCAGCTTCGACCCCGGCATCTTCACCGTGTCGAAGTGGGCCGTGTTGGCGTTCCGGATGCGGGTGAGCATGTCGGCGATGGGATCGGTCATGGTCATCGGTCGTCTCCTCCCCTCACCAGCTGGCCTTGGTCACGCCGGGGATCTCGCCGGCGTGCACCATCACCCGTAGGCAGATGCGGCACAGGCCGAACTTGCGATAGACGGACTTCGGCCGCCCGCACCGCCGGCAGCGGGTGTACCCGCGAACCTTGAATTTCGGTGTGCGCTGCTGCTTCTCGATCAGAGCCTTCTTCGCCATGGGGTTACTGGTTCTCCTGTCGGAACGGGAAACCGAAAGCAGCTAGGAGTGCCCGGCCCTCGTCGTCGGTACGTGCTGTGGTGGCGATGGTGATGTCCATGCCTCGGGTGGTGTCGATGCGGTCGTAGTCGACCTCGGGGAAGATGAGCTGCTCGGTGACCCCGAAGGTGTAGTTGCCGTGACCGTCGAAGGACCTGGGCGACAAGCCTCGGAAGTCACGGATACGCGGGATGGCCGTGGCGATCAGGCGGTCGAAGAACTCCCACGCCCGGTCGCCTCGGAGGGTCACCTTGGCCCCGATCTCCTGGCCCTCTCGGAGCTTGAACCCGGCGATCGACTTCTTGGCCCGGGTCACCACCGGCTTCTGCCCGGTGATGATCTCCAGATCGGTCATGGCCCCCTCGATCAGGGACTTCTGCTGGGTGGCCCGGCCGACGCCCATATTGAGGACGATCTTGGACAGGCGCGGCACCTCCATGATGTTGGCCAGTCCCAGGGTCTCCTGGAGCTGGGCCCGCACCTCGTTGTGGTAGCGGCTCTTCAGGCGAGGACGGGTCGCGCCGACCACGGGGGCCATCACAGTTCAACTCCGCACTTGCGGCAGACACGCACCTTGCGGCCCTGCTCGTCGATCTGCATGCCGATCCGCGTCGGGCCACAGGAGCCGCACACGATGGCTACCGAGGACACGGACACGGGCATGAACTTGTCGATGACCCCGCCCTGCATGGTGGCGCGGGTGGGCTTGGCGTGGCGCTTGGCCACGTGAACGCCTTCGACGATGACCCGACCCTCGGACGGGATGGCCCGGACGACATCGGCGCGCTTGCCTTTGTCCTTGCCCGAGATGACCTCGACCTTGTCTCCTTTGCGGATTCGCATCACAACACCTCCGGTGCAAGTGAGACAATCCGCATGAAGCGCTTGTCGCGCAGCTCGCGGCCGACCGGGCCGAAGATGCGGGTCCCACGTGGTTGGCTCTGATCGTTGATCAACACGGCGGCGTTCTCGTCGAAACGGATGTAGCTGCCGTCGGGCCGACGCTTTTCCTTCTTGGTGCGGACGACGACGCATTTGACGACGTCACCCCGCTTCACCGCCGCGCCGGGGATCGCATCTTTGACCGTGGCCACAAAGACGTCCCCGATCGAGGCGTACCGGCGGCGCGAGCCGCCCAGCACCTTGATGCAGAGCACCTCTTTGGCCCCGGAATTATCGGCTACCCGAAGTCGGGATTCCTGTTGGATCATCGGGCCCGCTCCAGGACTTCGCCCAACCGCCAGCGCTTCAGCTTCGACAGCGGGCGCGTCTCCACCACTCGGACCCGGTCCCCCACCTTGGCTGTGTTCTCCTGATCGTGGACGTAGAGGCGCTTGGTCCGCTGCACCGTCTTCCCGTAGCGGGGATGGCGCACTCGCTCCACCACCGACACCACCACGGTGGCGTCCATGCCGTCGGAGACGACTATGCCCTCACGGACCTTGCGGCGGTTCGCCCGCTCGTCGGTCGTCGACTCGTCGGCCATCAGCCCTCTTCCTCCACATCGTCGTCGGCAGTCCCGGCCGTTGCTGTAGGCGCGGCCGCCCTGCCGGCCTTGGCCCCCTGGTCCTCGGCGTCGGCGTCCTCGTCGTTCATCTCGGCGTCCTCGACCTCGGCGCCCTCGTCGTCCTCGACGTCGGTGTTGTCGACCTCGACTTCATCGGCGGCTTCGACGTCATCGGCCTCGGCGTCCTCGACCTCGGCGCCCTCGTTCTCCTCGGCCCGCTCGGCCGCCCGCCGTTCGGCTGCTGGGACCCTGGTCCGCCCCAGTGCCTTGTCCTCGGCCCGTTGGCGGGCCGCAGCCTGGTGGACGGGGATGTCCTCCACGGCTAGCCCCTCGGCCTCGGCGATCTCCCGGGCACGGATCTCGGTGAGGAGTCGGGCGATGTCCTTGCGGACGTGGCGCATCCGGGAGAAGTTGTCCAACTGGCCGGTGGCCAGCTGGAAGCGGAGGTTGAAGAGCTCACGCCGGGACTCGTTGAGGCGGACTTCGAGCTCATCGACGTCGAGCTCGACAATTTCGGCAGCGGTGGCCATCAGACCTGGACCTCCGGCGTCCCGTGGGTGCCGGGACGTATGACGAACTTGGCCTTGAACGGGAGCTTCTGGATGGCGCGCTCCATGGCCTCTTTGGCCAGGTGCTGCTCCACGCCGGCCAGCTCGAAGAGGATTCGGCCCGGCTTGACCACGGCTACCCAGTGCTCGGGGTTTCCCTTGCCCGAACCCATACGGGTCTCGGCCGGCTTCTGGGTGACCGGACGGTCCGGGAACACCCGGATCCACACCTTGCCGCCGCGCTTGACGTGACGGGTCATGGCGATTCTGGCCGCCTCGATCTGGCGGGCGGTGAGCCAGCCGGGCTCCAGGGCCTGAATGCCGAAGTCACCGAAGTTGACCGTGGCACCGCCCTTGGCCGCGCCGGTCATTCGGCCGCGCTGCTGCTTGCGGTGCTTGACCTTGCGGGGCATCAGCATGTCAGTCGACCTCCTTGCGGAAGTGCGGGGTCTCGTGGTGCTCGCGGGTCCGGCGCTCGATCTCCTCGTCCTCGCTGAGGATCCGCTCGAGCTCATCGGGCACCTCAGGGGTGGCGACGATGTCGGCGGTGTCCCGATCGACCATGTCCTCGGGCACCTCTGGCGATTCGCCGACACCGTCGCCCACGACAACGCTGCCCGGTGCGCCCTGCTCGGCGCGGCGGCGGCCACCACCGGCGGTGATGAGCCGGCGCGGCGGCGCGCCCTGTCCGGATGTCTCCCCCACGGCCATGGCCGCCTCGCGGTTGATCTTCTCCTCGGAGGAGATCTTGTACGGGAGGATGTCGCCTTTGTAGATCCACACCTTCACGCCGATGCGACCGAAGGTGGTCTTGGCCTCTCGGAAGCCGTAGTCGATGTCAGCCCGGAGGGTATGGAGCGGCACCCGGCCCTCCCGGTAGGACTCCTTTCGGGCCATCTCCGAACCGCCGAGGCGGCCCGAGCACTGGACGCGGACCCCGAGGGCGCCGGCCTTTTGCACGGTCTGGATGGCCCGCTTCATGGCCCGGCGGAAGGCGACCCGTCGGGCCAACTGGTCGCAGATTCCCTGGGCGATGAGGGCGGCGTCCAGCTCGGGCTGCTTGATCTCCTGGATGTTCAGTTGGATACGGTTCACCAGGCCGGTGATCTCTTCGATCTTCTTCTTCAGGCGGTCGGCCTCGGACCCCCGGCGGCCGATGACGATGCCCGGTCGGGCGGTGTGAATGTCGACACGGAGGCGGTCACGGGTGCGCTCCACCTCGATGCGGCTGACTGCAGCCGACTCGAGCTGCGACATGAGGAAGTCGCGAATCTTCCAGTCCTCGATCACGCAGTTCTGATAGTTACGCTCTTCGAACCACCGGGACTTCCAATCGGTGGTCACGCCGAGGCGGAACCCGTAGGGGTTGACCTTCTGGCCCATCTACTTGCCCTTCTTTTCGGCGCTCGCGCCGCTCGTCTCGTCGGACGACGTCGCCTGGGCGTCGGCCCCTTCGTCTTCGGATGAATCCTCTGCCGCGATCTCATCGTCGTCGGATGTGTCCTCGGCGGCTATCTCGTCTTCCGTCTCGTCGACGTCCTCGACCTCGTCGAATTCCTCATCGTCGGTCTCGTCGACGTCCTCGACCTCGTCGAATTCCCCATCGTCGGCCTCGTCGACGTCCTCGACCTCGTCGACGTCCTCGACCTCGTCGAATTCCCCATCGTCGGCCTCGTCGACGTCCTCGACCTCGTCGAATTCCTCGGCCTCGTCGATGTCGGGCTCGACGACGTCGAGCTCCTCGTCCGGTTCGAGCTCGTCCACCTCCGGCGCTGGCGCCGGCCGGGTCGTCTCGACCTCGGACCGCTGGCGGCGGCGGGACCCGGCCACCCGACGCGAGCGCTGGGTGCCGGTGGCGGCCAGCTTGGCCCGGCGGCGGGCCAGGCGCTCCTCGGGCAGGCGGCTCACGATGATGGTGACGTGACTGGTGCGCTTGCGGATCCGGGTGGCCCGGCCCCGGGCCCGGGGGCGCCAGCGCTTGAGGGTGCTGCCCTCGTCGGCGAAGCAGGCCGAGACGTAGAGCTCCTCTCCGTTCAACCCGTCGTTATGGACGGCGTTGGCCACGGCCGAGGCCAGGACCTTGCCGATGATCGTGGCAGCCTCGCGGTCTCCGAGGGACAGGGTCTCGGCCGCACGGTCGACGTCCTGACCACGGATGAGGTCCAGCACCTGGCGCGCCTTGTTGGGCGAGATCCGGGTGTGCCGGAGGACGGCTCGCGTCCCTTCCCGCTCGTTTGTCTTCACACCGGGCATGTCAGCGCCTTCCCGCCCGCTCTTGGCCGGCGTGGAACTTGAAGGTCCGGGTGGGTGCGAACTCCCCCAGCTTGTGGCCGACCATCGACTCGGTCACGTACACGGGCACGTGCTTGCGCCCGTCGTGGACGGCGATGGTGTGGCCCACCATGTCGGGGATAATCGTCGAGCGGCGGGACCACGTCTTGATGACTCTCTTGTCCCCGGCCGCGTTGAGGACGTCCACCTTCTTCAGGAGGTGGTCGTCGACGAACGGGCCCTTCTTCAGGCTGCGAGGCATGGCGTGTGGTTCCCTCTACTTCCCTACCGTCGAGCACCGCGTGTGCGGCGCCTGCGGACGATCATGTTGTCGGAGTCCTTGTGACGAGGCCGGGTACGACCCTCGGGCTTGCCCCAGGGCGAAACCGGATGGCGGCCACCGGAGGACTTGCCCTCGCCGCCGCCCAGCGGGTGGTCGACCGGGTTCATGGCCACACCTCGGGTCTGGGGGCGCCTTCCCTTCCAGCGGTTCCGGCCGGCCTTGCCGATCTTGATCAGCTCGGCCTCGGCGTTCCCAACCGTGCCCAGGGTGCCCCGGCAGTCGATCGACACCCGGCGCATTTCGGTCGACGGCAGGCGCAGGGTGGCGAAGAGACCCTCTTTGGCCACCAGCTGGATGCTCATGCCTGCCCCGCGGGCCAGCTTGCCCCCGCCGCCCGGCCGCAGCTCGACGTTGTGGACGACTGAGCCCACGGGGATGAACCGGAGGGGCAGCGCGTTCCCGGAACGGATCTCGGCACCCTGACCGGACTGCAGGCGGTCCCCCACCTTCACGCCGGATGGGGCGAGGATGTAACGCTTCTCGCCGTCGAAGTAGTGGAGCAGGGCAATGCGGGCGTTGCGGTTGGGGTCGTACTCGATGGCCGCCACCTTGGCCGGCACGCCGTCCTTGTCCCGCTTGAAGTCGACCAGGCGGTACTGCTGCTTGTGGCCACCACCGCGGTGGCGGGACGTCTTGCGCCCGTGGGCG
>DATDHU010000039.1:0-35592 GCA_036521415.1 Acidimicrobiales bacterium
GTCGCCCGCCACTTCGCGGAGACGACCCAGTACCTGACGAAGGGCACGACCCACGGCCGCCAGATCGGCGGGCGGGCTGTGGTGCAGGTGGGGCCCGTGGGCCCGAGGGATCACCAGCATCTCGTAGGGGGTGCCGCTCCAGAACGGGCAGATCACCACCACCCGCTCGTCGGCGTAGACGACTCGGTAGCCGACATCCTCCTCGGCGTCCGCCGCCGTGCACAGCAGGCACCGCCCGGCGAACCGGGCGAACCCGGCCTGTTCCTCGACCAGCTCGCGCGGCACGAAGGACATGCCGAGCAACTGGCCGTGGGGATGCTCGATGGAGGCGCCCGCCTCGCGGCCGGCGTTGACGATGGCCTGGCTGTAGCGCAGACCCGGAATGTGCGAATGCTCCTCGATCCGGTCCCGGATGGCGGCCATGACCATGGCGGCCTGTTCGTCACTCAACATCGACCAGGAATTCTGATGATCAGGAGAGAGCACAAGGACCTCATGGATACCTCCCGCCGTTGCCTGGGTGAAGATGGGCCCCCGGTTGGTGACGACGAAGGGGTCGTCCCCTTCGAAGGCAGGGTAGAGGTTGGGCACCACCCGCACCCGCCAACGGCCCTCGGGGCCGTAGGTCTCCAGGGCGGGCGGCGTGGACTCCTCGTTCCCCGGGCAGAACGGGCAGGGGCGGCTGGTGTCGGCCTGGGTCGGGACCATGCGGGGGGCAAACGCCCGCGGGCGTTGGGCCCGGTCGGTACTGACCACCACCCAGCGGCCGGTGAGGGGGTCGAGACGTAGTTGGTTCATGCGGGGCGGTTGATTTCCATGTGCGATCCGTGTCATTCGATCTGGGCGTTGGCCCTCTTCTCGTAGCTCTTCGTCGCCGATCCCTCAGTCCGATCGTCGCCGCGTCCGAAGCGCATGCCCCCAACGTATCAATGGTTGGACTGTTGTTGTGCTATAGCTGCCCCCGGGACCACCACGGTGGGCCCGGGTGCGAGAATCCCGGGGATGCAACCAGCTAGCGCCGAACTTTTTGCCCTGTCCTCTTTTGCCCTGTCCTCGAATCGCGGCGCTGCCTATGACGTGGTGCTGTTGGCCCACATCCTCTCGAGCATCGTCGGGTTTGGCGCCGTGGCCGTGGCCGGCGTCAACGCCCTGTTGCTACGGGGCGCCGAGGTCCCGTCGGCATCGGTGCTGCGATATTACCGGCCGGGGGTGAACTGGGCGGGTCGGGTCACCTTCCTCGTCCCTGTGCTCGGGGTGGCCCTGGTAGGGATGAGCCACGGGTCGTGGTCGTTCAGCGACGGCTGGGTGCTCGGTGGCCTGGCCCTGTGGGTCGTGGCCGCCATGGCTGGCGAAATGGCAGTGTGGCCGGCCGAGCGCGGGCTCCAGCTCCTGGTCACGGAGCGATCCTCCGACGATGTTCGCCGGCGCTCGCTCCGTCGGCAGGTGGCCGTCGGCTCGGCGGCCATGATGCTCGTGTTCGTGGTCGCTACCGTGATCATGGTGGCCAAGCCGTGATGACCGAGGCGCCGTGAGCGAGCCAGAGGGGAACGAGCCAGAGTGGGCCGAGTCGGGTGAGACCGAACCAGATGGGGCCGACGACGGACGCGGCGGCGTGCCCCACCCGGACCGGCTCGATCCGAACCGGACGGACTACCGGATGATCCTGGATGCGCATGCGTCTGCGGTACGGGCGGCGGAGCCGGGATACACCGATCCGGGGACGGGGCTCTACGTGCTCACCGCGGCGACGCTGGCCGGCCGGGGCTCGTGTTGCCAGAGCGGCTGTCGCCACTGCCCCTATGTCGATCAGGAGAACCGATAAGACCCATCGGCCGAGCCGATCGATACGGCCGCGTCGCGTGCCGATTCAGGGATCGGTCCCCCGGATCACCGATCGTCGATGAACCAATGAGTTCCGATGGGACGCTGACTACAGTCGAGTGCACGTCGGTGGTGCCGTCCACCGCTCGCCTCGAACAGTCGATGCGGGGGAGCGAGCTCACATGCGTCGTTCCGCGTGCAGCACCGAGCACGAGGAGATCCACATGCTGGCCATCAGCGGGGTTCTGCGCTTCAAACCTGAGGATCGGGACGAGGTGATAGAAGGACTGGCCTGGGTGACCGAGCGCAGCCGGGCCGACGCCGGTTGCATCGAGTACTGGTACGCCGAGGATCTGGTCGACCCCGGGTCGTTCCGGTTCTTCGAATGCTGGGAATCGAGCGAGACCTTCGACGCTCACCGCGCCGCCCCCTACGAGGAGGAGTTCACCCAGCGCTACCTCACGCGGCTGGCCGGTGCTGGCGCGACCCAGTACGAGATAGAAACCCGCGAGGTCCTGGCGACCGACGAGCACTGACCGGTCGCCGCGCTCGCTCGACGGTCAGGGGCGCCGGTTCCCCTCGTCCACCTCGGCTTGCAACAGGGCACGGGCGTCGTCGATCTGACCGGACCGGACCAGGTCGACGAACGGGCCCGACAGGATGGTCGACCAATCGGTCGACTCGGTCGACCGACCCTCGGCGCGGAGGCGTCGCCGGGCCTCGTCGAGCAGCACGGCCAGGTCTCCCGCTTCGTCGCCGATGGCGCAGGCGGCGGCGTCCCTGAGCCAACCGGCCAATGCCGGACTGGCACCTCCGGTGGACACGGCCACCGTCACGTCGCCGTCTCGGTGCACGGCGGGCAGGAGGAACGTGCAATTGTCGACATCGTCGGCGCTGTTGACCCACACCCCGGCCGCATCGGCATCGGCCGCCACCACACGGTCCACGTCGGGGTCGCCGGTGGCCGTTATCACCAGACGGAAGCCGGCGGCCTCACCCGGGCGGTACCGTCGCTCCTCGAGGACGAGTGATCCCGTCGGCGGGGCCGTCGTGCCAGCGGCCCCATCGGCCGCGGTGCCCACCGCCTCGCCCTCCGTCGTGCCCGCCGAGCCCTGAAGCCTGGCGGGCGCAGCACCCACTGCGAGTCGGCGAAGTCGGCTGGTGATCTGGGGGGCCACCACGGTCACCTCGGCGCGGCAGCGAAGCAGGCCCTCCGCCTTGTGGGTGGCGATCGGTCCGCCCCCCACCACCAGGCACGGCCGTCCGTCCACGACCAGTGCCACCGGGTAGAGGGGCGAGTGGTGGGACATGGGCGGTGCCCTCAGTCTGGGCTTGGGGCAACGTCGGGGGGTCCGACCATGCCGGCCGCCACGGTGCCGTTGGTCGCCGGGTCGATGAGCACGAAGCTCCCGGTGATGCGGTTCCGCTGGTAGGGGTCGGCGGCCAGGGGGGAGGCGGTGGTCAGGATGACCGTCCCGATGTCGTTCTCTTCCAAGGACTCGGTGGGCGACAGCTCCAGGTCGTTGACGTCGAGCCTCCCGGTGACGGCGAGGACCCGGGCCGGGGTGATCCGGGTGGTGTGCTTCAGCCGGTACTGGGCGCCGGCGGCCAGTGGGCGCTTGTCGAACCAGCAGACGGTGGCCTCAATCTCGGAGGCCACCTCGGGCGGGTCGTCTGCCGCGGCCAAGATGTCACCCCGGCTCACGTCCACGTCGTCGGCCAGGTGCACCGAGACGGACAGGCCCACCGACGCCTCATCCAGCGGCCCGTCGAGGGTCTCGACCGCGGTCACCGTGGTCCGCTGACCGGCGGGCAGGACGATCACGTCGTCGCCCGGACGAATGGGGCCGCCGTTGACCATCCCGGCGTAGCTCCGACCTCCGCCGGGCTGGCGCAGCACCCACTGGACAGGTAGGCGGGCAGCCGAGCCGTGGTGGGCCCCGTGCACGCCGGCCCAGGCGCCGGCCGGGGCCTGCTCGAGAGCCTCGAGGATGGTGGGGCCGTCATACCAAAGAGCTGCATCCGAGCGCTCAGCGACGTTGTCTCCGTAGAGGGCCGAGACCGGGACCACGGTGCACGACTCGATCCCGAGGCGGGCCGACAGCACGATCATGTCCTTGACCACCTGGTCGTACGCATCCTCTTCCCAGGCGATCCTGTCCATCTTGTTTGCCGCCACGATCAGCTGGCGAACCCCGAGGAGGGCGGCGATGCAGACGTGGCGCCGGGTCTGCTCGCGGAGGCCCTTGGACGCGTCGACCACGACGAGAGCCAGGTCGGCGGTCGAGGCCCCGGTGGCCATGTTCCGGGTGTACTGGACGTGACCGGGGCAATCGGCGATCACGAACTTCCGCGCCGGTGTGGCCGCGTACCGGTAGGCGACGTCGATGGTGATGCCCTGCTCGCGCTCGGCCCGCAGGCCGTCGGTCACGAACGAGAGGTCGACGCCGACCGCCCCTCGCCGTCGCGACGCCGTCGCCACCGCCTCGAGCTGGTCGTCGAAGAGCTGCTTAGTGTCGTGCAACAGGCGGCCGATGAGCGTCGACTTCCCGTCGTCGACCGAACCCACTGCGGCGAAGCGCAGGAGGTCCATGACCGGCTCCTGGGACGATTCGGTGACGGCGGCCGCGCCGTCCGAGGCTGCGGCCATCGGCTAGAAGTACCCCTCGCGCTTGCGGTCTTCCATCGACGTCTCGGAGAACCGGTCGTCAGCCCGGGTGGCACCCCGCTCCGACACCCGGGAGATGGCCACCTCGGCAATGATCTGGTCGACGGTGGTCGCCCCGGACCGCACGGCGCCCGTGCAGGTGGCGTCACCCACGGTCCGGAAGCGGACGGTCTCGCTGACCGCCGACTCGTTCGGTCCCGGTGTCACCCACGCCGACTCGGCCAGCAGCATCCCGTCACGCTCGATGACCGAGCGCGTATGGGCGTAGTAGATCGAGGGCAGCTCGATCGACTCTCGGGCGATGTACTGCCAGATGTCCAGTTCCGTCCAGTCCGAGAGGGGGAAGGCCCGCAGGCTCTCGCCCGGCTGGACCTGGCCCGAGTAGAGCTGCCACAGCTCGGGTCGCTGGCGCTTGGGGTCCCACTGCCCGAACGTGTCCCGAAAGGACAGGACCCGCTCTTTGGCCCGGGCCTTGTCCTCGTCACGACGCGCCCCGCCGATGGCTGCGTCGAAGCCATACCTGGTGATGGTATCGAGGAGGGCGGTGGTCTGGAGCCGGTTCCTCGTCCCTCCGGGCCCTGGATCGGCGACCCGGCCGGTGTCGATGGACTCCTGGACCGACGCCACCAACAGCTGCTCGCCCAGCTCAGCGACCCGGCGGTCACGGAAGTCGATCACCTCGGCGAAGTTGTGCCCGGTGTCCACGTGCAGGATGGGAAAGGGGAAGCCTCCGGGGCGGAAGGCCTTCTCGGCCAGCCGCAGGAGAACAGCGGAGTCCTTGCCCCCACTGAACAGCAACACCGGGCGTTCGCACTCGGCGGCCACCTCCCGCATGATGAAGACGGAGTGGGCCTCGAGCAGGTCGAGGTGGTCGACGCCGGGAGCGGTGGCGACCGTGGACGAGAGGGCAACGGGGTCGAGAATCGTTGTCACAGCGTAGGGGGCCTTCCTGATTCCTCGGGCTGGGCTGGCGCCCCAGGAATCGATTGTCCGAAAACTTGATCTACTTAGTCATGTATACTCGGATCAGGTGGTCCAAGCAAGGCGGTAGGGTCCCCCCGGGCGTGTCCGGCGGAGGCGCTGACCAGGATGAAAGCCTATTGACATAGTAGGGATTGGCACCGATTCGGGTGCCGGATCTTGACCGAGTCCGCGGCTGTCCGCCCCGCTCCCGAGCGGCAACAGACAGTCGGCTGTCGGACGGGCCCGTGGATCGAAAGTGAGTGCCCGTTGTGAATGAGACCGAGTTGCAGACAGACCAGCTTGGAGCCGACCAGCGACAGACTGACCGGACGGAGTCAGCCTTGAACCAGTCGGGGCTGACCGCGCTCCGCGACGAGTTGGCCGAGCGCTCGGCCGAGTTCGAGTCGGCGGCGGCCGGGTCGGTGATCGCATGGGCTGCGCAGCGCTTCGGGAGCCGCCTGTCACTGGCCTGCTCCTTCCAGGACGCCGTGATCGTGGACCTGGCCGTGGCCGTCGATCCCGGGATCGAGGTCATCTTCTTGGACACCGAGGCTCACTTTCCCGAGACCCTCGAGTACGTGGAGGCCATCCGGGCCCGGTACGACCTCAATCTGACCGTGACCAAACCGGCGACCGGAGCCGAGGCCTACCCGTGTGGATCGGAGCAGTGCTGCGAGTACCGGAAGGTCCGTCCGCTGCGGCAGGCCCTGGCCGGGAACGAGGCCTGGCTGACCGGGCTGAAGCGCGTCGACGCCCCTACCCGGGCGACCACCCCCATCGTCTCCTACGACGACAACTGGGGCATGGTCAAGATCAACCCGCTGGCCACCTGGACCGATGCCGATATCGCGGGCTACGAGGCCGACCACGGCATTCCGCGTCACCCACTGCTCTCGCAGGGGTACCTGTCGATCGGCTGTGCCCCGACCACTCGACCGGTAGCCGAGGGCGAGGATCCCCGGGCGGGACGGTGGTCGGGGAGCGACAAGGTCGAGTGCGGACTGCACGCCTGATGGCTCGGGACAAGGACAACCTCTATGGGATGAAGTTCCGGGGGAACGAGCGGTCGATGCAGTTCCTCGACCCTTACCGGACCATCGGCGAGTTGAACGCCGTTGAGCAGCAGAAGCTCGATCGCCATCCCTACGAGGTGGTCGATGCCATCCTCACCCGGTACTCGAAAGAGGGTCCCGGCGCCATTGCCGCCATTCCCGGGGAGGTCGAGCGGCTGAAGTGGGCGGGCATCTACCCGCAAAAGCAGGGGGGCGATGCCTTCATGCTCCGGATCAAGGTGCCCGGTGGCTTCCTCACCGCTGCCCAGTTCCGGGCCATCGGCGTTGTGGCCGACGCCTTCGGCGAGGGGCCCGACGGCACCGAGAGCGCGGTGTTCGGCGCCAAGTACGCCGACATCACCACGCGCCAGTCCATCCAACTGCACTGGATTCGCATGGAGGACATTCCTCGGATCTGGCAGCGGTTCCACGACGTGGGCCTGACCACGCTGCAGGCCTGCGGTGACGGGCTGCGCAACGTGTTGAGCTGCCCGGTGTCGGGCGTTGACGCCCACGAGGCCTTTGACGGCCTGCCCATCGCCCAGCAGGTCTCGGCCTTCTTCACCGGCAACCGGGACTACGCCAACCTGCCCCGCAAGTTCAAGATCAGCATCACCGGTTGCGTCGAGGACTGCGCCCAGGCGGAGATCAACGACATCGGCCTGTGGCCGGCCCGAGCCGGAGACGGCACCCTCGGCTTCAACGTCCTGGCCGGGGGCGGGCTGTCCGACGGCGAGCGCATGGCCTCCGACCTCGACATGTTCGTCAGGCAGGACCAGGCCGTCGAGCTGACCCGGGCCATCGCCCAGGCTTTCGGTGAGCTCGGAAACCGAGAAAACCGGGGATTGGCCCGGATGCGCTACCTGGTCCAGGAGCTCGGTCCCGAGGGGTTCCGCCAGGCCATAGCGGATCGGGCCCGCTTCGAGCTGGCCACGGCGGGCGAGGACCTGACCAAGCGCTACCGGGGCGACCACGTCGGCGTCCACGCCCAAAAGGAGCCGGGGCTGGTCTACGTGGGCTGCTCGGTGCCGGTCGGTCGCATGTCGGGGCTGGAGCTGGTCGAGGTGGCCCGGCTGGCCGAGACCTATGGCGACGGCACGGTGCGGACGGGCACTGACCAGAACTTCATCCTCACCGGGGTGCCTGAGGAGCGGCTGGACGACCTGCTGGCCGAGGGCCTCTTGGAGAAGTACTCCCCCTTCCCGGGCCCGTTCTCCCGGGGTGTGGTGGCCTGCACCGGCGCCGAGTTCTGCCGCTACGCCATCGTCGAGACCAAAGAGCGCGCCGTCAAGTGGGCCCGGTTCCTGGACAAGGAGCTGGCCGGCGAGCCGGTTGGAGCCAGGCCCGATCCCGGCCGATCGGGCGATCGGGAGGACGCCGGGATCATCCGCATGCATTTCTCCGGGTGTTCGGCCTCCTGCGCGCAGCCCCAGATCGCCGACGTCGGCTTCCGGGGGGCGGTGGCCCATGTCGGCAACCACATGTCCGAGGCAGTGGACATCGGACTGGGTGGTTCCCTCGGGACCGACTCCGGGTTCATCGACTGGGTCGAGAGCGCCCGGCCGGTTAACGACGTGCCCGACGCGATGCTCCGGTTGGTCCGGCGGTACCAGTCAGAGCGTCGGGCCGACGAGCCCTTCTACAATTGGGCCCGGCGCAACTCGGCCGACGACCTCCGAGGGACGCTGTCGGAGTCGGGCGTGGGGACACCGGTCACGGTGACGACCAAGAAGGGCCGATGAAGGGGTTCCGGGTCCGCGAGGCGGTCAACGGGATCACCGAGCCGCCCGGCAAGACGTGGTTCTGGGAGCTCGAAGCGGCCGTGGTCGAGGCCGATCGCTGCATCCAGTGCGGGACGTGCGTGGCCGTGTGCCCGTCCAACTCGATCGGCGTCAACGAGGAAACATTCTTGCCCGAGCTGGTGAAGATGTGCACCGGCTGCTCCTTGTGCTGGGACTTCTGCCCCCGCGGTGGGTTGCGCTACGAGGCCCTGTGGCCGCCGTCGACACCGGTGGCGGTGGAGTCCGACGGGGCCGTGGCCAGCGTGGGGCTTGACGCCCGCGAGCCGCTGTTGTCCGAAACGGTGGTGAGGGCGGACGCGGCCGACCCGTACTGGACCATCACCGGCGGGCCTCCGGGGGACGGCTTGGGCGCCGTGCTCGACTCCTATGCCGTGCGGGCGGGCAAGCGTCCGGACGAGGCCCAGGACGGCGGAGTGGTCTCGGCCCTGCTGATCGCGGCGTTGGCCGCCGGTGACATCGACGGGGCGCTCGTGTCCAAGCCGAGCAACGATCCCGACGAGCCGTGGAAGGGCGTCCCCACCGTGGCCACCACGGCTCAGGAAATCCTCGACGCCGCCGGCAGCTTCTACAACCAGACCATGGCCCTGGCCGGGCTCGACCTCACCGCCTACGACCTTCCGGCCAAGCCCCGGCTCGCCGTGGTGGGCACGCCGTGCGAGATCGAGGGGATCCGGGCCATGCAGTCCCGCCGGTGGCCGACCGGCGCACACCGGGTCGACGCCGTGGTGCTCACCATTGCGCTGTTGTGCACCAAGAGCTTCGACTACGAAGGCCTGATGCTCCGCAAGCTGCGGGACGAGCGCCGGATCGACCTGGACCGGGTCAGCAAGGTCGATGTCATCCACGGCAAGATGATCGTGGAGTACCGCGACGGCCAGGTGGCGGTGAACGAGCCAGTGAAGGACTTCCATGACGTGGCCCTGAAGGGATGCGACGAGTGCGCTGACTTCCTGGGTCGCAGCGCCGACCTATCGGTCGGGAGCGTGGGGTCGATGGAGGGGTGGTCGAGCGTGCTGGTGCGAACCGAACGGGGCCGGGTGGCCCTCGACAATGCCCGCGGCCGGCTCGACTTCCGCGAGCTCGACAATCCCGCCGCGTTGGTGAAGCTCGACAACTATGACAAGAAGGTGGCCCTGAAGAGCCTGCAGCGGGAGTTCGACCCCGACGGGCCGCTGTTCATCGACTTCGAGGAGCACCTCCGTACCTACTCGGGCACCGACCGAGCCCCGGTGGTGATCGACCGGTGAGCCGGACCCAGCCGCGACCGCCGGGCCGGAAGAGCGGTGCGCCGAGGAAGGCGGATCAGGCCGTGCCGGCCGAAGCGGTGGCCCCCTTCACCCCTGTGGACCGGTTGGCCCGGGTCGAGTTCGTCGAGTTGCCCGATGGCCAGAAGCTGGCCCTGCCCGATGAACCGGTGGAGCTGGGCACCGGCCTGCGGGACGCTCTCCTGGCCGGGGAGGACTGGCGGGAGGGGCCCGGCGACGACCTCTGCGTCGGGGCGTGGCTCTGGGAACAGTGGCAGCCGACGCTCGAGCCGGTCGGGTTCGGGCGGGACGAATTGATGGCCGTTGCCGTCGCCACCAAGCGCGAGCTGTGGCTGTGGTTGATCGGCGACCGGCTCTGGAACCAGTATGTGTCGGGGCTGGCCGGAAGGATCGCCCGACGCATCCCACGAGCGAACAGCCAGTGACCCGGTAAGGAGCAGCTCGAGCCCATGCCCCGCATCACCGTTCCCGCCGACAAGGACCCGCTCGTCTACACCTGGAGCGAGTTGGCCCCACCACTGACCAGCGCGGCCGGCGCCTACTCGAATGCCGTGTACGAGAAGTCGTCCCTCGGGCTCCGTGAGTTCGAGGCCGCCCGCATCACGCTGGCCCGGATCAACGAGTGTGCCATCTGCACCGGGTGGCGCACGGCGAGAGACGTTCCCGGTTGGTCCGATGACCCGGGAGCCGTACCCGAGGAGTTCTACGAGAAGGTGGGTCGCGATCCGGAATGGTCCGGCTTCAGCCCCCGCGAGCGGCTGGCGGCCGAGTTCGCCGAGAAGTACGCCACCGACCACCTGGCCATGGGCGACGAGCTCTGGGCGCGCCTGCACGACAACTTCAGTGACGACGAGCTGGTGGACCTGGCCCTCTGCGTGGGGTCGTGGTTGGCGCTGGGCCGCTTCAACCGGGTATTCGACATCGACGGCGGGTGTCGGGTCCCGGCTCACGCTCCCGGGGCATCCACCGCGGCCGGCTGAGCGACACGCCCAGTCGCGGGCGCCGCCTGTTCTGGCCGGCGCTCCGATCCCCTACGCTCTTCCTTCGGCCCATCAACGCTGGAGGAAGCACCTGTGGGATTGTCGATCGGCATCGTCGGCCTGCCCAACGTGGGCAAGTCGACCTTGTTCAATGCCCTGACCCGTAACGAGGTGCTGGCGGCCAATTACCCCTTCGCCACCATTGAGCCAAATGTCGGGGTGGTTGCGGTACCCGACCCCCGGCTCGACCGGTTGGCCGAGCTGTTCGAGAGTGCCGAGATCGCCCCGGCCACGGTCACCTTCGTGGACATCGCCGGAATCGTGCGGGGTGCCTCTGAGGGCGAGGGCCTGGGCAATAAGTTCCTGGCTGCCATCCGGGAGAGCGATGCCATCTGCCAGGTGGTGCGGGTGTTCTCCGACCCGGATGTCATCCACATCGCCGGGAACATCGATCCGGCCGACGACATCGCCACCGTCAACACCGAGTTGATCCTGGCCGACCTGCAGACGGTCGACAACCGGTTGGTGAGGCTGGCCAAGGAATCCCGGAAGCAGCCCGAGCTGGTCCCGGCCCTGCAGGCGGCCACCGCCGCCCGGGACATCCTGGACTCGGGCCGGACCATCGCCGAGGCCGTCGGCGCCCGGGAGCTCGACGCCGACCTGCTGGCCGACCTGCACCTGTTGAGCGCCAAGCCATTCATCTACGTCTTCAACGTGGACGAGGGGCGCCTGACCGACGAAGCCCTGCACGCCGAGCTGTCGGCCCTCGTCGCCCCGGCCGAGTCCGTGGTCCTGTGCGCCCAGATCGAGGCCGAGGTGGCCTCGCTCGACCCGGAGGACGCGGTCGAGCTCCTGGCCGGGTACGGCCAGGACGACTCCGGTCTGGTGCAGCTGGTCCACGTGGGCTTCCGGACCCTCGGGCTCCAGACTTTCCTCACCGCCGGGCCCAAGGAGTCGCGGGCGTGGACGATCCACATCGGGGATACCGCACCCGAGGCGGCCGGTGTCATCCACACCGACTTCGAGCGAGGGTTCATCAAAGCGGAGATCGTCGGATACCAGGATCTGATGGACGCGGGGTCGGTGGCCGCTGTCCGGGCAGCAGGCAAGGCCCGTGTGGAGGGCAAGGACTACGTCATGCAGGACGGCGACGTGGTCGAATTCCGCTTCAATGTGTAGGCAACACAGCTGCTCCAGTTGGAGCATTCCTTCGTTCGACCTTCAATTCAAAAGTCGGGAGCGCGCCCCCGTCACTAGTCGGAGCGCACCCCCGCCGAACGTCATAGGGTCTTGTGGCTGCCGCTGAATGCGGCACTCGACTGGAGGATCAACATGGCTCATGCAGTGGTGATGCGCGTCAAGCTGCCCCAAGATGGCAACCCCGAAGACGGCCAACGGATGCTCGAGGAAGTGGTCGTTCCCATGGCGAAGTCTCAGCCCGGGTTCACGAATGGCACCTGGCTGCACGACGGTAACGCCAACGGCATGGGTGTGGTTGTGTTCGATACCGCAGAACATGCCGAATCGGCCCAGGGCACCCTGAAGCCGCCCCCCGGAGGGCCTCAATTGGTGTCGAGCGAGGTGTACGAGGTCGGCGCCCAGGCCTAGTTGATTGGAAGCATCCGCGCTCTCGGCGTTCTGCTCATGGCCGCAGTCTGAGGTTTCTGGGCGGCCAGAGACGATTTCAATGGAATTTGAGGTTCAGATCGATCCAGTCTCGGACCTGCCACGTATACCTACTCAGGGGTGATGCCTCCAAACCGGCCGTACACCCAGAGGAGGTCCGACGTTGGGCGACGAGCGATACGAGGACTACATCCACACGAGTGGAGACTTCGTCGAGCTGAAAGAAGAGTTCGCGCGGAGGGAGAAGGAAGGGTGGTCACTCTGGACGACCGAACCCATCGGTGACGAGGGCGTCCTGTTGCGGTTCAGGCATACCGACGAATGGGTGACTGAAGGCACGCTGCCTGCGTCGTAGGGCATGCGCGGTACTCCACGGTGCCTCGAGTGCGTCCGTTACCGAGGTCGGGTCGTCCGCCCAGCCGGGCTGACGCAACGTCGAACCACCGCTCGATGAACACGTTCACCATGTATCTGCCTCACCGGTGCGAAGATCGGGGAACAACGAGGCCGGAGAACGATGACCGAGAGCGACGAGGGGTCGAAGCACACCAACACCCGCGCCGTGATCGTGGCCTTGCTGGCCAACATCGGGGTGGCCGCAGCCAAGCTGGCTGGGTTCCTGCTCACCGGGTCGAGCTCACTGGTCGCCGAGTTCGCCCACTCCGTGGCCGACACGGGGAACCAGGTGGTCCTGCTGGTCGGGAAGCAGCGCTCGCAACAGCGGGCCGATCCACTGCACCCGTTTGGCTACGGCGCCTACCGCTTCCTCGGCGGGTTCATCGTGGCCGAGGTCCTGTTCGGCCTGGGCGCCGTCTTCTCGATCTACGAAGGCGTCGAGAAGCTGATCAACCCTCACCCGCTCGAGTACCTCCCGGTGGCCTTTGCCATCCTTGCCGTCACCATCGCCCTCGAGACCTGGTCGCTGCGGACGGCGGTCGGCGCGGCCAACCAGGAGCGGGAGAACGCGGGTTGGCTCCGCTTCGTGCGCGCCACCCGGGTCCCCGAGCTCGCTGTGCTGCTCCTGGAGGACTCCGGCGCCCTCCTCGGCCTCGGCTTCGCCCTGATTGCCTTGGTGCTCACGGCCATCACCGGGAGCACCGTGTTCGACGCGGCCGGATCGTTGGCCATTGGTCTTCTCCTGGGCACGAACTCGGTGATCCTGGGCACCGAGATGGTCTCGCTGCTGGTCGGCGAGAGCGCATCCGACCAGCAGCTGAAGGCGGCGGAAGAGGCGCTGGCACAGACCGAGGGAATCGAGCGGGTCGTGCACCTCCGGGCCGTCCACGTCGCTCCGGAGGAGCTCCTCCTCGGGGCCAAGGTCATCTTCGACCCCGTCCTCACCGTCAGTCAGGCAGCTGTTGTGGTCGACGAGGCGGAGGTGGCCATCCGCGCCGCGGTGCCCAGCGCCAGATGGGTGTACATCGAGCCCGGGATTCCCTGAACGCCAGCCTCATGGCCGCGGTCGCGGCACCAGGCGGCAGACTGGTGCCCATGCCCTCCACCTCCGAGTCCTCGCTCGCGCCCGAACCGACTGCCATCCGGCTCGAGGGCGTCGCCGTCGTGCGCGACGGAAACGCGCTGCTCGACGACATCTCCTGGACTGTACGGGCAGGCGAGCGATGGGCGCTCCTCGGTCCCAACGGCTCGGGGAAGACCACACTGTTGCGCGTGGCCGGGTCGGCCCTGTGGCCCACCCGGGGCACGGTGGAGATCCTGGGTGCCCGGCTGGGGAAGGTGGACATGCGAGTCCTCCGCCAGCGGATAGCAGTGGTCAGCGCGGCCGTGACCCGGGCGTTGCGGCCCACCCTGTCGGCGCTCGATGTCGTGCTGACCGGACGCCATGCGGCGCTCGAGACATGGTGGAACGAGTACAGCGACGAGGACCGGGTGGAGGCCGACCGGCTCTTGTACGAAGCCGGGTTCGGCGGTGCCGCCTTCGACGAGCGCCCGTTCGGGCTGTTGTCGGAGGGGGAGCGCCAGCAGGTCCTGTTGGCCCGGGCCCTGATGGGCAGTCCGGAGCTGGTCCTCATGGACGAGCCAGCTGCCGGCTTGGACCTCGGGGCGCGGGAGCGCTTGGTCGGCCACCTGGCTGCCTTGGCCGAGGATCCCTCCGTTCCCTCGTTGGTTCTGGTGACCCATCACGCCGAGGAGATCCCACCCGGCGTCACCCATGCAGCCCTGCTCCAGACCGGTCGGTTGCTGGTGTCCGGCCCCATCGACGAGGTCTTCAATTCGGCCAGCGTTTCGGAGTGCTTCGGCGTGCCCGTGACCGTGGCCCGTTCGGAGGGGCGATGGTCCGCTCGAGCGGTGGGCTGACCAGGCAACGCTGACCCGGCGGCCCTTAGTGGCATTTGGTCCCGACGTCAACCGGATCGGATCGGCGTCCACCTACCCGGCTTCACCTGGGAACTCGAAAATCGTTTGAGCGCGGCTTCGCAGGGGTGTACAACGGCGGGAGCAACAGCCGGGGAGGGCGTTGCAACTGAGGTAGCGCAGTTGTCGTCGGCGCCGTCATCCCCGACCATCCACCACTGTCCGGACACCCGTCGTTAGGGTTTTTAGGCAAGGAAGGTAGGTCGAGGAGTTGACGCTAGTGGTCCTTGTATTCCTTGCCATTGTCTGGGCGATCATTCTGATCCCGACTCTGCTTCGGAGGCGCCGCAGCGGTGACTCCATCTCTCACTTCCACCACCAACTCGGCATTCTCCAGCGCGGCGACTCAGCGGCCGGGCCTCCTCCCTATCGGCTCCAGAGCGTGCCGTCGACGAGGTCGGTGACTGTGAACGGTTCGCCCCTGTCCACACCTCCGGTCCTCACCGTGGTGGGATGTGACCAGTTGCCCCGCCCGGCGTTGGCCTATCTGGGCGAGCAAGGGCCCTCGGATCCTCACACTCCCGGCGAACCGGATCTCCGCCAGCCCGCCCGCATGGCCGAGGATGCCTCCCGGGTATCCGACGCATTGAGCCGCCAAGTGGCCCGCAAGCGCCGGCGGGACACGCTGATGGTCCTCGTCCTCACGTTTGCCTGCAGCGTGTTCCTCGGCATGATCCCTGCCGCCCACCTGTTGTGGGTGGTCAGTGCAGTCTCGGGCGTGGCCATCGTCGCCTACGTGGCCCTCCTGGTCCATCTGCGGGGTGTGGCCGAGGAGCGGGAACGAAAGCTGCATTTCCTGCGGCCTGAGTCTGCCTACGAAACGGGCGCCCCCGCCCGCGCCGGCTACGACGAGGACGGATATCGGGAGGATCGCTTCAGGCATCCTGCCGATCGCACCCTGGCCGTGCGCTGAGCGATGTGCCGGGGTCCCGCCCGGTCGTCTCCGGTCGTTCGCTAGCATGCGGTATGGCGACGAACCCGGGACACCACGACGATCGGATCGAAGAGGCGCTGGCAGCTGCGCTCGACGGGCGGATGCTCCTGACTCATCCGTTCTACCTCCGCTGGGAGGCGGGTGAGCTCTCGCCGGTCGAGCTGGCCAGCTACTCATCCCAGTACCGTCATTTCGAGGCGATGCTTCCCCGCCTTCTGAGCGATCTCTCCGAGCAGTTGACGGCGGCAGGATTGGCTGAGGCAGCCGGGATCGTCTCGACGAACCTCAATGACGAGTTGGGCAATCCGCGGCCCCACCTCGAGCTGTTCGACAACTTCGTGGCCGCCGTCGGCGGCTCCCCGGCGGAACCCACCCCGGCGACCGACACGCTGACGTCGACCTACACCGCTCTGGTTCGCGAGAGCGCCATAGCGGGGCTGGCCGGACTGGCGGCCTACGAGACACAGGCGTCGGCGATCGCCGGATCGAAGGCCGAGGGGCTTCGCCTCCATTACGAGATCGATGACGATGGCATCACCTTTTGGGACGTGCACGCCATCATGGAGGCGGATCACGGCGACTGGATCGTTGACGCGCTGGCCCGCCTGGAGGCCCGGCCCGGTGAGGTGGAGGCCGCGGCCCGGCGCGGCGCCGATGCCTGGTGGTCCTTCCTGGACGACCGGGAGGTCGAAGCGGCGGCCGCTACCGTCTAACGGTCGACAACTCGATGTGCCTCCGTCCCGGGGGGGAGGACGATGGACGGCCCCGGCTCAAGCATCTCGTTTCGCCGTTCGCCATGCCCCCACCGCGACGGGTACGGCCACCCACAAGGCGACGAGCACGGCGATCGACGTCACCGTCATCGTGAAGGAGCCCTGAAGACCGCCCACACGGGCGAGACCGGCTGGCTCGATCTGTTGGAGGGTGATACCCGGCAACAACTGCCGGATGTCGTTGAAACCGGACATGCGCTGGGCGATCGGCGTCAGCACCAACTGGACGGCCAACAGGATGCCCACCGTGCTCGACCGGCTCCCGACGATAGAGGCCAGGCCGAGCCCCACCGCGAAGAGGACCACCACCTCGAGCTCGACCCAGAGTCCGGACCGGATCATCAGGCCGATGGAGGGTTCCGGTTGCGACCCGGCGAGCCCGACCGAGGCCACCGACATGAGAGCGAACGCCGCGGCCACGACGGGGATCAGGACGGCCAAGCCTGCCGGCACACGGGCGGCGAACAGCGCCCACCGGGACCTGCCGGTGACCACCAGGCTGCGGAAGACGCCTGCGCTCAGGTCGGAGGATCCGGCCGAGGCCCCGATCATGATGGCGATGATCACGCCCAACTCGGCGAGCACGAAGCACATGCTGGCGAAGGTGTTCAGGCCACCGGCTGGCCCGTACTGCACCGGACTGGCTGCGTGCATGATGATCCGGATGACGAAGACAACGATCACGACACCCGATGACAAGCCCACCGCCGACGCCATCAAGCCGCGCCGGCGGCGAAGCTTCAGCACCTCGGCCTTGATCAGTCGGGGGTCGGGAAGCCAGCCGGGTCGGAGCCGTGGCGACGGGGCGGTGCAGGAAGCTGTCGTCGGGTCGAGTGTCGTCAGTGTCGTGGTCATCGATCTGCTCCTAGGTGCTGCGTATCGGTCATCGGGTGGGAGTCGAGCGTCGAAGTGATCTCCAAGAACCGGTCTTCGAGGCTTGGGCGGGTGAGCTCGAGCGAGTAGACGTCGATGTCGCTCTCGACCAGGCGGCGGTTGAGGTCGCCGGCCACCGAACGCCCGTCGACCTCGTGCCTCAGGTGAACCACCAGGCCTTCGGCGGAGCCATCCACGTCGCTGACCGCCGAAAGGGACCAGGCGATGGCGGCGGCCTCGTCGGGGTCACCGCAGCCGATGCGGAGCACGGGCGCCCCCGAGATCACCGATGCGATGGGGCCCTGTGAGACGACCCGGCCGCCGTCCACGATGGCTACGGCGTCGCACGTCTTCTCGACTTCGTCGAGGAGGTGCGACGACAGCACGACCGTGCGCCCTTCGTCGACGAAGCTCTTGATCATCCGCCGGAACTCGAGCATGCCCGCCGGGTCCAGCCCGTTCATCGGCTCGTCGAGGATCATGAGCTCGGGGTCACCGAGGAGGCATGCGGCCACGCCGAGCCGTTGCCGCATGCCCATCGAGTACTGCGCCACCCGGTCGTCGGCCCGCTCGGCCAGGCCCACCCGCTCCAGGGAGGTGGGAATGCGGGCGTGGGCAGCCGGACCGCGGGCGGCGGCCAGTATCGACAGGTTCTCCCGGCCGGTGAGGTACCCGTGGAACTGCGGCTCGTCGACGATGGCCCCCACCCTGGCCAGCGCCTCCTCCCGCCGGCTGGGTACCGGGAGGCCGAGCAGCGACATGGATCCCGAAGTGGCGGGCGTCAGGCCCAACAGGACGCGGATGAGGGTCGTCTTGCCCGCCCCGTTCGGACCCAGGTAGCCGAAAGTACTGCCTCGGGGCACCTGGAGGGCCACGTTGTCGATGACGGTCCGGTCGCCGAACCGCTTGGTCAGGCCGGTGACCTCAACGGCCAGGTCGTTCTGCGAAGCAGCGGTCACGGAGTGGGATGGAGGACTCATGGAACCTACTGTGAACGGCAGGGAGCTCGCTGTCGTCATCCCGGGGGCTGATTTGCCCTCCCGATCGACGACCCCGCGTCAAGCGGCGCCGATGGCTGGGCTGTTCCGATGTCATCCCTGGGGGTGAGGGGAGGATCGCACCGGGGGATGACGCCTTGCCCCTCGTCCTTGGCTACCGTCTGAGTGTGCGAGTACGCAGGGGGCCCGGGGCATGGGTGCACCGCCACCCGACGCTGGTGGACGGGACCGTCGCCGCCGTGCTGTTGGTCGTGGGTCTCCTGGTTGCTTCTCATGGTCCAGGAGGCACGTGGAGTGCCCGGCTCCTCGTCGTGGCCGAGGTGGTGCCCATCACCTGGCGGAGGCGCTCGCCGCGGGTGGTGTTCGCCATCACCGGCGCCGCCACCTTCGCGGCCCTGGCCGCCAGCCAGGTCCACAGCATCGCCCCGTTGGGCTCGCTCATCGCCCTTTACACGGTGGCGACCCGCTGCGAGCGCCGGTGGTCGATCGGGGCCGGCCTCGTTTCGTGGGCGGGAGTGATGGTGGCGCTCTTCGTGGAGAACCGACCCGAGTCGTTCCGGCTCCAAACGGTGGTGGCACCGCTGGCGGTGATTACGGCCACCTGGCTCATCGGCGACAACCTCCGGGTTCGCCGGGCCTACGTGGCCCAGCTCGAGGAGCGGGCAGCGCGCACGGAGGCCGAACAGGAGGAGGAGACCCGTCGGGCCGCGGACCGCGAGCGGGCGCGGATCGCCCGTGAGCTCCATGACGTCGTGGCCCACCACGTGAGCGTCATCGCCGTACAAGCCGGTGCCGCCCGGATGGTGGCCGAGAACCGCCCGGCGGCGTCGGAAGACGGGCCGAATGGCTCCGACAACATGCTGGCCTCGATCGAGGTCACCGCCCGTCAGGCCCTGTCCGAGCTGCGCCGGCTGCTCGGCGTGCTGCGCAAGGAGGGGGACCAGGTCGACCACGCCCCCCAGCCCGGGTTGGGCCAGCTCGACTCGCTCGTCGATCAGGTCCGGGTGGCCGGCGTCCCGGTCGAGGTCACCGTCTCCGGCCCCGGGCCTGCCAGCCTGCCGCCGGGGGTGGACCTGACTGCGTACCGGATCGTCCAAGAGGCACTGACCAACGTCTTGAAGCACGGGGGTGGTGCGGCGACCAGGGTGACGATGCATGTCGACGGGAGCGGTGTCGACCTGGCCGTCGTCGACTCCGGTCCGGGCGTTCCGGCCTCGCTTGGTCACGGGCCCGAGCAGCCTCCGCCGCCGTCGGGGGGCCACGGGATCGCCGGCATGCGCGAGCGGGTGGCGATCTTCGGGGGCCAGCTCTCGGCCGGCCGACTTCTCGGTGGTGGCTACGAGGTCCGCGCCCACATCCCGTGTGACCGGGAGCGGGCGTGACCATCCGTGTCCTGGTGGTCGATGACCAGGCGCTCGTGCGGACCGGGTTCCGCATGATCCTCGAGACGCAGCCGGATATCGAGGTGGTCGGCGAGGCATCGGACGGCCAGGCCGCCCTCGAGCTGGCCGCCCGGCTCACCCCCGACGTCGTCCTGATGGACATTCGTATGCCGGGGATGGACGGCATTGCCGCCACCCGGGCGCTGACCGGCCCGGGCCGTGCCGCCACCCGGGTCATCATCCTGACCACCTACGACCTCGACGAGTACGTGTTCGAGGCCCTCGAGGTGGGTGCGTCCGGATTCCTGTTGAAAGACGTCCGGCCCGAGGACCTGGTCCAGGGGGTCCGGGTGGTGGCTGCCGGGGATGCGCTGCTCGCACCGGCGGTCACCGGGCGCCTCATTGCCGTGTTCGCCGGTCGGTCCCGGCTCCGCCCGACGGCACCCGATCCCCGTCTGGAGCCCCTCACCCGGCGAGAACGGGAGGTCCTCGAGCTCATGGCCACCGGGCTGTCCAATACGGAGATCGCTGCTGCCGCCTATGTCAGCGAGAACACGGTCAAGACCCATGTGGCCCGGATCTTCGACAAGTTGCAGCTCCGTGACCGTGCCCAGGCGGTCATCGCCGCTTACGAGGCCGGGCTGGTCACTCCCGGTTCGGCCGGGCCTCCCGTTGCCCCGGCCGAGTCCCCGTCGTCGGCCCGCCGCCAATTCGACCAGGCCTGATACCCGCCGATCAGGTCGGCGGCGTGCACGTAGCCCAGCGAGCGGAGCGCGTCGGCGGCCAGGCTCGAGGCGTAGCCCTCGGAGCAGACCACCACCACCGGCTGCTCGTAGCCGGTCACCTCGGGGACCCGGTAGTCGCCCGAAGGGTCGAGCCTCCACTCGAGGACGTTGCGCTCCACGACCAGGGCGTCAGGGAGCGCTCCCTCCTCGGCCCGCTGGGCAGCCGGCCGGATGTCGACGATCAGGGCGCCGGCGGCGGACAGAGGGGCGAGCTCGTCCGGTCCGATGCGGGAGATCCGCGCACGGGCCCGGGCGACGAGGTCGTCGGCCGAGGCACTCACGAAGGATCGTGGGCCCGGGTGACGTCGAAAGGGCCGACCGGTTCCACCCGCTGGCGGCGAACTTCGTAGAGGCGCCCGGCGGGCGAAAGCCGGTAGTAGCTCATGGAGGTCAATCGAGGGCCGTAGACGTGGACGCTCACGGCATGGTCGGGCCCGCCGTTCACGATGTCGTGTACGTAGCGGGGGCCGAAGGTGCGGTGATCGCCGGTGGCGAGACGATGAGGGGCGACCGTAGCCACACCGCGCTCGGTCGGCCGGATCCTGGTCTCGACCAGTTGGCCCCGGGCGACCACCACGGCGCCACCCGACTCGCCGTGGTCGTGGAGCTCGATCTTTCCACCCGGTGGCCATCCGATGGCCCACGCCTCGAACAGGTCGGTCGCGGCCAGCAGGACCCATCGGCGCTCGGGGCTGTCGAGCAGCTCCGGGATCTCGGCCGCCGAGACGGCAAACCCTTCGGCGACGGCCAGGATGTTGACCTGGCGCCGGGGGCGGGTCCCCACCGGATGCGCAGCGTCAGAATCACCGGCCGGCGAAGTCGGCCCGGGGACGGCGGGACGGGATCCGGCGCCCAAAACGAAGTCGTCCAAGTGAGCAATGGCCACGGGCCAACTCTACGGCTATAAACCCGACTAAGCAAGTCGGGTTTATAGACCTTGGGGCTCCGACGCTTCCTCCCGGCGCAGTCCCATCGAGTAGCCGGCCAGGAAGATGTTGGCGTCATGGAGCCGTGAATACCGGGCCTCGAGCTCGCGGAACCTGGCCGAGTGTTCGTATTCGATGAGGTGGGCCAGCTCGTGGACGATGACCGAGTCGAGCACCCAGGCGGGGACGGGCCGGAGCCGCTCGGCGATCCGGATCTCCCGGGTCGTGACGGTGCAGGAACCCCAGCGCATCTGCTGGCGGGACGACCACCGGATGGAGGCGGGCCGAACCCCACCCAGGTACCGGTCGGACAGCTCGGTGGCCCGGTCGGTCAGGAATTGGTCGGAGGCGTGCAGGTTGGGCCGCTGCTTCAGCATCCGGCCCACCAGGTGCTCGACCATCTGATCGAGCTCGACCCCACGCAGCCAGTTGGGGGCGAGCACGACTACCCGGTTCCCTTCCCATCGCGCCGCGGCCGTCTTCCGGCGTCGGGTGCTGTGCCGTACCTCGATTTCGGGGCGGTCGGGGACCTCCGAGCGGACGGGGGCCGCGGTCGAGACCGGGGCATCCTCGATGGTTTCGGAAGCGAGGTATCCCCCGTCGCTGGGCAAGAGCTCGGGCTGGTGGTGAAATGGCAGCGTCATCTCCCTCACGCTACGGACCGGGTGCGACAGCCCGGCCGGCCGGGTCCAGGCCCGTCATCCGGTGCCCGGGGTCGTGCCACCCGATGGTGGCGCCGCCCGATCATCCTAAGCATGGACGACACGCGTTTGGCGGTTCGGGCCCTTCCCGATCCACTCCGCCGCCGCCTCGTACGAGCACCGACCAACGAACGGGTGAGGCTCGGACCCAGCGGTACGCTGGACCCGTGGTCCCCAAGTACCTCACCAGTCGGACCCTGGCCGCCCCCCAACCCATGAGCGAGGAGTTCTAGTGCACGGAGCGCTGATCCGGTATCGGATCATGGCCTACATCGTCGGGATCGGCCTGATCATCCTGGTGTTCCTCGGGATACCGCTGCAGATCGCCGGGCACCCGGGGGTCGTCAAGGTGGTGGGGCCCATCCATGGCTTCTTGTACATCGTCTATCTCGTCGCCGGTGCCGACCTGGCCCGTCGGGCGCGGTGGACCCTGGGGCGCATCGTCACGGTGGTGCTGGCCGGCTTCATCCCCTTCATGGCCTTCATCGTCGAGCGAAGGGTGACCCGCCAGCTCGAGGAGTCGGGCCAGGTGGACGTGCCTCACCGGTAGCCGTCGGGGGTCCAGGGTAGAACACTCCTGTCCAAAGTGGAAGGGATGAACACCATGACCGAGTCCGAAGACTGGTCGCCAGACGACCAGCTGGGTACCGAGACCTTCGAGCAGTCCGACGAGGCCCTCGACGAGGACGACGCCTTCAGCTCGGCCAGCGCCGATGGTCCCGATGCACTGGCACCCCGCAATCGACAGCTCCCCGTCGACGACCGTGAGCTCGAGGAGGCGGGCGCCCAGCTCGATGACCCCGAGCAGCTCGCCGTGCTCGATGGCGGGATCGACGACCCGGACGGGGTGGGATCCGACGAGGTGCGCGCCGGCTCGAGGGCGCCCGACGACGAGGGGTGGGACCTCGACGCTGAGGACCGTGGCGCCGACGACGAGGGTTGGGACCTCGATGCCGACGAGGACGTCGGGGACTGATTCCCTGGTTTTCGGTCGCTAGCCTTGAGGGCATGGCGCCCAACTCCGCACGAGACGTCACTGTCGAGCGCGGCCAGCTCCTCGAGTTCATCCGCCCCCGACATCACGGGATCGTGTCCACCACCCGCCGGGACGGCCGACCGCAGCTCTCGCCGGTGACCATGGGCGTCGACCCTGAGGGCCGGATCGTGGTGTCGACCTATCCCGAGCGGGCCAAGGCTCGGAACGCCACCCGGGACGAGCGGGTCTCGGTCTGCGTGCTGTCCGACGAATTCGGCGGCGAGTGGGTCCAGGTCGACGGGCGAGCCGAGGTGATCGCCCAACCGGAGGCGATCGAGGCCCTGGTGGGCTATTTCCGTTCCATCAGCGGCGAGCACTCTGATTGGGACGAGTACCGGGCAGCCATGGTCAAGCAGGGGAAGGTACTGCTCAGGGTGACGATCGACCGATGGGGCCCGATCAGCCGCGGCGGGTTCCCGGACCGGCTCCTGGCCGACTGACCGGCGACGCCGCGCCCGATCCGACCCCGAATCGCAACCGGTGAGGCCGAACCGACTCCCTGAGACGATGGAGGGTGACGGTCTGCTGCTCAGACGCTGGCACGTCGATGACGCCCCACTGCTCGAGCGGGCCGTCGTCGAGAGCATCGACCACCTCCGGCCGTGGATGCCCTGGGTCGCCGCCGAGCCCCTGGGGACCGCCCGACGGCGGGCGTTGATCCTGGCCTGGGAACAAGCCTGGGAAGCCGGGGGCGACCTCGTGGTCGGTGTCTTTGTCGACGGCACGGTGGTCGGGGGCGCCGGCCTCCACCGTCGTTCCGGGCCGCATACGCTCGACATCGGCTATTGGACACACGTCGATTTTGTGGGATTGGGCTACGCGACAGGGGCGGCCCGGCTCCTCACCCACGCTGCCCTTTCGTTGGACGTCATCCGCAAAGTGGACATCCATCACGACAAGGCCAACCCGGCCAGCGGGACCATCCCTCGCCGTCTGGGTTACCGGTTCGTCGGGGAGCGGCCCGACCAGGTCACTGCGCCCGGAGAGCTGGGGGTCGACTGCACCTGGCGAATGGATCGCCGGCGCTGGGAGGCGGGCAACCCGCCCCGGGCGGCGACGTAGGCTCTCAGGCGCCGGTGGCCGGGCGAGCATCACGTGCTCATCGTGGCCGGTGCTGGCAGCCACGAGCACGAGACGACCGAGGACCAGGGAAGACAAGGGAAAGACCAGCCAGGGGCAGTAGCTCAGTGGTTAGAGCAGGGGACTCATAATCCCTCGGTCGCAGGTTCGATCCCTGCCTGCCCCACGCCGGAACAGGACTATGCATCGACCCGGCGTACTCTGTCGGATCGAGCCGAAGCGACGACAGGAGCCCGATGGACATCGAGGAGTTCTACAGTGCCGACGAGCGCCGGCGGCAGTCGGCCGAGATCGAATTGGGCACCGAATGGCACGACGCCACCGGCAACCGGTACGAGCTCAGCTGGGTGGAGGACACCGGGGAGCTGTACGTGATGCTGGAGCGGGTTCCCGAGGCCGGATCCTGGACACCGTTCGGGGACGTCGAGGTGGACAACCTTCCGGTGGAGCAGGTGATCGTGTCCGTCGTGGGGCACATCGCCACCCACGAGCAGCTGGAGCGCGTGCTCGACGGCTGGCAGGACGAGATGGACAAGCCCGATGGCATCTCGTGGGTGGCCGATCGGCTCCGGGAGGGCGACATCCCACAGCGCGCACCGACCTGAGCGCCGAGCCGCGAACGGACCATCCGGCCCGACCAGTAACCTCGTGAATTCCCTGCCAGAATCTGCCATGCTCCATAGAGTCATTGGAGTGCCCGGGTTCGGCTCGTTCGGCCAGGGGATGCATGACGGGGTTACGGGGTGTCCGATCGGCAGGAGCATCGCCGATGTCGGCGGACGCTGAGAGGAGGTCGGTAGATGCAGACCGATGAAGGACGGGAACCGGTGAGCAAGGTGCCGGACCGCCTCGGTGAGGCCCACCCACGGCCCAATCGAAGAACCCAGGACCGATTGCCCTCGCTGCTCCACGAGCTCGTGGACTCAGACCTCGTCCAGCGGGTGGCCCCGGGGGAGTGGGTCCTCAGCCCCGAGCTCCAGGCCATGTTGGAGGAGCAGTCGGCCTCCCGCGGGATGATCCGGCGCCGAGTCTTCGTGGGCCTGCACTGCGAGGGCTGCGGGAAGGCCACCGTGACCTGGCTGTCGGAGGGCCGTCGGCTTTGTGCCGAGTGTGCAGAGCCACCGGCCCAAGGCGCTGTCATCGCCGAGCCGGACATGGCCCAGCGGCGGTCGTGGCGGACACGGGGCCCACACCCGTTCCGTCGGGCCGGATAGGAGCCACAGCTCGGCCCGGTCGCTGCCGGTGGACGCGCCGGCGCGACGAGCACGTCAGTCCCAGCCGCTGAATCCGTACCGCTCGTGGGGACCGAGGACGGCGAACTCGAGCATGCCGTAGCCGACTTCGCCATTGGAGGTGAAGCGGGCCGCGTTCTCCATGAGCCCCCACGGCTGGTACTCCGGGCTGGCGGGGTCGTACCGCTGTCCTTGCACGACCAGATCGCCCTGGTACATCCCGTGTCGCCAATCGGGCTCGAGCCCGTAACCCGTTCCCATCATCAGGGCGAACGGGAAGGTCACCTCGCAGTCGACCTTGGCCGTCTGTCGCCCGTGGGCGCCGAAGTACGAGAGCGTGGCTCCGGACACCCTTCGCGTCCCGGGAACGAATCGGACCTCGTGCTCGGGGCGTCCGAGCCACTCGGCCTCCCGACCGGATCCGACGGGGAACACCCGATGGGCATCTTGCATGACCCGCCGGCCGTTGGGTTCCTCTTGCACGATGGTCACGATGGCATGGTCCTCGAAGCGCACGGGGGCGTAAATCCAAAAGAAGCCGCCTGCCGTGTTGGTGGCCTGGATGCCCGGAGGCTCAGGCTCGCCCACCGGACGCACGCCCCAGGATCGGTCCCGGCAGCCCCACCAGCGGTCGGGCGTCAGGGCCACTTCCTTGTCACCGATGGAGAGCGAGCCCGTCCACGATCCGAGCTGGGCGAAGCGGGAGGTGTCGAACGTGACCCGTGAGAACTGCCGGTTGAAGTGTCGGGCTTCGAGGTGCGCCTCGGAGAAGCCGTCGTACACGGCGTCCATCTCCAGGCCCCATTCGTTGGGCTCCAGGATGACCCGTACGCGGCGAAGCCCTTCGAGGACCTCGACCCGGATGGGGCCGATCGTCGTGTTCATCCGATCGGCGCCCATGACCATGGAGGACCGGACAACCCGGTGGTCGTCGCCCGTCCGCACCGAGACGAAGGCGTCGGCCACACCGAGGTTCGGGTACTGACCGAACCCGATGACGGCAAACAGCTCCTCGTCAGTGCCCGAGACCCCGTCTGCGCCGAGGATGTTGAAGTAGTAGCGGTCGTAGAAGTTCCGGTCGGAGGGCCCGACGAATCGCATCGGCTCGGAGATCTGGTGGACCGGGTAGTCATCGAGAGGGGAGAGCACGGGAACTCCTTGTCGATCCGGTGCTGCCGCCGATGGCCGACTGGACAGCACGATGATGGGTGCCCGGAGCGTATCGGCCGCCACCTCGCCCGGCGAGGGCCGCTGCCCGGGCAGTACGATCGGTGAGCCGGACTCCGGCTGTCCGGAGCGGGCCATCAGTGGGTACGATCGGTCCACCGGAATAGAACCGGTTCCAATCAAGGAGGGCCCATGAAGTCGTACGACCGTCTGTACATCGGGGGGGAGTGGGTCGAACCTTCGTCTTCCTCCACCATCGACGTGGTCTCGCCGACCACCGAAGAGGTCATCGGGCGGGTCCCCGAGGCCAAGAACGCCGACATCGACCGCGCCGTGGCCTCGGCCAAGGACGCTTTTGAGCACGGCCCCTGGCCCCGCATGACGCCGTCCGAGCGGGCTGCGGTGCTGTCCAAGGCGGCCGAGGCCATCCGCAACGACATGCAGGGCATCGCCGAGCTGATCTCGAACGAAATGGGCTCGCCGGTCTCGTGGGGCCTCCTGGCCCAGGTCCTGGCCCCGACGATGATCCTCGACTACTACGCCGGCCTCGGGTCGACCTTCGAGTTCGACACGATCAAGGACGGCCTGCTCGGCCCGGTCCTGGTGGCCAAGGAGCCGGTGGGCGTGGTCGCCGCCATCACCCCGTGGAACGTGCCTCTCTTCCTGGCCGCGGCCAAGTTGGCTCCTGCCCTACTGTCGGGGAGCACGGCGGTCTTCAAGCCCGCTCCCGAGACGCCGCTCGATGCCAACCTGTTGGCCGAGATCCTGGAGACGGCCGGACTGCCAAAGGGCGTCCTCAGCGTGGTCCCGGCCGGACGTGAAGTGGGCGAGCACCTGGTCAACCATCCCGCCGTCAACAAGGTGTCGTTCACCGGGTCCTCGGTGGCCGGCAAGAAGATCGGTGCCGCCTGCGGCGCCAACCTGAAGCGGTTCAGCCTGGAACTAGGGGGCAAGTCGGCCGCCATCCTGCTGGATGACGTGAACCTGGCCGAGGCCCTTCCCCTGATGATGCCCAACGCCATCATGAACAACGGCGAGGCGTGCATCTCGCTGACCCGGATCCTCGCCCCCCGGCACCGCTACCAAGAGGTGACCGAGGCGTTGGTGGACCAGATGCAGGGCATGAAGGTGGGCGACGCACTCGATCCCGCAACCGAAGTCGGCCCGCTGGTGGCCGAACGCCAGCGGGACCGGGTCGAGAACTACATCAAGATCGGCCAGGACGAGGGGGCAAAGGTCGCCCTGGGCGGCGGTCGCCCCGAGGGCCTCGATCGCGGCTGGTTCGTGGAGCCGACGGTCTTCGTCGACGTCGACAACTCGATGCGCATCGCCCAAGAGGAGATCTTCGGGCCGGTGCTGTCGGTGATCCCCTACGACAGCGACGACGATGCCGTCTCCATCGCCAACGACTCCGACTACGGGCTGTGCGGCGGCGTGTTCACCGCCGACAACGACCGTGGGCTCGGCGTGGCCCGCCGGGTGCGCACCGGTACCTACATGGTGAACTCCAGCACCCCCATCGACTTCTCGTCGCCCTTCGGTGGCTACAAGGAGTCGGGCATGGGCCGTGAGTTCGGCGAGGACGGCCTCGAGCTGTTCCTCGAGAAGAAGACCATCAACCTGCCGGCGGGGTACACGCCAACGGTCTGAACCTCCGCTCCTGGTCGAGCTCGGTCCCGCTCGCACAACCCTACTTCCCCGGCGGAGCCGTGATGTCGGTGGGCGGCGGTGGGATGGTGTGTGCCGGTCCCGTCGGCCCCGCCGGTTGGAGGGGATTCGACTGCTGGGCGGCGACGCATTGGTCCCGAAGTGAGACCACGAGGTATTGCTCTCCTACCCGGTTGGTCTCCGACAACGTGGTCATGAGGGCCTGGAATTGACCGTCACTGGCCGCGGCCTTGGCCGCCAGGGGTAGGGCGTCGCGCAGCTCCACGTAGGCCCGTTCGCCCAGCGAGTTCGCCTCGGCTTGGGTGGGGGCCTCTTCGGCCTGCTTGAAGAGGGTCAGGGACTTGTCGACGTGGCCGCAGGCCTGGCGGGCCAGATCCGCGCCGCCGTTGCTGCAGGCGGCGAGCCCGATCCCCAGAGCGGCCACAACGATGAGGGAGAGGGCCCAACGGTGCCGGCGCCCGGCCGAGCGGACGACTCGGCGACGGACGGCGGCACTGGTCACCCGAGCCAGCTACCCGCTGATTCGAGGAGGTAGCGGCTCACGGCCAAGCAGCGGTCGAACACGTCACACATCATTTCCTCACCGGCCAGGATCCGGGTGAGCGAGACGGGGCACCGGGCCACGATGGTGAGCCGCCGCTCGGCCGCGTCGGTGGCCGAAGCGTAGGAATCGATGGCCGACACCTCGAGCGGGAGTTCGATCCCCCCGATGCCGGCCAGGTCGATGGCCAAACGGAGCAGGTCGGGACCGTTCGGGAGGGGGGGAAGGGCCCAGGTGAAGGTCAGCGGGAAGTGGAAATTGTCGGGCGGGTCCTCGTCGTCGGGCAGGCCGAAGACCACGTCCTCGAAGGCGAGCAGCGTCCGGGGGTCCACCTCGAGCCCGAGGTGCAGGTCGAGCGGGCCGCCACAGCCGTCTTCTGGATGGAGCTCCACTTCCCAGACCTGGCGGAGAGAGTAAGTCTCGACGAAATGACGCTCGTCGTGAACATGGAACCCATGGTCGACGGAGTGATCCTTGAGGTCGGCGACATACCCGGCCACGTCGATGACTGCCACAGGTAAATTAGCCTATCGGTCCTCCGGCTGTCGGTGAACCTGTGGACGACGGTCGAGGGCCGCCGGCAGTAGCGTCGACCGGATGGACGACGATGCACTGCTGGCGGTTCTCCACCAGAGCGCCACCGCGGTGGCCGACGCCCTCGGTGGTCTGGGCGACTGGGGTCCCGCCGGTACCCGACCGGGCCAGTACCGCTCTGACCTGGTGGCCGACGCGGCTGCCATCGAGGTCCTGGACGGCGCCGGCCTCGGGGTCATGTCCGAGGAGTCCGGGACCCACGCCGGGGACCGCGAGATGGTGGCCGTTCTCGATCCGCTGGACGGCTCGACCAATGCAGCCCGTGGGATCCCCTGGTACGCCACCAGTGTCTGCGCGGTGGACGCCGAAGGGCCCCGGGCCGCCGTGGTGGTGAACCAATCGTCGGGGATCCGGTTCGAGGCGGCCCGGGGAGGCGGAGCCCGACGGGACGGGAAGTCGATGCGGGCGTCGGGGTGCACGGTGCTGGGAGAGGCCATCGTCGGGTTCTCCGGGTACCCCAGGAGGTACTTCGGATGGTCGCAGTACCGCCAGCTGGGTGCGGCCGCCCTGGACCTCTGTGCAGTAGCGGAAGGCGTCCTCGACGGGTACGCGGTGGTCGGGACGTCGTCGCTCGGGGCGTGGGACTACCTGGGCGGCATGCTGATCTGCTCCGAAGCGGGCGCGGTGGTCACCGAGTCACTCGGTCGGGAGCTGGTGACGTTGGACCACCAGGCACGTCGGACGCCGGTGGCTGCAGGGACGCCGGAGCTCCTCCAGGCTTTGAGTGCCGGCGCCGCGGATAGCGTGGTGCCTTCGGGCGTTTAGCTCAGTTGGTTAGAGCAGCTGCCTTACAAGCAGCAGGTCATCGGTTCGAGTCCGGTAGCGCCCACCAGGTCAGAGCGTTAATCGAGTTCACAGAACCGCTTGAAAATGCGAGAGGGAGCGATAGAAGGAGCAGAACCATTCCTTTACGGATTGGCAGCGACCGCAGGCATTGGGAGGCGCTCCGTGAGGCTGTAGCGATGAGCTAGGCGTTGCCGTAGGACTGTACGAAGTTATTCAGAATGGCTGTGCATAGCGCATGGTCGCTGGACGGAAGGGTGCAGGTGTCAACGTAACTTCTCGTGAAGCTCGAGGTGTGGTACGTCATCACTCCATTTGCCGGGTACGGTCCCCCAGAAGGATTCCCACTGCCAGAAACCCCGGGTGGATCAAGAAACCCAACTACTCCATTATCGATTTGTTCAACCGATTCGGCGGACGGTCTGGTATTGCACACGCTCCCTTGGAACTGTGCTGCGCAGTCACTCGCTGCTGTTGCAAACAGAGGACTAGCCTGCCTGACCGCACATCCCTCACACCCACCCGTCTGACTTCCCAGAACTGCCTGGGCTGATGAGGCGTGGAATGGCTGGCTATTGGGGTCACCCTGACCGGGTGGGTATACGCCAACTTTTGTGGAGCCGTCAGCCCCCACTAGGGCAGTGCAGGTCCAACCGGTTGGTCCCAGGACCTTCATGGAGCCATCCTGAGTGGTGTACACGGCCAACTGCTTTGCTAGGGCGCCGGGAACCGATTCCGAAATTGTTGGTGGAATCTCGACAGTAGAAGTCGGCGACACCCCATATGTCGTGGGGCAGACGACAGTTGGGAGATCGGTGGACACGGCCGTCGCAGGAGGGACCGTCGGTGGTGGGGCCGTGGTAGGGCGAACCGTTGTTGTCGGCGTCGCAGTTGTAGTTGTCCGAAGCACTGGAAGCATTGTGGTGGTAGTTGCCTCGGTCGATGGTGAAGAGGTTGTCCTTGGTTGGACGGCCTTGGTCGCTGATGCCCCTCCGCATGCAGCAGTAATGCCGAGTATCCCGACCCCCAGGATTACCCCAAGCCTGGAACGAGTCACGATCATCGTCTACCCCCATTTTGAGTGAGGCGAGACTACCCCTCCGTTCGCCTGAGACGGAACTGGGCGGTTTCCGGTTCACTGGTCTCAGTGAACATCGATGATCATGGCGGTGACGTTGTCTTCCGCTTTGTGCTCCACCGCATTTGTGACCAGTTGGTCGGCAGAACGCTGGGGTTCAACTTCAGATATCAACACGGCTTTGAGTTCGTGAATTGACAGGGATTTGAAAAGACCGTCGCTGCAGAGCAACAGCCTGTCGCCGGGTTCGCAAGAGACTCCGGCGTGGTCGACGTCGACTCGGGGAAACACGCCGATCGCCCGGGTGATGACGAATCGGTGGGGGTGGGTGCGGGCGTCCTCTTCGCTCAGATCTCCGGAGCGGATCAGATCGGCGATGATTGTGTGGTCATGCGTGAGCTGCTCGAGGCGCCCATGCCGAATGCGGTACATGCGTGAATCGCCGGCATGGAGAACCATTCCCGCCGCATCCGAAGTCATGGCGAGGGCCACCAGCGTGGTACCCATGATGTTGTCCCGACCATTCGCCTGCCCCCACACGGCTCGATTGGCCTCCTGGCAAGCGTCGAGTAGTCCGGACACGGTGCGATCTGCGGCGAAGGCGGCGTCGAGTGTGTCTAGGGCGAGTCGGCTGGCGACCTCGCCGTCTTGAAGGCCCCCAATCCCGTCTGCGACGGCAAATAACCCCTCGCTGACCAACAGGGCATCTTCGTTGGTGTCCCGCCCACCAATATGGGTGGCAGTTCCGGTAACAAGAGTGTGGGTCACTTCAGGTCCTTTCCGTGGTGCTGCTGGCTGAGTCGGTAGGGGAGCCTGATCCATCGCCATACCGGCTCGAGCCCGTGCCAAGGCCTGGCGGCGTACTGTCGACTCGCTCATGATCTGTCGGTCCCAGCGATCAAGCTGGACTGCCTCAGGATTGTCAAAGAACTTGGCAATGTCGTCGACCGATATCTGTGCCCGGCGGAGAAGGGCGATGATCCGGGCCTGGTGTAGCTGGCCGGTCGAGTAGTAGCGGTAGCCAGACGAGCCGTCGACGGCCGCCGGAACCAAGAGACCGGCAGCGGCGTAGGAGCGAAGCATCTTGGCCGAAAGGCCGCACCGAGCGGAGAAATCGCCGATGCTTAGTAGTTCATCCACGTCTAGAGCATGAACCCTTCCCGTAGGGCAGAGTCAACCGGCGAGAAAATTATTCAGGATTAACCATCGGGTGCAATCGATCTAGCGGGGATGGAACGCCGACGGACTCCCAGCGTTCAGCGTCACGGCGTAGGCGGTCCGGTTGCTCAATAGCCCCTAATATCGCTCCGAGGGATCTGCTTGTGTCAGGCTGGCTCCCATCGCCACCCGTTGTTGTCCTGGCAGACGATCGCCTCTCCGTTGGCAGCTGTTGCGCTTGCTCCGTGGTCGACATCTGGGTAGTCCGCCATGTTGGCTCCCGCGACATTCGCCGTTCCTTTTGCTGCCCTTGTGCACCGACTGACCTGGCTCGATCTTGAACTATTGAAGCCCCGATGCTGGTGCCATTGAAAGGACATCAGCACCGAAAGCTAAGAGTGCCGCAAGGACAACTCCGATGCTCGGCGGGATCACTGGAGTAACACAATCTGCTCTGACGGGACTAGGACGAACAACAAGGGAGGCACCTGCGTGTGGCACCTGGGCTGACTTCCGGAACGAGGGTCGCCCTCCCGCTCAGCTCACGGCGTGGCGCTGCGGTGGCGCAATTCATTGCTGGGGATCGGCCCCGTTAGCCCGCCGCCATGCCGACAACGGGTTGGTTGATCGGCATGGTACCCACGGAACCAAGGAAGGGAGCATCGCCGAAGGTGAAGATCCCCCCGTCAGACGCCACCTCCCAGTAGCCCTGGCCGTCATCGTTGCCGGCCATCCCGACGATCGGTTGGTTGAGACGCTTCCCGCCCATGGAACCAGAGAAAATGGCATCGCCGAAGGTGAAGATTCCACCGTCAGATGCGACGAGCCAGTAGCCCCCGCCGTCAGGGGTGGAGGCCATGCCCACCACTGGCTTGTTGAGTACCAGGGACCCGGCGGACCCATGGAATTGGGCGTCGCCGAAGGCGAAGATCCCGCCGTCAGATGCCACCTCCCAGTAGCCCTGGCCGTCGGGTGTCGCAGCTAATCCGACGATGGGCTGGTTCAGGGGCTGCCCACCCATCGAGCCGAAGAATCCAGCGTCACCGAAGGTGAAGATGCCACCGTCTCGGGCCACTTCCCAGTAGCCCTGGCCGTCGGGAGTCGAGGCCATGCCCACGATCGGTTGGTTGAGGGGGCTCCCGGCCATCGAACCCTCGAAGGGAGCGTTGAAGGCGAAGATCCCACCGTCAGATGCCACTTCCCAATACCCGCCGGTCGACTTATCAGAAGCCATCCCGACCATGGGTTGGTTGAGAGGCTGGCCTCCCATGGAGCCATAGAAGGGTGCGTTGAAGGAGAACAGACCTCCATCACGGGCCACGAGTCGATATCCGGCCGAAGGAGGCGGTGCCATGGATTCGTCGGAGATGACAACCTCTCCGTTGCCGGACTGGACGCCACCTTGGTCGAACCGTGCGTTACCAACGTTGTAGGACCCGCCGCCACCACCGCCGGCACCTGCTACCCCACTGAAATCGAGGCCACCTGCCCCGCCGCCGTTTAAGCCACCGCCACCGGCACCAGCCTTCTCGCCGGCACCTCCGCCTCCCCCGAAACCGCCGTGTCCGAAGCCGGGAGCGCCAGCGCCACCGCCAGCGCCGTTGACCAGTGACTTTCCGCCGGCTGCATCCGATTCGGTCTTCCCGTCACTGAGCAGCCCACCTCCACCGGCGGCTGTCGGGATGCTCATGCTGAAGCAGCCGGGAGGAGCTAGTCCGCCTTCACCACCCTGGCCAGCGGGACCGCCGCTGCACGATTGTCCTCCTATAGGAGTCTGACCGTCCCCAGCCGTCCCCGTCTCGCTACCGCCGCCTCCGGGGCTGCTCCCAGCACTGCCGCCGCCCCCGGCTGCGGCCATCAGCAACCCGTCCGACGTGGCACTCCTGTACACGAAGGAGCTCCCGCCGCCGCCGCCGCTGCCATTCAGCGTCGTTCCCTGTCCGCCGACCACCACGTTCAGTGTCTCCCCCGGCGTCACGCCAAAGAAACCTCTCATCTGGGCGCCCTTGCCTCCCGGCACTTCGAGGACGCCACCTCCGCCTTGTGCGCCTGAGGCGGTGATTTCGACCACGGTGACGCCAGGGGGCACGTGAAAGCTGTCAATCGCCCCCGTGTAGGAGAAAGTGCATTCGATTGATGGGGGTTGAGTGCACGATGGTGCGGCTGAAGCGGGCGTCGAAGTCATCCCTGCCCCCACGATGAGGCCGCCAAAAGCCATGGCGATGGCGCCGGCCAAGCTAATCAGGCGCTTCGGTGCATAGCCCATGCCGGTCCCCTTCCCCCTTTTTGAAGCCGACCCAGCCAGCTTCGCGGCGCGATCAAAACGCACAAGGGACTTAATCCAAGGAGTTTTCGATTGTCAAGCCCTTTGGAAACGGGGAGTTGGGTCAACAGCAACTTCGAGAAGGTCGTCGCCCTGCGACAGGTCAGGTCGGAGTGGCTGGATCCTGTTTGGCCAGCCAGCGCAGCCGGGCGGCGCGGGCGTCCCACGAGTACACAACCGCCGTCTTGGCGAACCGGTCGTGCCAGGCGTACCGCCGGCGGTTGGTGAAGATGCCCAAGAACCCCAGGCCGAGGACGACGATGCTGATCGGCAGGGTCAGAATCCGGATGACCGCCTGACGGGCCCCCACGGGCGACCCGTCGGTCTTGACCACCCGGATGCCGAGGATGGCCATCCCGATGGTCTTCCCGCTCAGGGTCCACTGGTAGGCGAAGTAGAGAAACTCCCAGATCACCCCCACGACCAGGGAGACGACCTGATGGTTGCTGAGTGAGAATTTGGCGCCCGACGCCAGCTGGATGGTGAAGGTCAGAGCCGCCGCACCCAGGGTGAAGAGACCCCACGACGCGCCGATGTCTGCCGCGAAGGCCACCAGCCGGGTGACCGCGCCCGCGTAGTGGCCCTGGCGACCCACCACGGGTCCGACCACCGCGGTCGCCATTCAGGCCGCCCTTGTCGATTGTTCAGCCAATTCCGGTCCCTCTTCGACAAGGGTTGGGGGTCCGAGCGGGAGGTCCGCCGCTGACCGGCGAAGGATGCGATTGACCCAGCGGGCGAAGAAGTCATCCAGCCCGACGCCCTGCGCCCGGATGACGTCGAGAACCTCGGTGGCCACCCCGGTGGTGGAGCGGGCGATGATGCTGCCCAACTCGGTCTTCTCCATCAGCGAGTCCACGTCGACCCGGTCGATGATCTTGTCGACGTCAACCCGGTCGATGATCTTCTCCACGTCGACCCGGTCGATGATCTTGTCCACGTCGACCCGGTCGATGACCTTGTCGACGTCCACCCGGTCGATGATCTTGTCCACGGCGACCCGGTCGATGATC
>DATDHU010000040.1:0-3317 GCA_036521415.1 Acidimicrobiales bacterium
CTCTGGATCATCGACGCGTCGGCCCGCAGCGACCCGGGCTACCGCCGGGTGATGTCCAAATTCGGTCAGGTCATCGACCATGCCGCCCTGACCCTGGACCAGCTGGTCGACGAGGTCGCCGCGCTCGGGCCCTCCGGGATCGTTACCTTCACCGACGATGGCCAGATGCTCACCGCGTCATTGGCACAACGGCTGGGATTGGAGTTCCACCCGGTCGAGGTGGTCGAGCGGCTCATCGACAAGGTCGCCCAGCGGAGGGCCCTGGCCGCAGCCGGGTTCGAGGGCCCCGACTTCTGGACGGTACCCGCCGAGGCATCGGGGGACGAGGCTCACACCGAAGAAGGAGCCCATACCGAAGACGGAGCACGCAGAGAAGAGGAGACCCAGAGAGCAGACGTTGCCCAGAGAGCGCAGTGCGTGCAGGAAGTCGTGGCGGCGGCCACCTATCCGGTCGTGGTCAAACCGAGACAGGGAGCGGCCAGCCGCGACACGTACCGGGCGGACGACGCGGGGGCCCTGGCCGACGTCCTGGCCGCCAACGCCGGCGAGGAGATGATCGTCGAGACCTACCTGGGCGACGTCACCCCGCTGGCCAGCCAGGAGTTCTCCGATTTCGTCTCGGTCGAGAGCGCCATCGTCGACGGTGAGATCCGGCACCTGGCCGTCACCGGGAGGTTCCCGCTGGCCGAGCCGTTCCGGGGGAGCGGGATGTTCATCCCCAGCCAACTTCCCGCCGAGCTCGTCGCGGTCATCGAAAAGCTGGCCGCGGGCGCTGCCCTCGCCCTCGGCGTCCGGACCTCGATGATGCACACCGAGATCAAGGTCACCCCGGACGGTCCCCGGATCATCGAGGTGAACGGGAGGGTCGGCGGGGGTGTCCCCGACATCCTGCGTCTCCTGGGTGGGCCCGCCGTCATTCGCTGGCGGCTCCTGCTGGCGCTCGGGCTCGACATCCCCTTCGGGGAGATCGAGCCCTTCGAGCGGATCGGATTCTTTCTCTGGCACCAGCCGCCGATCGGCGCCCGCCGAGTGGTGGCCGTCCACGGGCTGGACGAGGTCGCCGCCCTGCCCGGCGTCTACGAGGTCCGGCCCAAGCGCGGGCCCGGCGACCTCGTCGATTGGCGTGAGGGCGGCGTCGGGCATGTCTTCGGCGTGGGGGGAATCGTCGACGCCTACGACGACCTGGTGGCGCTCCGCCACCGCATCCTCGACGCCACCTCAGTCGAGTACTGCTAATTGGCCGGTAATTGGCCGGCTGTCCGTTGGCCGGCTGCGCCCGAACCCCTGCGAGCGTTCGGGACTTTTCTAAGAATCTGAAACCAACTCTCCGAACACTGTTCGGCTGGATTTCCGAGGCCTGACTGACCTATGCTGGGATTAAGCTGGGAAAACGTCAGTTTGTAGTCACTCAAGCACGCAGGGTGGGTAAAAATATGCATTCGCCCCGTATAAATTTCTGATGGGTCGACTAGAAATCGCTGAATCGATGCTCTAGGGTAACCCGCAGTAGTACTTTCAACACTCCCCGTGATGGTGCCTGGCAGGAATGGACTTTGCAGTCGGTTTCTGGGTCCACTATGAGGGTACGCCGGCGCCTACGGGGGCAACTGGCGTATGCGGAGAAATGATGACGAACGATGGTCGTAACGCGCTGGTGGCGCGCGCCCACGTGGTACGCCACAGGCGAACAGTGCCTGCCCAGCTGGCACGCGACAGGCGGACAGAGCACGCCCAGATGGCGGCGACCGAGCGAGGGGAGGGGGCTGATGGCTGCGTCCATCCCGCTTGAGGATCTCGACATGACACTGGCGCTCGCCCGTGCCGACGACTGGCGTACCTACGGCGTCGTCACCGAAGAGAGCACGGCCACCGTGCAGCGGGCGGCCGGTGAGCCGCCGTCGGGCATGGTCCTCGGCGGATTGGTGGCCCGGGGCCGCGAGCTGGCCGCCTTGGACCGGGCCCTCGTGATGGCCCGCCGCGGGCAGTCCGACGTCGTGGTCCTCCGTGGCGACCCGGGAACGGGTAAGAGCTCCCTCGTCCAAGCGGCCATGGGCCGCGCCCGCGACTTCCGCAACGTCGCACTGCGGGGGACGCTCTATGTCGAAGGGTCGGTGCCCGAAGGGGGATGGCCGCAGCCGATCATCGACCTCCTGCACGAGTTCTCCCCGCTGGAGCCCACGGCCGAGCCCGACTCGCCCGTTGTGCAGGCCATGGTCGGCGCCCTTACCGCGCTCGCCGGCCACAGCCTGGCCCCGCTGCTCCTGTCGGTCGACGACTGCCATTTGCTGCCCGGCTGGTTCACGGTCGCGCTGGCCCATGCCATCGGGGCGCTCGGGAGCACGCCGATCGTCCTCGTCCTGTCGGCGTCGACGCTGGCCGGCACCACCATGGCCACCGACGAGGAGCTCGGCGTGACCTCGTACCGCTTGAAGTCCCTCACCGTCAAGCAGGCCAAGCTGCTGCTCGATCTCCGCAGCGACCGGATGCCCGTCCCGCGGGTCCTCTTGGAGCTGGTGCAGCGCACCGGGGGGAACCCCGAGGCGCTGTTGGACGTCTGCAACAGACTCGACGCCGAGGAGCTGAGCGGCCACCGGGCCCTCCCTGACCCCCTCCCGCTGGGGTCGCACCTGGTGGCGAAGTTCGCCCGGCGCTTCGAGGAGCTGCCCGAGAACACCCAGCAGGCGCTCTCGGTGGGCTCGGCCGGGCGGATCCCCTTCGACACCCTCAAGCGCACGCTGTCCGACCTGGGCATCTCCGAGGACGACCTGAAGCCGGCCCAGCGGGCCGGACAGCTCGAGGCGTCGAGGGATCGCATCGAGTTCCGGCACCCCATCGAGCGGTCGGCCATCTACTGGCTGTCCTCCGAGGAGGCCCGGTCGAAGGCGCACACCGCGGTGGCCAAGGTCCTCCTCGAGCAGAACCGGGTGGAGCTCGCCTCTTACCACGCCACTCGGTGCGAGAAGGGAAAGAGCAACGCCCTCGCCCGGCTGCACTTCGAAGCGGCCCGGATCGCCATCGACCGCGGCGATCCCGAGGAGGCGGCCCGCCACCACGAGGCGGCCTCAGAGTTCGCCGAGTCGAGCGAGGCCACCGCTCACCACCTGGTGCTGGCGGCGGCTCTCTTGATGAGCCTCGGCCGGCTCGATCGCGCCCTCACCTACCTGGATCGGGCCACCCAGCTGGACCCGTCCGACCACCTGCGGGGCCAGGCCGCCTACCTGGAGGCCCGGGCCCGTTGGTCGAACGACGTCGACCCGGAGCTGGCCGACGAGATGATCGCCGCCGCCGACCTCTGCGAGGGGGACGCCACCGACTGG
>DATDHU010000041.1:0-48107 GCA_036521415.1 Acidimicrobiales bacterium
CGATCCCGCCGGCATCAGCGAGTCCTCGTCGTTCGCCGAGGACCTGAATGCCGACTCGCTGGCCCTGATCGAGCTGGTGGAGGCGCTCGAGGAAGAGCTGGGCGAGCGCTCCGTCGGGTTCCGCATCGACGACGAGGACCTCGAAGAGCTCCGCTCCGTCCGCGACGCCGTCGACTACGTCCACGCCAAGCTCGAAGGGGCCTGAGCCCCGACGGTGACGAACGTCGCCGAACCGGCACAGCCGCTGGTCGAGCGCATCGAGTACCGGTTCATCGAAGCCGGTCTCTTGGACCAGGCTCTCTCCCATCGGTCGTGGTGCGCCGAGCAGGGTGGCGTGCCGTCCAACGAGCGGCTCGAGTTCCTGGGTGACGCCGTGCTCGGACTGGTGGTCGCCGACCACACCTACGGCACCTACCCCGATCTGGCCGAAGGGGGCATGGCCAAGGTGCGCGCGTCGGTGGTGAACACCCGCGTGCTGGCCGAGGTGGCCGCCGAGATCGGCCTCGGTCCCCACCTGCGGCTGGGGCGAGGCGAGGACAGCTCGGGCGGCCGGGCCAAGGAGTCCATCCTGGCTGACGCCATCGAGGCCCTCATCGGAGCCGTCTACCTGGACGGGGGATTCGAGGAAGCCCGGCGGCTCATCTACGCCCTGTTGGCCTCCAGGATCGAGCTGGCCATCGCCGGCCCGGGAGCGTTCGACTTCAAGAGCCGGCTCCAAGAAGAGGCCGTGCGCAACGGCCGCGGCGTTCCGCGCTACGAGATCGTGGCCAAGGGGCCTGATCACGCCCGGCGATACGTGGCCACGGTGTACGTTGCTGACCAGCACCTCGGCATGGGGGAGGGGCGATCCAAAAAGGACGCCGAGCAGGCGGCCGCTCAGGCCGCTGTCGGTGCGATGGGGGACGAGAGAGGCGGAGGGGATGCCTGAGCTTCCCGAGGTGGAGACCATCCGGCGCGACCTACAGGGCGAGGTCGTGGGGCGCAAGATCAAGGGGGTCGAGGTACGAAACGGGCGCACCGTGCGGCGCCATCCGAGCGCAAAGCACTTCCGCGCCCGGCTCGAGGGCCACACCATCAAGTCGATCGATCGGGCCGGCAAGTACCTGCTCCTCGGGCTGGATGATGGCGAGACCCTGGTCGTGCACCTGGGCATGAGCGGCCAGCTACAACGGGCCAAGGCGCTCAAAGAGCCCAAGGCCCCCCATACCCACGTGGTCATCACCTTCACCCAGGGCGGCCAGCTCCGCTTCGTGGACCCGCGCACGTTCGGCGAGCTCTTCGTGGCCGCTGCCCCCGAGGACGGCCAGGGCATCGCTGAACTGGCCCATCTCGGCTTCGACCCGCTCGAGGATGTCATGAGCTGGGAGAAGTTCTGGGTCATGCTGGCCTCCAAGAAGGCGGGGCTGAAGGCGCTCCTCATGGACCAGGAGTTCGTGGCCGGCATCGGCAACATCTACGCCGACGAGATCCTCTTCGCCGCCGGGCTCCGCTACGACCGCCTGTCCAACTCGCTCTCCTCCCAGGAGGTGCGGCGTCTGTACCGGGCCATGGTCGAGACGCTGAGCGAGGCGGTGAAGCACCGGGGCTCCTCGCTGGCCGACGAGCAGTACCGCGACCTCTTTGGCGAGGTCGGCGACTATCAGGGCCAGCACCAGGTGTACGACCGGGAGGGCGAGGCGTGCCGGCGATGCCGGGCCACCATCGTCCGGGTGAAGTCGGGTGGTCGCTCGACGTACCTGTGCGAGCACTGCCAGGTTTGATCGGCCACCTCTCCGCCTGCAGCGCCAGCGCCGATAGGGTGAACGCCCGGTGTTCCTGAAGTCCCTCTCCCTCAAAGGTTTCAAGTCCTTTGCCGATGCCGCCGTGCTCGAATTCGAGCCAGGCATCACCGTGGTCGTCGGTCCCAACGGGAGCGGGAAGTCCAACGTGGTCGACGCGGTGGCGTGGGTGCTCGGCGCCCAGGGACCGAGGACGGTCCGCTCCTCGAAGATGGAGGACGTCATCTTCGTAGGCACGGCCTCCAGGCCGGCCCTGGGCCGGGCCGAGGTCACGCTGACCATCGACAACAGCGCTGGCAAGCTGGCCACCGACCTGGCCGAGATCACCATCACCCGCACCCTCTTCCGCTCGGGCGACAGCGAGTACGCCATCAACGGGGCCCCTTGCCGGCTGCTCGACGTCCAAGAGCTGCTGTCCGACACCGGCGTGGGCCGCCAGCAGCACGTCATCATCAGCCAGGGACAGCTCGACGCCATCCTGAACGCCCGCCCCGAGGACCGTCGCGGGGTCATCGAGGAGGCGGCCGGCGTGCTCAAGTTCCGGCGCCGCCGGGAGCGGTCCGAGCGCCGTCTGGCCTCCACCGACGAGAACCTGGAACGCCTGTTCGATCTGGTGAGGGAGGTGAAGCGCCAGATCCGTCCTCTGGAACGACAGGCGGCTGCAGCCCGGTCCCATACCGAGATGGCTGACGAGCTGCGGGCCGTCCGCGTGCACGAGGCGGGGATGGAAATCGCCGCACTCGACCGGCGCCGCACCGAGGGCGGCCGGAGCCAAGAAGAGCTGCAGGAAGCGGAGGAACGGCTACGGCTGTCGCTCGCCGACCTCGACGCGGCCACCAGCCGGACCACTGACGAGCTCTCCGCCCAGCGAGAGGCCGACCTGGCTTCGTCGCTCGGCCGGGTGGAGGGCCTGGTGGAGCGGGCCAAGGGTCTGACCGGCGTGCTGCGGGAGCGCCAGCGCTCCCTGGCCCAGGCCCTCGACGCCGCAGCCGACGCTGACGTGGTCTCCACATTGGAGGCGGAAGGGGCGCGGCTCGGCCAGGAGCTCGAGGCGGCCGAGACCGAGTCCGCCTCGTTGGCCCCCGAAGAGGGCGACTTGGTCAGCACCGAGGCGGCACTGGCCGCCGAGCTCGAGGCCCACCTCGAAAAGGGGGGTGACGGCTCGGCGCTGCGCGAGGCGGAGGAGGCGATCACTGTGGCCCGAGGCCAGCTCGGCTCCACCGAGCGGGGCTTGGAGCGGGACCGACGCGCCCTCGAGCAGGTGACGGCGCGTCTGGCCGGCTTCGAGCGGCGGGCGGGCACGCTCGTCGGGGAGGAACAGGAGCTGACCGAGCGCCTGGCCGAGACCGAAGCCACTCGCCAGCGCCTGCAGGTGGTGGTGGCCGAGACCGAGGCCGCCGAGTCGGCAGCGGCCCAGCGGCTCGAGACGGCCGAGGAGTCGCTGCGCCAGGCCGAACAGGAACACCACCGCTCCGCCGCAAGGGCCGATGCCTTGGCCAAGGCGCTGGATGAGGCCCGGGGGGCGGCCGGCGCCGAGTTGTTAGCCGGCGTGACCGGCGTGGTCGGCACCTTGTTGGACCTGGTGGAGGTGGACCCGGGCTGGGAGGACGCCTTCGAGGCGGCAGCGGGGGCGTCGCTGGCCGCCGTGGTGGTGTCGGGGAGCGATTCGGCCCGCGCTGCGCTGTCTCGGCTTCGCCAGGGCGAGGCCACCGGCGCCGTTTTGGCCCTGCACACCGCGGTCGGTGACCGGCCCCCACCCGTCGCCGCCGTCGACGGGAGCGCAGTCGCTGGTGCCCGCCTGGTGCCGGGTGAGCCGGTCCGGGCGCACGTAGGGGGCAGGCGGGGACGGGACGTAGTCGGTCTCGACCGCCTTCTGGACACGCTCCTGGCCAACGCTGTTTCTCCCCTCGGCGGGTGGTCGGGGGCCATCGATCTGGCCCTCGACCGTCCCGACCTGGTGGTCGTCACCCGCGAGGGCGACAGGTTCTCGGCGTCGGGATGGAGAGTCCGGGCCGGTGGCGGCGTGGTCACAGCCGCCGTCGTCGACGAGGCCCGCGAGCGCGCGGCGCGGGCCCAGAGCGAGGCAGAGCGGGCGGCCGAGGACCGGCGTCTGGCTCGCCTGGCCGTGGAGGAGACGCGATCGGCCGCCGCCGAAGCGGTGCGGAGCGACGACCGCAACGAGGGAGCGCACCTCAGCGCGCGCAACGCCTTGGGCCGGGTGACCAACGAGCGGTCCGGCATGACCGCGGAGATCGAGGAGACCAGCCGGCACTACACGGAGCTCGACGAGCGCATCGAGCGCGACGCGGCCCGGTTGGCCGACCTCCAAGCCGAGATCCCCGTCCTCGAGGACGCCCGTGTAGCCGCCGCCGACCAGGCCGAGGCGGCGCGGGACGAGCGGGTTCGCATCGACGAGCGGCTCGCCGCCGGCGCATCCCGGCGCAAGGCCTGGGAGGTGCGCGCCGCGGGGTTGATCGAGCGCCGGCGGGTCCTGTCCGAACGGTTGATGGAGGTGGAGCGCCGTCTCACCGGTCATGCCGACGAGCGGCAGCAGGCGGCCGAGCGCCGTCGCCGGCTGGAGGCGGACGCAGTGGCCGTCGAGCGGTTGCTCGGCGTGGTCGGCGAGGCCCAGCTCGAGCTGGATGGTGCACTCCGTCTGCTCCGAGACCGCCATCGCCTCCAGCTCGAGGCGGTCCGGGCCGGGGGCGCCCGGCTCGAGAGCCTGCGCCGGGAGCGCTCGGCGGCCGAGCACGAGCTGGCCGCCCATCGCAGCCGCCTGCAGAAGATCGAGCTGGAGCTGGCCGAGGCCTCGATCCGCCGGGACGCCGTGGTCGAGGCCATCCACCGTGAGCTGAACTGCGATCCCGAAGAGGCGCTGACCTCGCCCGAGCCCGACCTGCCCGAGGGAATGGACCCGGCAACCCGGGTCGCCCAGCTCGAGTCGGAGTTGGCCAAGCTGGGCCCGGTCAACCCGCTCGCCCTCGAGGAGCTCTCCGCACTGGGGGAGCGACACCAGTTCCTGGAGGCTCAGGTGGAAGACGTCCGGAAGGCCCGGCGCGAACTCCAGCAGATCATCCGGACCCTCGACGAGGAGATCATGGTCGTGTTCGATTCGGCCTTCTCCGATGTCCGGGAGCACTTCTCCGACCTGGTCGACACGTTGTTCCCCGGCGGGACCGGCCGGCTGTCGTTGACCGACCCCGAGAACCTGCTCGAGACCGGTGTCGAGGTCGAGGTCCGCCCGGCGGGGCGCAACGTCCGCAAGCTCTCGCTCCTGTCGGGTGGCGAGCGCTCGCTCGTCGCCCTCGCGTTCCTGTTCGCCGTGTTCAAGAGCCGGCCGTCGCCGTTCTACCTGATGGACGAAGTGGAAGCGGCGCTCGACGACGTGAACCTCCACCGGTTCCTGGGCCTCGTCCACGAATTCCGCGAGGACGCCCAGCTGATCATCGTGAGCCATCAGAAGCGGACCATGGAGGCCGGCGACGCGCTCTACGGTGTGACGATGGCACCAGGAGGATCGTCCAAGGTCGTGAGCCAGAAGGTGCCTCGGCGGGAGGACGAACCCGGTTCGCCGTCGCAGCCCGACGAGGACTCGCCGCTGCCCCTCCCCGAGGACTCGGTGTCGCCCAGGCCCGGGATCGCCGGCCGGCGGGACACCGGCCAGCAGGACGCCGGCCAGCACGACACCGGCCAGCGGGACACCAGCCAGCACGACACCGGCCAGCACGACACCGGCCAGCAGGGAATCATGCGGGCGGCGGATCAATGATCAGCGCCGTGCTGGCCGTGAGCGCCGTCCTGATCGCCAATAGCTCGGACGTGGTCATCGGCCTGGCCGTCGGGATTCCTGTCGTGGTGGTCGGCGGGGGGACCCTGGTCGCCCTTCGGTTCCGCGGTCGTGGCGGCAAGTCGGCGGTGCCAACCGGTGAGATGGTCTCCGACGCCCCCACCGACGTCGAGCTGGCCAAGGGAGCCGACGCGGCGCGGCCAGCGGCCGAGGAGGGGACCCCGTCGGCGTCGGGAGCAGTGGCGACCCTTCCGGGCACTCCGGTCGCCCCGCCCGAGGCCGAGGTCGCCGCGCCCGCCCCCGCAGAGCCGGAAGTCGTCGAGGTCGTGGAGCCAGCGACCTACCGGGGTCGTTTGGGCAAGGCCCGGGGGCTGCTGGCCGGCTATCTGGGGTCGGTTCGCTCTCGGGGCAAGATCGACGCCACGACCTGGGACGACCTGGAGGAGGCGCTGATCCGCGCCGACGTGGGCGTGGGCGCGACCGACGCGTTGCTTGACGATCTCCGGGCCAGGGTCAAGGCTGGTTCCGTCGACGGGACCGACGGCCTGGTCGAGGCACTGAGGGCGGACCTGGTCGAGGCCCTGACCACTGCCGACGCCCGCCTGGCCGTCCCCGGGGCGTGGCGGGGCACCTCAGCGGCCTCCGATGGATCAGCCGGCCACGCCGATGCCGTTGCCGACGGCGCTGCCGAGCAGGGGTCCGTCGACGTCTGGCTGTTCGTCGGGGTCAACGGGGTGGGCAAGACGACCACGGTGGGTAAGGTGGCCAGCCGGTTCGCCGGGTCGGGGGAGCGGGTGCTCCTCGCCGCGGGGGATACTTTCCGGGCCGCCGCCGGGGAACAGCTGGCCATGTGGGGGGCCCGTGCCGACGCCGACATCGTTCAGGGGGCCGAGGGCAGCGATCCCAGCTCTGTCGTGTTCGATGCCGTGCAGCGGGCCGAGGCCAAGGGCCACACGTTGGTGCTGGCCGACACGGCAGGTCGCCTGCACAACAAGGTCAACCTGGTAGAGGAGCTGAAGAAGATCCGGAGAGTGGCCGGGCGCCCGCCGGGCCGGGTGACCGAGGTGCTCTTGGTGCTCGACGCCACCACCGGCCAGAACGGCCTGGCGCAGGCCAAAGTGTTCACCGAGGCGGTGGAGGTGACCGGCGTCGTGCTGACCAAGCTCGACGGCACGGCCAAGGGTGGCATCGTGGTGGCCATCCAGCGCGAACTGGGTCTCCCGGTGAAATTGGTGGGCCTGGGCGAAGGCATCGCGGACCTCGTCGACTTCGATCCGGTGGCCTTCGTGGACGCCTTGTTCTGAGCTCGGCCTGCACTCGATCCTGACCGCGCTCCTGTAGCGTGGGCACTCGCATGTTCGAAAGCCTGACCGACCGATTCGAGGGCATCCTCTCGCGCATCCGGAGCCGCGGACGCCTGACCGAGGAGGATGTCGACGAGATCCTCCGTGAGATCCGGACGGCGCTGCTCGAGGCCGACGTGGAGCTGGGGGTGGTCCGAGGTTTCACTCGAGCGGTCCGTGAGCGCTCTGTGGGCTTGGAGCTCTCCCAGAGCCTGAGCCCGGGCCAGCAGGTCATTAAGATCGTCAATGAGGAGCTGACCAAGATCCTCGGCGGCGAGACCCTCAAGCTCACCTACGCCAGTCGGCCGCCCACCGTGGTGTTGCTGGCCGGCCTCCAGGGCTCGGGAAAGACGACCACGGCGGCCAAGCTGGCTCGCTGGTTCAAGCAGCAGGGCCGGAACCCAATGCTGGTCGGGGCCGACCTCCAGCGGCCGGCGGCCGTCGAGCAGCTGAGGGTGCTCGCCTCCCAGATAGGGGTCACGGTCTTCAGCGAGCCGACCGACGCGGTCGCAGTCGCCCGGGCCGGCGTCGAGGAGGCCCAACGCCTCGGCCGGGACGTCCTCATCGTGGACACGGCGGGCCGGCTGTCCATCGACGAGGCGTTGATGGAAGAAGTTCGCCACATCGCCGGGGCCACCAATCCGCACTACACGTTCCTGGTTATCGACGCCATGACCGGCCAAGACGCCGTGTCCACCGCGGTGGCCTTCCACGATGCCCTCTCGCTCGACGGGGTTATCCTCACCAAGCTCGACGGCGACGCCCGCGGTGGCGCCGCCCTCTCGGTGAAGGAGGTGGTCGGACGGCCGATCGCCTTCGCCTCCACCGGTGAGAAGCTCGACGACTTCGACCAGTTCCATCCCGACCGGATGGCCGACCGGATCCTGGGGATGGGCGATGTCCTCACCCTGATCGAGCAGGCGGAACGGACCTTCGACCAGGGCGTGGCCGAAAAGGCCGCTTCGGCCATGATCGAGGGGCGCTTCACCCTCGAGGACTTCCTCGAGCAGCTGCAGCAGGTCAAGAAGATGGGGTCCCTCTCGGGCATGATGTCGATGCTCCCTGGGATGCCCAAGGACCTCAAACAGGCATCGTCGAATATCGACGATGGCCAGATCGCCCAGGTCGAGGCCATCATTCGCTCGATGACGCCGTCAGAGCGCAACGATCCATCGACGATCGACGGCTCACGGCGCCTGCGGATCGCCAACGGCAGCGGCACGGGCACGGCCGACGTCAATGCGCTCCTGAAACAGTTCAAGGAGATGCAGAAGATGATGAAGAACATGGGCAAGGGGGGTATGGGCGGTGCCCTGGGCGGCCTGGGCGGGCTCTTCGGCCGGGGGGGCAAGATACCTCCGGGGGGCATGGCCGGACTCGAAGACATGGCCGGCTCGCTCGGCGGGGGCCCTGGCCTGGGCGAATCAGCGAGCCTGCCCGCATTGGGCGCATCGAGTCGCGCCGCCGGGTCCCCGGGTGGTGGATCCCGCAACTCGGGGAAGGGAAAGGGCGGCAAGGGCAAGAAGGGCAAGGGCGGGGGCCGGGTTACCCCCAAGTCCCGCTGACCGGAAACGAGCTCGCAGCGCCCGCCCGCATGCGGGCCTAGACGGCGTGTGCACGGGACCCCCCTGGTTGGTGCGAGAATGTCAGACGCACTCGTTAGAACGCAGAGGAGTTCACCGTGGCAGTAAAGCTCCGCCTTGTGCGGATCGGGAAAAAGAAGCAGCCGACGTACCGGTTGGTGGCGGCGGACAGTCGGTCGCCCCGAAACGGCCGCTTCATCGAGATCGTCGGCACCTACGCACCTCGTGGGCGCTCGCTGGCCGAGCCGGATGCCGTGTTCGAGATCGACAATGCCAAGGCGGTCAAGTGGCTGTCCGAGGGCGCCCAGCCGACCGAGCGGGTTGGGAAGCTCCTCAAGAAGTCGGGTGCCATCGACGAGTTCGACGCCCTCAAGGCGGCAAGGTGACCGACGACCTCGCGGTCGACTCGGCCGACGACGTCAACCATGCCGACGAGGGCAATCACGCCGACGACGGCAATCATGCCGACGACAACTTCAACGACGACGATGCCGGCAACCGCGTCTCGGGCGGAACGCCGTTGGCCGTGGTGACCTACCTGGTCAACTCCATTGCCTCCGAGCCGGACTCGGTGGTCATCAACACCGAGGAGCGGGACGGCGCCATCCGCTTCCGCATCCACGTCGCCCCCGACGACATGGGTCGGGTCATCGGTCGCCGAGGCCGCGTAGCCCAGGCCATCCGTACCCTGGTGGCTGCAGCCGGCGCCCGCGACGGCATCCAGACGAACGTCGACATCGTCGACGACTGAGGCGACCACCATCGTGTCCGAGACGGGCACGTCCGGTGCGTCTGCTGGCGAGGAACCGGGCGACGCAGGTCCGCCACTGCTTCAGGTGGGCACCATCGTCAAGCCTCATGGGCTTCGCGGCGATGTGATCGTCGCCCTCGCCACCAACCGTCAGGAGAGGGTGGCTGCCGGCTCCATCCTGTTTGGCGAAGACGGTACCGAGTACCGGGTGGTCCGATCCTCGCCGCACAAGGGTCGATGGATCGTGATGTTCGAGGGCTGCAACGGCATCGACGCAGCCGGGGCGCTGAGGGGGACCGACCTGTTCGCCCCAGCGCTCGATGATTCGGACGTGCTCTGGGTCCACGACCTTGTGGGGTCGGAGGCAGTTGACACCGAGGGCACTGTGCTCGGCACGGTCGAGAGCGTCCAGGCCAATCCGGCCAGCGATCTCCTGGTGCTGTCGGGGGGAGCCCTGGTTCCACTCCGGTTCGTGGTGTCCAACGACCCCGGCGTGCGGGTGACCATCGACGCCCCCGACGGTCTCTTCGACCTCGGCTGATCTCAGGCCGCGATCCGTGCGCATCGACGTGTTCACCATCTTTCCCGAGATCATCGAGGACTATGCCGGTGCGTCCATTCTCGGCCGGGCCCGGGTACAGGGCGGCCTCGACCTCCGGGTCCACGACCTGCGGTCCGCCGCCCAGGACCCGCGACGCTCGGTGGACGATGCGCCCTTCGGGGGCGGGGCGGGGATGGTGCTCGCCCCCGGTCCCGTGTTCGGCTGCGTGGACTCGGTGGCATCGAGTCCGGATGGTCTTCCGCGTCCCCTCATCCTGCTCACCCCGTCAGGCCGCCGGTTCGATCAGAGCCGGGCCACGGAGTTGGCCCGGTCCACTGAGGGCTTCTCGTTGCTGTGCGGCCGGTACGAGGGGGTCGACCAGCGGGTCGCTGACCATCTGGTCGACGAGGAGATCTCGGTGGGGGACTTCGTGCTGGCCGGTGGCGAACTGGCCGCGTTGGTCGTGGTGGAGGCTGTTGCCCGATTGGTCCCCGGCATCCTCGGGAACGACCAGTCGGCCGGGGAAGAGAGTTTCATCGACGGCCTCCTCGAGTACCCGCACTACACGCGGCCGGCCGAATTCCGGGGCTGGGAGGTCCCCCCCGTCCTGCGGTCCGGCGATCACGGACGGGTTCGTCGCTGGCGGCTGGCGAATGCCCTGGCCAGGACGCTGGCTCGGCGCCCGGACCTGATCGCCGCACGAGGGGGGCTGACGTCCGAGGAGGTCGACCTGTTGGTCGAACACGACGAGGTGCACCTCCTCGTCGAACACGGCTACGATTGGTGAGCCTGGTCGGGCCGGCATGAGCCGGTTTCGCCAGACAGCCCAGTTCGGTCCCGCAGGCGCGGGCCCGTCGGGGTCCCGGCAGGCAGTGACGCACAGCGATCCGTGGAGAAACGCGCCCCATGAACCCGACCGACATCATCGACCGCGACAGTCTGCGCGACGACATTCCCGAGTTCCGCCCCGGCGACTCGGTGAAGGTGCACGTGCGGGTAGTGGAGGGCACTCGTGAGCGGGTCCAGGTATTCCAGGGAGCTGTCATCCGCCGGCAGGGCACCGGGGTGCGGGAGACGTTCACCGTGCGCAAGGTGAGCTTCGGGGTGGGCGTGGAGCGCACCTTCCCGGTGCACTCGCCGATCATCGCAAAGACCGAGGTGGTGTCGTTGGGCGATGTTCGGCGGGCCAAGCTGTATTACCTGCGTGAACGCCATGGCAAGTCGGCCAAGATCAAGGAACGTCGTACTGTACGTCCCTGATCGGGACCCATCCCCGTGTGCGAGGTACTCTGCTGGCAATGGCAGTGGCCCGTTGAACACGCAGTGAGCGCGCTCCGATGAGCGAAGAGGACCTCGAACGGTACGAGTCGGAGATCGAGCTCGCACTGGTACAGGAATACCGTGCCGTCCTGCCGCTCTTCTCCTACGTCGTCGAGACCGAGCGCCGCTTTTACCTGGCCAACGAGGTCGACGTCGCCGTACGGGAGGGGACCAACCCAGCCTGCGTCGAGCTCACCCTCAACGATGCCTGGGTGTGGGACATGTACCGGCCCGCTCGGTTTGTCCCTTCGGTCCGGATCCTGACCTTCCGTGACGTCAACATCGAGCGGCTCCCCGAGAAGGAGCTGTGACCTCGGGCGCCGAACGGCGCCCGGACCCGCGCAGGGCCCTCGGTTCAGAGGGCGAGGCAGCGGCGGCCCAGTGGTACGAGGCCGAAGGCTATGAGGTGCTCGAGCGCAACTGGCGACGCCGCGAAGGGGAGATCGACCTGATCGTCCGCCGTGGCCGTACCGTTGCGTTCTGCGAGGTGAAGACCAGGGCCTCCGATCGTTTCGGGGTCGGGGCCGAGGCCGTGCTCCCGGCCAAGCAGCGCCGCATCCGGCATCTGGCCCAGCGATGGCTGTCCGAGCTGACCCCGGCCTCGGGTCGCGCGCTGGTGGAGGTGCGCTTCGACGTCATCTCCATCACTGGCGGGCAGGTCGACGTGATCGAAGGGGCGTTTTAGCCCGGCTGTCCCCGGTCCCGGGGCGGTCGTCCCACCACGGATCGGTCGTTCCAGCACAGATAGGTCGTCCCAGCACAGATAGGGTGTACCTCCATGTCGACCGAGCTCGAGACCCTTATCGTGGAGCGCGCCGAGGGCGTCGTCACCGTGATCCTCAACAGACCAACCCGCAAGAACGCGGCAAATGGTGTGATGTGGAAGGAGCTCCTTTCCACCTTCGACGATGTGGCCACCGATCGAAACGACCGGGTCATGGTCATCACCGGTGCGGGCGACGCCTTTTGCTCGGGAGCCGACCTGGGCGGTGCCAGCGATGTGGCCGGCCGGCCTGGCGACCCGTATCTGACCCAAATGCGCGCCCTCGGGGACGTGGCCATGCGGCTCCACCGATTCCCCAAGCCCACCATCGCCAAGGTCGGCGGTGTGGCGGCCGGTGCTGGGATGAGCATGGCCCTCGGGTGTGACCTGGTCGTTGCATCGGATACCGCCCGTTTCTCGGAGATCTTCGCCAAGCGGGGCCTCTCGGTCGATTTCGGGTCGTCCTGGCTCCTGCCCCGGATGATCGGCCTCCATCGAGCCAAGGAGCTGGCTTATTTCGCCGACATCATCTCTGCCGCCCAAGCGGCCGAGTTCGGCATCGTCAATCGCGTCGTGCCGGCGGCCGAGCTCGATGCCTTCGTCGACGACTGGGCCCGACGACTTGCCGCCGGTCCTCCCTTGGCCCTCTCGATGACCAAGACGATGCTCAACAATTCCTTCGCCGTTTCCATGGACCAGGCCTTGGAGGACGAGGCCCGCTCGCAGTCGGTGAACTTCGCTTCTGAGGACACCTGGGAGGCGCTCAGGGCGTTCAACGAGAAGCGCGATCCCAGCTTCCAGGGGAAGTAGGGGTCAACAGCTCGGGCTTGGCCCCGGAACCCGGCACAAGCGTTGCGGTCATCTGGTCACCTCACTGTCCGTGAGGATTGGCGGCTAGATGATGTTCTAGTGTCCCTTTGTCTCCGGGCGATGCGAGGTCGGAATCTGATGGGCGAAGGCTCCTCGCTGGTTTTGGTTTTGCCCGCCTTTCGGCGATTTCGGCGCTGCGGCCGATGTTGTATCGACATCGTTTCGCCGAAATGCGGGCAAAACAGTTTCGCTGGATGGAACCCGGAACTTAGAAGACTGTCGTCGTAAGCCCTGCCGCCAGTCGATAGGCCCGTCACTGTCCGCGGTCGGGGGACCGGAGGGTCGGCTGGGTAACCGACACGTCGGCTGATCAAACCAGTGGGTGGTCGAACGGTCGTCGAGCGGCGCCCCAGCGCCACGCGTCACACCCTCTCGCTACGGTCCGATCTGTGCCTCGAGTGGCCGGCACGAATTGGGGTTATCGCCCACTTCGGCCCTCTGCAACCGGGATCCGGTTCCCTACCTCTGCCGTCGGGCCGAGGCGACCGGACCGTACTGACGGGAGGCGTCATGATCGCCACCATTTCCTCTGCCGTCCTTGTCGGGGTGGACAGCACTCGCGTCTCGGTCGAGGTGCACGTGAGCAACGGGCTGCCCGGCTTCACCGTCGTCGGCCTGCCCGACGCTGCGGTCCGCGAGTCACGCGACAGGGTCCGGGCCGCCCTGCTCTCCAGTGGGTTGCCGTGGCCCCTCCGGAGGGTGACCGTCAACCTGGCACCCTCGGGCGTTCGCAAGGGCGGCGCCGGGCTCGATCTGCCCATCGCCATCGGTCTGCTCGTGGCCACGGGCGAGCTCGACGGGCAAGCCGTCGACGGCATGGCATTCGTCGGCGAGCTCGGCCTGGACGGCTCGCTCCGGGGGCTCTCCGGCATGGTCGTGCTGGCCGAAGCGCTGCGCCACCACACCTTGGTGGTTCCCGAGGCCAACGCGGAGCAGGCCCGCCTTCCCGACCACCGCGGCGTTCGCGCCGTCGACCATCTCCGGCCGCTGGTCGAATGCCTGGCCGGTCGACGGCCGTGGCCCTCGTGGCGACGGCACCCATCGCCGCCGCCCGACCCGCAGGCGGGGCGGCCCCATACCGATGACTGCGGCGATCTGTCCCAGGTGACCGGCCAGCCCTTCGCCCGCCGCGCGCTCGAGGTCGCCGCGGCGGGGGGCCACCACCTCCTCCTGGTCGGGCCACCCGGATCGGGAAAGACCATGCTGGCCACGCGGCTGCCCGGGCTCCTACCCGATCTGGACCGGACGACCGCTCTTGAGGTCAGCCGCATTCGATCGGTTGCCGGGCTCCCGCTTCCCGAGGCCGGCCTCGTCGTTCGGCCGCCCTTCCGCGCTCCTCATCACGGAGCTTCTCCGGTGTCGATGATCGGCGGTGGCAGCGCATGGATGCGGCCCGGCGAGATCAGCCTGGCCCACGGTGGGGTCATGTTCCTCGACGAGATGGGCGAGTTCCCGACCGCTGTACTCGATGCGTTGCGCCAACCACTGGAAGAGGGACAGGTACGGGTGAGCCGGGCGAGGGGGACCGCGATCTTCCCCGCCCGGCTACTCCTCATCGGGGCCACGAACCCGTGCCCGTGTGGCGAGGGCGGGCTTCCCGGGGCATGCCGGTGCTCGGCCGGGTCGAAGGACCGTTACGCTCGCCGCCTGTCAGGTCCGCTTCTCGACCGGTTCGACCTGGCCATCCGCGTCGATCGACCGTCGGTGGACGACTTGATCAGCGGCCGTGCGGGTGAAGGAACCGAGGCGGTCGCGGGTCGGGTGGCCGGCGCCCGGTTGCAAGCGGCTCGTCGCGGTGTACGGGCCAACGCCGAGCTTCCCGGTGCTGGGCTCGACGAGTCTGCACCGATGGCCGACGGGGCTGCGGCCCTGCTCGAGCTGTGCCTCCGGGATGGCACCCTGACCGCTCGCGGCCTCCATCGGGTCCGGCGCATCGCTCGGACGGTGGCCGACCTCGACGGGGCCGGCAACACCGTCCAGGCCTCGCATGTCCACGAGGCGCTCGTCCTGCGGTCCCGCCGCGGCGCACTGCTGGGGTACGAAGGATGACGGGCCCCTCGTCGCCCGAGCACCCGGTCGGCCGCCTCGGGCTCGAGGCGGCGTGTGCCGCATCCTGCGCCGGGCTGCCCGGGATGACTGCGGTGCGATTGGCCAAGATCCTCTCCGGGTGGGACCCGATCCGGGCGTGGCAGGCCTTGGGCCGCGGCCGTCATCCGTCTGATGACCACCGTCTCTTCAGAGATGTGGTCCGCGACACCGATCCCCGGGTGGTGGCCGAGCAGTACGAGAGGGCCGGGGTGGGCGTCCATCTGCGGACGTCTCCCGGTTACCCCGCCATCTTGCGGGACGATCCCGGTGCACCTGCCGTCCTCTTCTCCCGCGGCACGCCTTCGGCGCTCGATGGTCGTGCTCGGGTGGCCATCGTCGGCACCCGGTCGGCAACCGCCTACGGCCTGCAGGTCGCATCGGAGCTGGGGCGCGAGCTGGCCGAGGCCGGAGTCGCAGTGGTGTCGGGCCTGGCTCTGGGCATTGACGCGGCCGCCCATGCCGGGGCCCTGCGGGCCGGACGGGATGATCCGGCCCCGCCCGTGGCCGTGGTGGGCACGGGTCTGGACGTCGTCTACCCCAAGGGCAACGCGTCGTTGTGGCGCCAGGTTGAAGAGCACGGTGTCGTCTTCACCGAGTCGGCCCTCGGCACCATCCCGCAGCCCCGGGTCTTCCCAGCCCGCAATCGGATCATCGCCGCCCTCTCCGATGTGGTGGTCGTGGTGGAGTGTCAGCTGAAGGGAGGAGCCCTCTACACAGCCGAAGCGGCGGCCCGCCGCGCCATCCCGGTCTGCGCCGTCCCCGGTTCAGTGCGCAGCCCCGCTTCGGCCGGCACCAACGGGCTGCTGGTCGACGGGTGTGCTCCGGTCCGCGACGTCGATGACATCCTGACCGCGGTGGCACTTGCGCGGTGCGGAAAGGAGGCCCCCAATCCGGCGACGCAATCGTCAACGCTCGTGGCGGCCAAGGGACGGGAGCGCCCCCACAAGGACTCAATCGGGCCGGACCGACCCACCCCGGCGTCCAGGCCGGCCCGGGCAACTCGAGGCTCCCGGCCACGCCGGCCGCCCGGCCCCGGCCCAGGTCCCGGTCCCGGTCCCGTGCAACAGTCCTTCGAGCACGCCGGGCTGGGTGACGATCCCCGGGCCGTGCTGGCCGCGCTCGAGAGCTCACCCACCACCATGGACACCATCCTCCTGCGAACGAGCCTCAGCCTTGCTCGCGCCGCAGCAGCCTGTGACTCGCTCACTCGAGCCGGAACCGTCGACGCCGGTCCGGGATGGTGGGCGCTGCGTTGAGGAGCCTGTTTTCGGAGCCGGGTCGAGCTACTTGGGGGAGGTCGTCGTGGTCGTGGTGGTCGAGGTCGGGTTGGCCGAGGCGCCGGCGCGGGAGGTGGTCGTCGTCGTGCTGGCCGGCACTGTCGTACTCGTCGACGTCGAGGTCGAGGTCGTGCCGGGCGTCCGGGCCGCGCTCGGGGAGGTCGTCGTGGTCGGTGCGACCGGAGACGTGGTTGTCGTCGTGGTCGAACTCGGTGTCGTGCCGTTTCGATCGGCACCGCCAAAGAATGTCTGTCCGGAGCCGGACTGTCCCCGCACCACGGCCGACAGGGGCTTTTGCGCCACCAGCTCGATGATCGTCAGCGTGGCAATGGCGATCACGAGTGCGCCAACAGCGGCGCCGAGCACGGGGACCCGGATGTCCCGCCAACTTCGCTTCGGGGGACGCCGGCGTACCGATCCGGCCACGCTGTCCGGAGCGCCGAGGCCGGCCAATCCGTCGAGGGCGGAAGAGCCGGCCCGCTTTCCCGGCGCCGCTGGGTACTTGCGTTCCCGGTCGGAGCGAAGGAGCGGGCGCTGGTCGGCGGCCCGGCGGAGGCGCGCATGGGCCCGTCGAATCGACGAGCTGTAAACGGCGGCGCCGAGCGTGGCCACTACGCTGACGACGACGGTACCGACGATCGTTCCGGCCACGTTGAACAGAGAGGCGATGATGGCGGCGGACACCGAGGCAAGGGCACTGGCGATGAGTTGGATCGGGCTCACCGTCAACCGGTTCTCGGCCTGTGAGGGAGGCGGAGGCGGGCGTCTGGGGTCAGGGGGTGGCTGGCTCATGGGCTCCCGGGTCGGCAATCGGAATCTCCCAGGCTACTGGTCAGCCTGCCGGGGCCGGGCGCGGCCGGCCCTCCGGCGTGCAACGGCCACCGATGTGGCAGGCCTCCCTGGTGGCTGGCCGTCCCGGTCGGCAGGTTGAACACCCAGGTGGTCGATGGCTCTACGCTCGAGCCTGATGAACGCCGCCCGCGAGTACCGACAGATCCGGTTCGAGCCGCCGCCGGGAGCGACCGAAATACTCCTGGTGCGCCACGGAGAGTCACAGGCCGCCATCGAAGGTCAGGACTTCGACCTAGTCGACGGACACGGTGACCCAGCCTTATCGCCCGAGGGCCAGGACCAGGCTGAGCTGGTCAGTGCCCGGCTCGCCGGCGAGCGCATCGACGCCATCTACGTCACGTCGCTCCGGCGCACTGCCGAGACGGCCGCTCCGCTGGCTCGGCGGTTGTCCCTCGTTCCCCGGGTCGAGGCCGACCTGCGGGAGGTGTTCCTCGGCGAATGGGAAGGTGGATTGCTCCGACAGAAGGTCATCGAGGGAGACCCGATTGCCGTTCAGATGAGAGAGGAGCAGCGGTGGGAGGTGATCCCTGGGGCTGAGAGCACGACGACGCTCGCCCGTCGTGTCCGGGGCGCCATCGAGCGGATCGCCGCCGCCCATCCCGACGAGCGGGTGGTGGCCTTCGCCCACGGCGGGACCATCGGTGAGGTCCTGGCCCAGGCGGCGCACTCCGATCCCTTCGCCTTCAACGGCGCCGACAACGCCTCGATCTCACACCTGGTCGTCACCCCGGATCGCTGGGTCGTCCGGCGCTTCAACGACACGGCCCACCTCGGAGCCGGGTTGTCCACCCAGGCGGCGCCCCTCACCTAATGGCACGAAACCGGTTTGCCAGGGGAAGCCGGTTTGGCGCTGGCGCTCAGCCCGAGGCCGGGGCCCTGGTCAGACGCCGAACCGAAAGGGGGCCCGGGCTCAGCTGAAATGGGTACGGGGACGGTCCTGTCGGACTCCGTCCAGGGTGATGTCGACCTTCTCGTTGTAGAAGCAGGCCAACCCGGCCACCTTCTGGCTCTCGGCCAACGGAGACCGATAGATCCACACCACGTCCTCGTGCTCGTTGCCGTCCACCAGCAGCGACCAGTAGGTGGCCGTACCCTTGTAGGGGCACTGCGTCTGGGTCGGCGATGGGCGCAAGAGGTCCATCCGGACGTCGGTGAGGGGCACGTAGTAGCGGGGGGGCAGCCCGGTCTCGAACAGGATGCTTGGTTGATCGGAGTCGGCAACGACCTGGCCGTCGACTTCGACGACCACGTGGCGCGAGCTGGCCAGTATGTCGACGCGCTTGTAGGGGTCGCGCGGGTGGACGTAGATCGGCTCGTCCTCCTCGAACCACTCGTCCATGGCCGGAAAGTCGAGTCGGACGGCGCCGCGGAGTTCGACGATCGGGGAGTCGGGAAACCTCTGGGCCGCCCCTTTGGCCGTGGCTTCGCCCACGCTCACGTCATAGGCGATGCTGTCCCCGCGGCTGGGCGAGTGGTTGACCTCACCGTTCGGGACGAGTTCGGCGCGTACGTCCTCGAGGGGGACGTAGTAGGTGGGGTAGTAGGGGACCTCCCAGACCAGGAGGGGTCGGAGCGTATCGACCACCTCCCGCCCCTGCACAAAGGCCCGCACCCGCTTGCTCCCAGGCTCGACCCGTACGGAACCTCGTTGTTCGGTGCTCACCGGTTTCTCCTTGTTGGTGGTCATGCCCGCGGGGGCACCCTCATGGCCGTCATCCGGCCCGCCTGCCAGCGTATGTCCCGCGTCCGGCCGGTCGAACCCGGGCAGGAGGTGAACGGGCCCGGTTCGCTGAGCGAGGCTCGAGGTGGGGTTGCTAGCGTACCGACGCATGCTTCCGGACGTAGAACTCCTGCTCGAGTATCCATACACGCGCACGACGGGACCCGTGCTCGGCCAATTCCTGACCGGCCTGCGCGACGGACACCTGTTGGGCATCCGGCACGGGGACCAGGTCCTCTGCCCGCCCCTCGAGTACGACCCGGCGACGGGCAAGGATCTCGATCCGGTGCTGGTCGACGTGGCCACCGAGGGAATCGTCACGGCTTGGACGTGGGTAGCCGAGCCGACGTCGACCCACCCGTTCGATCACCCCTTTGCCTTCGCCCTCGTGCTCCTCGACGGCACCGAACACGCCATGGCCCACGCCGTGGACACGGGTTCGATCGACGACATGTCCACCGGCATGCGGGTGGCCGTCCAGTTCCATGAGGAGCGAACGGGTTCGGTCACCGACTTCCATTTCGTTCCCGTGGATCGCGGAGAGCTCACCCCCGTCGTCGAGGGGTCCGAACCGGTGAGCGACATCGTGCAGCTCATCTCGCTGCACTACCGGGAGCCGCTGTATGCCCATCGGGCCCGTTTCGCCCAGGGCCTCCTCGATGGTCGGTTCATCGGGCAGCGCTCGCCCGCGTCGGGCAAGGTCTATGTGCCCGGCCGGGGGTACGACCCGCTCGAGCGGATCGAGATGGGCGAGGACGACGAGGTCACCGTGGCCGACCGGGGAACGGTGACCTCGTTCACCGTCATCACCCCCGTCGACTACTACGGGCAAAAGGAGACCAAGCCCTACATCCGGGCGTCGATCCTCCTGGACGGCAGCGACTCACCCCTCATCAGCGTCGACATCCGCAACCTGGTGGAGGAGGACATGCGGGTCGGGCTTCGCCTCCAGGCCGTGTGGCGACCGCCGGGGGAGCGCGACCTGACCGGCATCGACAACCGGTCGGTAGCCCTCGAAGGCGTCATCGAACGGTGGGACCCGACCGGGGAGCCCGACGCCGACGCCCATAAGCTCCAGGAGTTCACGCAGTGACCGATCATGTACGCGACGTGGCCATCGTGGCCGTCTCGCAGACGCCCGCCTATGCCGCATTCGCCGGGCCCGAGCCCGTGCTCATCATGCGCTGCGTCAACGACCTGTTGTCCAAGACCGGGCTTGAGCGGCACGACATCGACTTCACCCTGGCCGGCAGCTGTGACTACCTGTCCGGGGCCCCGTTCGCCTTTGTCATGAACATCGACGGGGTCGGGGCGTGGCCGCCGGTGTACGAGAGCCACGTCGAGATGGACGGCGCCTGGGCCTTGTTCGAGGCCTGGCTCCGCCTGCAGCTCGGGGACATCGACGTGGCCCTGGTGATCGGGTCGGGCCGGTCGTCGCCGGGGAACAACCGGGAGATCTTCGCCCTCCAGGGCGACCCCTACCTCACCGCCCCGCTCGGCCTCGACCCGGTCTCGCTGGCCGGCATCCAGGCCCGGGCCCTCCTCGACGGCAACATCGCCGACGAGGCCGATTTTGCCGCCGTGGTCGAACGGAGCTGGAGGGCGGCATCCGACAACCCCAACGCCCTGGTCCGGAGATCGGGCTCAGTCGACGAGCTGCTCGGCCGGCCGTACTACGCCGCCCCCCTTCGAGCCCACGACGTCGCCCCGGTGGCCGACGGCGCTGCCGCCCTCCTCATGGTGGCGGGCGACCGTGCCCGTGAGCTCTGCCAGCGCCCGGCGTGGATCCGGGGGATCGAGCACCGCATCGAGTCACACCACCCCGGACTCCGGGACCTGACCGACTCGCCGTCGACCCGATCGGCGGCCGAGAAGGCCGGCGCCAATGGGGTACTCGACCTGGCCGAGCTCATGGTCACCCATAGCCATGAGGAGATCATCCTGCGCCGGGCGCTCGGATTGAGCGACGACACAGTTGTGAACGCGTCCGGCGGGCCGCTCGGCGGCCACCCGGTGATGGCCACCGGCCTGGTCCGGGTCATCGAGGTGGCCAGCCGGATCGCCGAAGGGTCGGCGCAGCGGGGCCTGGCCCACGCGTCGAGCGGCGCATGCCTGCAGCAGAACTTGATCTGTGTCCTCCAGGGAGATAACTGATGGCCCGCCCGTGTGCAGTGATCGGTACCGGTCAGACCGACTACCGGAAGAAGCTCGACCTCACGTTGGACGGCCTGGTGCGGTGGGCCGCCATCGAGGCGCTCGAGGACGCCGGCATGACGTTTGCCGACGTCGACGCCATCGTCATCGGCAAGGCCCCTGACGCGCTGGAAGGCGTGGTCATGCCCGAACTGTCTCTCGCCGATGCCCTCGGGGCGGTGGGCAAGCCCATCCACCGCGTCCATACGGCCGGCTCGGTCGGGGCGGCCACGGCCATCACGGGTACGACCATGGTCGAGTCGGGCCGCTACGACCGGGTTCTGGTCGTCTGCTACGAGAAGCAGTCCGAAGGCAACGCCACCTGGGCGCTGTCGGGCGGGAAGTCCGGGGGCCAGGGAGCGGGCGGCACCTTCGCACCGTGGATCCGCAGCTACATCGAGCGTTCCGGGGCACCGGAGGACATCGGCTGGAAGGTGGCGGTCAAGGACCGACGCAACGCCCTGCGCAACCCTCACGCCCACCTGCGGATCCAGGACATCTCCATCGAGAAGGTGCGGGACTCCCCGATGTTGTGGGACCCGCTCCACTTCCTCGAGTCGTGCCCGTCCTCCGACGGTGCGGCCGCCGTGGTCCTGGCCAGCGAGAACGTGGCCGCCAAGAGTCCGGGGAAGCCGGCGTGGGTCATCGCCCATGCCAAGCGGACCGAGTTCGGCCAGTTCCCAGGGCGAGACGCCGTCCGTCCCCAAGCGAGCATCGACTGCGCAACGGTGCTCTACCAGGAGGCCGGCATCACCGACCCCCGCCGGCAGATCGACTGCGCCGAGATCTACGTTCCGTTCTCCTGGTATGAGCCCATGTGGCTCGAAGGCCTGCTGCTGACCCCGGTGAACGAGGGCTGGCACATGACCGCCAACGGAGACACCGAGATCGACGGATCGTTCCCGGTGAACGCGTCGGGCGGCGTCTTGTCCTCTAACCCGATCGGCGCGTCGGGCCTGATCCGGTGTCTCGAAGCGGCCGACCAGGTGCGCGAGCGGGCCGGCGACCACCAGGTGGACGGGGCCCGAGTGGCGCTCGGCCACGCCTACGGCGGCGCCGCCCAGTACTACGCCATGTGGATCGTCAGCTCCGATCTGCAGCCGGAGTACCGATGAGCGCCGAACCAGCAGTGCTGATCGAGCAGAACGGGCCGGTCGTCACCGTCACCCTGAACCGACCGGCCAAGCGGAACGCCTTCAATGCCGAGGTCCTGTGCCGGCTGAGCGACGCCTGGGATCGCATCGACGGTGACGACGACGTAAGGGTGGCCATCCTGACCGGGGCCGGGGGAGGCTTCTCAGCCGGAGCGGACCTGGACCGGCTGGTCGGGGCCATGGCCCGGGGAGAGCCGCCCGCCGACGAATTCGAGGAACGGATCAGGACCGACGGGTCGATCATCTTCAAGGGGTTCCTGAAGCAATACCGCACGAAGAAGCCGCTCTTGGCTGCGGTCGAGGGCTACTGCTACGCCGGCGGGACCGAGATCCTCCAGGCCACCGACATCCGGGTGGCCGGTGAGAGCGCCCGGATCGCCATCTCCGAGGTACAGCGCGGCCTCTTCCCCATGTCGGCGTCCACCATCCGGCTGCCCCGCCAGATTCCCTGGACCGAGGCGATGGAGATCCTCCTGGTGGGGGAGCCGGTCACTGCGGGCAAGGCCAAGGAGATCGGCCTGATCGGCCACGTGGTGCCCGACGGGCACGCTCTCGAACACGCCCGCACGATCGCCGAGAAGATCGCGGCCAACGGCCCGCTCGCTGTCCAGGCCATCAAGGCGTCCGTCCTTGCCGCCGACGGGATCCCCGAGGGCGAGGCCTTCGGAGCCGAGATGGCGATCGGGATGCCGGTGATGAGCAGCCATGACGCTCGGGAAGGGCCCCGGGCATTCCTGGAGAAGCGCAGTCCCAATTTCGAAGGGCGATAGCGTGGACGTTGTGGCGCCGGTCCTCCCGGACGTGGTCCCGGCCCTCCTGGAGAGAACACCGGTCTTCCTGGAGGGACGGTGAAGTTCGGGATCTTCTACGAGCATCAGCTGCCACGTCCGTGGGACGATGAGGCAGAGCACCGGCTGCTCACCGAGGCCCTCGAGCAGATAGAACTGGCCGACCGGCTGGGGATCGACTTCATGTGGGAGGTCGAGCACCACTTCCTCGAGGAGTACTCCCACTCGAGCGCACCCGAGGTCTTCCTGGGGGCGGTGAGCCAGCGGACGAGCCGCATCCGCCTGGGTCACGGGATCGTCCAGCTGCCCCAGGGCTTCAACCACTCGGCCCGGGTGGCCGAACGGGTGGCCACGCTCGACCTCGTCTCCGACGGGCGGGTGGAGTTCGGGACCGGCGAGTCATCTTCCACCGCCGAGCTCGAGGGGTTCAACGTCGAGCGGGCCACGAAGCGGGATCAATGGTCCGAGGCCCTGGACGTGGTCACGCGCATGATGGTGGAGACGCCCTTTGCCGGATGGCAGAGCGAGCATTTCTCGATGCCGCCGCGCAATGTCGTGCCCAAGCCGATGCAGAAGCCCCACCCGCCGCTCTGGGTGGCGTGCAGCCGGCGGGAGACGATTCACCTCGCCGCGACCAAGGGCATCGGGGCGCTGTCGTTCTCCTTCATCGAGCCGGAGGAGGCGCGCGCCTGGGTGGACGACTACTACGCCACGATCGCCTCGGAGGCCTGCGTCCCCGGTGGCTTCGCGGTCAATCCGCAGGTGGCCTGTGTTGTGCCCTTCATGTGTCACCAGGACGAGGAGACGGCCATCGAGCGCGGCCTCGACGGCGGGCACTTCTTCGGGTATTCGCTGGCCCACTACTACGTGTTCGGCCAGCACACGCCGGGCGTGACCGACATTTGGGACGAGTTCGGCCAGCACCGGTCGGAATGGGGCTTCGATCGCCAGGTGGCCGCCCGGACCGGCCAACCGCTCGGCGCCCAGTTGCTCGAAGGAGGCCTCGGCGCCCTCAGGGGCGCCATCGGCACGCCGTCGCAGATTCGCCGGCTGTGCCGCAGCTATGCCGAGGCCGGCATCGACCAGTTGATCCTGGTGAGCCAGGCCGGGCGCAACCGCCACGATCACATCTGTGAATCACTGGAGCTGTTCGCCCGGGAGGTCATGCCCGAGTTCCGAGACACGGAGTCGGAGCGGGAGGTGGCCAAGATGGAGCGCTTGGCCCCGGCGGTCGCCGCCGCGCTGAGCCGGAAGGCACCGCCCCGTACAGCTCCGCCGCATGTGATCCCTGCCGCTGCGCAGGTATGACCGATCCGGGTTGCCGGATGCTCTCCAGGATGGGATTGCACATCCCCGCCGCGGCGCTGTCCGGTGCTGCCGGAGGGCACTGCGACGAAGGCTTCGAGCGGATGGCCGACATCGCCGCCACCGCCGAGGCTTCCGGGTTCGACTCGATCTGGGTGAGCGACAGGCCGGGGGGAGCGATCGCGCCGTCGGGGCGCGACGCTCCCGCCTTCGAGGCCTACACCGCGCTCGGGGCTCTGGCCACCCGTACCCGGACGGCCAGCCTGGGTGCGCTGGTGACGCCGGTCACCACCCGCAACCCGGCGGTACTGGCCAAGATGGTGACCACCCTCGACGTGCTGTCGGGTGGACGGGCCGTTCTCGGCATCGGGATGGGCGGGGCCGGTGACGACGGCGTCACCAGTGTCGTCGTCCGGCCCGACCAGTCGCGAGACGACCCCGGCGGCCCGGTGGGGGCGGCCCCCCCTCGGCCCGGGGACGGGCGTCGGGACCGCCTGGACGAGGCGCTGCAGATCTGCCGGGCCATGTTCACCGAAGAGGCACCGACTTTCGAAGGGCGGTACTACCGGATCGAACGCGCCGACAACCGTCCTCGTCCGGTTCGTGCATGCGGTGTCCCGATCATGGTCGATGGGGAAGGGGATGACGACGTGCTCGGGCTGGTCGCACGCTATGGCGATGCCGTGACCGTCCGGGGCAGCCCGGAGTCGGTGCGGGACGCCCTCGCTGCCCTCGACCGTCACTGTGACGAGGTCGGGCGGGAACGCACCGCGATCTCCCGGATCGGGGTGGCCAGGTTGGTCATCGCCCCGACGGGCGATGAAGCGACCGAGCGCCTTGACCGGCAGGCCGCTACCGGGGGCTGGCGGTCGGGGGATCGGGCCGCCGTGCTCGCCGGGTCGCCCGCCGCCGTCGCCGGTCAGGTCGCCGCGCTCGTCGACGTGGGAGTCGACGGCGTGGTGGTGACCATGGCTGACGCCCACGAACTCGAGTTGGTCGAGCTGGCCGGCACGACCCTGCACCCACTGCTCGGCTGACCGCCGACTGAGGCTGCACGGAGACCGCCGCACGGAGGCCGCCGCACGGAGGCCGCCGAACGGAGACCGCTCCCCGGAGACCGCCGCTGGCGCTCGCCGCATCTGAGCACCGGGCTCTCGGCGCCGGCCGAGATCCCACGGGGTGGTCGATCAGTGTAGGGTCAGCGCCCGGCACCGTTGGGGGGTTCCACCGACGAGAGGAGCTGGCCATGGCCATGCGGACTGAAACCGACAGCATGGGCGCCATCGAGGTGCCATCAGACCGGTACTACGGCGCGCAGACGGCGCGCTCGCTCATCCATTTCCCCATTGGCGACGATCACATGCCCGAGCCGCTGATCCGGGCCATCGGCATCCTGAAGGAGGCGTCGGCCAGGGTCAACGCCGACCTGGGCAAGCTCTCGGCCGAGAAGGCCGAGCTCATCGTGACCGCCGCTCGCGAGGTGTCGGAAGGCAAGCTCGATGAGCATTTTCCCCTCAGCGTCTGGCAGACGGGCAGCGGCACCCAGAGCAACATGAACGCCAACGAGGTCATCTCAAATCGGGCCATCGAACTGGCCGGCGGGGTGCAGGGTTCGAAGGACCCGATCCACCCCAACGACGACGTCAACATGTCGCAGTCGTCGAACGACACGTTTCCGACGGCCATGCACATCGCCGCGGTCGAAGAGCTGACGCACCGGCTGCTGCCGGCCATCCGCCACCTCCGTGATGCCCTGGCCGCCAAGTCGGACGCGTTCGCAGATATCACCAAGATCGGGCGTACCCACCTGATGGATGCCGTGCCGCTGACCCTGGGCCAGGAGTTCTCGGGGTATGTGGCCCAACTCGACGCCGACCTCAGGCGCATCGAGCACTCGCTCGGAGACCTCTACGAACTGGCCGCGGGAGGGACGGCGGTGGGGACCGGGCTGAACACCCACCCCGAGTTCGGCGACCGGGTGGCGGAGACCATCGCCGAGATCACTGGACTCCCGTTTGTCTCCGCTCCCAACAAGTTCGCCGCCCTGGCCGCACACGATGCCTTCGTCGCAGCCAGCGGCGCGCTGCGTACGCTCGCCGTCTCCCTGATCAAGGTGGCGGACGATATCCGCTGGTTGGGCTCGGGGCCGCGATCCGGCCTGGGAGAGCTCAGCCTGCCCGAGAACGAACCGGGATCGTCGATCATGCCGGGCAAGGTCAACCCGACCCAGAGCGAAGCAATGATCATGGTCTGCATCCAGGTCCACGGCAACGACGCGGCGATCGCCATGGCCGGTGGACGGGGCAACCTCGAGCTGAACGTGGCCAAGCCGGTCATCATCCACAACTTTCTGCACTCGGTGGACCTGCTGACCGAGGCGTCTGATGCCTTCACCAGGTTCTGCGTAGTGGGCCTGGAGCCGAACGAGGAACGCATCCGCCAACACCTCAACAACTCGCTCATGCTGGTCACCGCCCTCAACCCCCTGATCGGCTACGACAACGCGGCCAAGGTGGCGAAGAAGGCCCACCAGGAGGGCACCACCTTGCGCGAGGCCGCGGTCGAGCTCGGACTCCTCACCGGTGAGCAGTTCGACAAGGCGGTCCGCCCCGAATCGATGACCCACCCCTGAGCCGGACACCCCTGAGCGCTGAACGGGTCCGCGGGCATGGTCGTGCGTAGCGCCGGGCTCCTGTTGTTCCGCCGAGCGGCCAGCGGGGACGCTGAGGTACTGCTGGTCCACCCTGGTGGTCCCTACTGGTCCCACAGGGACGCAGGCGCGTGGTCCATCCCCAAAGGCGAGGTCGAGGAGGGCGAGGAACCGTCAGCCGTGGCCGAGCGGGAATTCGCCGAGGAGCTCGGGCGCCCGGCGCCGGGCGGCTCGCGGATCGACCTGGGCGAGATCACCCAGGCCGGCGGGAAGCGGGTGCGGGCCTGGGCGGTCGAGGGCGACTTCGACGCCTCCGACCTGACGTCGAACCGGTTCGAGATGGAATGGCCGCCGCGCTCGGGTCGACGACAATCGTTCCCCGAGGTGGACCGGGCCGGTTGGTTCCCGCTCGCCGTCGCCGCCGAGCAGCTGTTTGCCGCCCAGGTCGAGCTCCTCGGCCGGCTCCCGGCGCCGGGTGAGGCGGGAGGGACTCCTCCACCACCGGGTCCTCCCGTCCGGTGACCCGCTTGATCCCGCTCGGCCCGGCCGATCCCCGCTCGGTCCGGCGGATCCCGCTCGGCCCGGCCGACGACCCGGTGACGACGTAGGGTGGGTTCCACATGGACCCCATAGCCGGTGCGTCGTTCGGATGGGGCTGACCGGTCCGACGGGCCCCGTGCCCGCCGCTCAGCTCCCCTGGCCCACCCCAGTCCACGACACCGAGGAGCTACCGAGGAGCATCGTGACCCGACCACCCGCTGGCATCGAGATCAACCTGGTCGACGGGCAGTTCTACGGGGGCAACCCCTTCCCGGCCTTTGCCTGGATGCGCGACAACGCCCCGGCCTACTTCGACGAGGAGGCCGGGGTCTGGGGCATCACCCGCCACGCAGACATCAAGGAGATCGCCAAGGACCCCGAGACGTTCTCCAATGCCGGGGGCATCCGGCCCGACTCGGGCCCCCTGCCCATGATGATCGACATGGACGCGCCGGAGCACTTCCGCCGCCGACGGCTGGTCAGCGAAGGGTTCACCCCGAGGCGCATCAAGGAGGGCGAGGCCTCCATCGGGGCGATCTGCGACCAGATCCTCGACGGTGTGTGCGAGCGGGGCCACGCCGACTTCGTACGGGATATCGCCGCTCCGTTGCCGATGATCGTCATCGGCAACATGCTCGGGGTGGCCCCCGAGGACCGCGACGACCTGTTGCGCTGGTCCGACGACATGCTCAAGGCGCTCGGGTCACCGGACCCCGCGGCCATGGAGGCGGCGGGCGCTGCATTCGTCGACTACTCGGAGTACTGCACCAAGGTCATCGAGGACCGACGCCGGGACCGTCGGGCCGACGACCTGATCGGGACGTTGGTCCACGCCGACATCGATGGCGATCATCTGGATGACTCATCCGTCGTCCACGAGTCCCTCCTCATCCTCATCGGCGGTGACGAGACCACGCGTCACGTGATCAGCGGGGGGATGTACGAGCTGCTCCACCACCCCGACCAGCTCGAGGCCCTCCGGGCCGACCGGTCCAAGATGCTCCTGGCCGTCGAGGAGATGCTGCGGTGGGTCTCGCCCATCAAGAACATGTGCCGGACGGCCACTCGCGACGTCGAGTTGCACGGTGAGACCGTGGGCAAGGGCGAGAAGCTGCTGCTGCTCTACCCGGCGGCCAACCGGGACGAGGCCGTGTTCGAGGATCCCGAGCGCTTCGACATCGGGCGGCAGCCCAATGACCACGTGGCCTTCGGGTTCGGGGCCCACTTCTGCTTGGGCAACCGGTTGGCCCGGATGGAGCTCTCGGTCATGTTCGACCGCCTGCTGACCCGGCTGCCCGACCTGGCCCTGGCCACCGAGGGGGAACCACCCAGGAGGGCGGCCAACTTCGTGTCGGGGTACGACGAGATGCCTGTGACCTTCACACCCAGCCAACCGATCGGAGCATGACATGAGCGACCCGGTCCTCACCGAAGCCGAGCTCGCCTCCGGGCTCGAGGAACTGCAGGGCTCCGGATGGGCCCACCAGGGCGGCCAACTGGTGCGCACCACGACGGGCCAGGGTTTTGCCGGCGCCCTGGCCTACGTCAACGCCGTCGGCGCGCTGGCCGAAGCGGCCAACCACCATCCCGACATCGACATCCGCTTCAAGACCGTCACGTTGGCCCTCACCACCCACGACGCGGGCGGGATCACCCGACGGGACATCGAGCTGGCCAAGCAGATTGCCGCCGTGCGGGACGGCCTGTCAACCGACGGGTAGGTCCCAGAGCGGGAACCAGCGGTCAAGGTCCTGCTCGATGACCAGGTCGTCGGCGAGCAGGCTCTTCAGCTTCAGTTCCTTGTCCGTGCTGCGGTGCTCCTTGCCGTCGGGCACGAAGGGGTAGAAGGTCCCCCGCTTGAACAGGTAGACCAGGTACTGCGTCGACGGGACGATGACGGCCGGGGGTCCGTCGGCCGGGTCGGCGTCCTTCGGTGCGGGCCCGATGCCGAAGACCGAGCACAGGAGCTGGGGGCCCCAGCCGGCGTCGCTCAACGACGAGTTCACCAGGTGGACCTGGGTGACCAGGGCCTGGGTGTCGGCGTTCTCCACCACCACCCAGTGGTAGCCGTAGGAGTCCTCCGACGAGCGGAGTGTGCCGCCACCCTCCATGGCCAACAGCTTCATGACCTCGGCCTGCATGTCGTCGAAGGACTGCCCGGTGGGCGGCTTGTAGCAGACGCCGGCCCGGCCCGACGCGGTCAGGCCGGCTGCGCTCTGCAGGGTGATGGCCGCCGAGGGGAGGGCAAAGAGAGCATCCAGGTTGGCTTGGATGGGCTTGGTCCGGCCCATGAGGGCGTCAAGGCGTTTGCCCATGACCTAGGGTTCCGCTCGCCCAGCCTGCGCCGCCCGACCGGACCGCCCGCCTGTCATCGGGCTCAGGCTGGGCGGCCGAGCTCGGCCTCGATGCGGGCGAGCTGGTCGAGCCGCTGCTGCAGCGAGGGGTGCGTCGAGAACAGCGAGGAGATGCTGAGGCCGTTGCCGCTGTTCTTGTTGTTGCTCGACAGCGCCGGCGTGAAGTAGAAGGCGTTGAAGGTTTCGGCCGACCGAAGGTCGCGAGTGGGGATCCGCGACATCTCGCCGGTGACCTTCACCAAGGCCGAGGCCAGCACCGAGGGCTGCCCGGTGAGCAGGGCGCCGGACCGGTCGGCGGCCAGTTCCCGATAGCGGGACAGGGCCCGGGTGAGCAGGAAGCTGATGGCATAGACGACCACCGACACCAGTAGGACGATCATCTCGACCATGGCCGCGTTGTCCCCGCCCTGATTGTTGTTCCCGCCCCGGTTGTTGCCACCGAAGCCGCCCATCATCCCCGTCCAGAACATGACCCGGGTGACCAGGCCGGCCACGACTCCGAGGAAGCTGGCGATGGTCATGACGGCCACGTCCCGGTGGGCCACGTGGGAGAGCTCGTGGGCCAACACCGCCTCGAGCTCGGGCTCGTCCAGTCGGCGCATGAGGCCGGATGTGGCGCACACCACTGCGTTGTTGGGGCTCCGCCCGGTGGCGAATGCGTTGGGCACGTCGGTGTCGGCCAGGGCCACCCGGGGCTTCTTCATGTCGGCCAGGGCGCACAGCCGGTCGATCACCCCGTGGAGCTCGGGCGCCTGCTCGGGTGTCACGATGTGACCCCCCATGCCGAACAGGGCGATCTTGTCCGAGAACCAGTACTGGCAGAACAGGATGACAGCCGCGATGACCAGCACCACGACGTACGAGATGCCGACGGCGATCAGGATGCCCACCACGGCGCCGTAGAGGAGGACGAGCATCAGGCCGGTCGTGAACATGCGAACGTTCAGGCCCCGGTCACCTTTGATGTTGCGTGCGGTACTCATAGCTCTCCGTCTGCTGCCGCGCCGCCGGCCAGCAGCTCCCTCGTTTCGCTCAGGCTGGCGTCGACAAATGGAAGCACCAGGTCGGACGGGGAGAACTCGTCGTCGGGCAGGACCATCCCGACCCGACGCACCTCGGCCACTGCCGCGCCCAGGGCCACGGCGAAGGCGGCCTCGTTGCCGGCTTCGACCGCCTCGAGGAGGGTGTTGTCCAGTCCCTCGAGCTCGGACCGGTGTTTGTCGGGGACAGAGAATTGCCCTTCGCCCAGGATGCGGACGATCATGAAGGCGATCCGTCCGTTCCGCCGGCGGGGCCTGCCGTATCGGCCACGGGTTGGGTGCCGGGGGGTGCCGCCGACGGAAGTTCGGCGGCCGGCGCCCCTGCGCCCACCTCGGCCTTCAACGCGGCCAGCTCGGCATCAACCGTGGAGGTGGTCGACGCCTTGTCCAGTTGGGCCTGGATGTCGTCCACCGGCTGGGTCAGGTCGGTCAGAGCCCCCGAGGCCAGGAGCTCGTCCATCGCCCCGGCCCGGGCCTGCATGCCGTCGATCTTGTCCTGGGCCCGCTGCATCGACATCCCGGCATCGCTCATGGACTCGGAGATGCCCGAGACGGCCTCGCCGATCTTGGTCTGCGCTTCGGCCGCCGTGTAGGTGGCCTTCATCGTCTCCTTCTTGGTGCGGAAGGAGTCGACCTGGGACTGGAGCTTCTGGGCCGTGGCCACCAGCTTCACTTCCTGCCCGGCCACCTGCTCGTGCTGGCCGGAGAGGTCGGTGAGCTGCTCGGCCAGGGCGGTACGGCGAGCCAGGGCCTCGCGGGCCAGGTCCTCGTTGCCCTGCGTGAGGGCGGCCTTGGCCTGCTGCTGGAGCTTGTCGGCCTGCTGCTGGAGCTGGCCGGCCTGGAGCTCGATTCGCTTCTTCGCCGTCGTGACGTCGGCGACACTTCTCCGCACTTTCTGCAGACTCTCCAATTGCTTCTGGTAGGAGAGATCGAGGGATTCCCGCGGATCCTCCGCCTTGTCCAAGAGCTTGTTGGTCTTGGCCTGCACGATGCCGGACAGACGCTTCATGACACCCATGGTGACCGTTCCTTACCTAGTCCTTCGTTGGTGGAGCTTACGTGCTCGGCGCCCGGTAGCGTGATCAGCGTGACCGAGCCGCTCTGCCTGATGACCGTTCACGCCCATCCCGACGACGAGTCGTCCAAGGGCCCGGGAACGGTGGCCCGCTACCACGCTATGGGCGTCCACACCGCTCTCGTGTGCTGCACCGGGGGCGAGGAGGGCGAAATCCTCAATCCGGCCATGGACACACCCGAGAACCGGGCCCGGATCATCGAGCTTCGGAAGGAAGAGCTGGCCAGGGCGGCGGAGATCATCGGGTACGACGAGGTGGTCCTGCTCGGCTACCGGGACTCGGGCATGCCCGATACGGCGGCCAACGCCAATCCGGCCTCGTTCGCCCAGGCCCCGCTGGACGAGGCCGTGGGGCGCCTGGTGGCGGCCATCCGCCGGACCCGGCCCCAGGTGATCGTGGCCTACGGCGACGAACAGTCCGGCTATCCGCACCCCGACCACCTGCGCGACCACGAGATCAGCGTGATCGCCTTCGAGGCGGCCGGGGATCCCGACGCCTATCCCGAAGCCGGGGCACCCTGGGAGGCGAGCAAGCTCTACTACACGACCTTCTCCCGGCGCCGGTTCGAGGCCGTTCATGAGAAGTTCCTGGAGCTGGGTCTGGAGTCCCCCTTCGACGAGAAGTGGCGGAAGCGCTGGGAGAACATGCCCGAGGCCCCGGTCACCACGTCCATCGACGTGGCCGCCTTCGCCGACGTGCGCCGGGAGGCCCTCTTGGCCCACGCCACCCAGGTCGACCCGACCTCGAAGTTCTGGTTCGGCCTCCCGCCCGAGGTCATGGCGACCATCGAGCCCCACGACGACTACGAGCTGGCCAAGATCATGGTGGACGGGAAGGCCGTCGCGCCCCGCCTGCCCGCGGGCGAGATCGAGGACGACCTCTTCGCTCCCGTCGGCGCCATGAGCGACCGCTAGCACCGGGCCGAGACTGCACCGGGCCGTTCGAACCGGGCCGAGACGAAGGACAGGGAGGTCTGGGATGGCGAAGTGGCTCTCACAGGAGTGGTTCGACGAGACGCGTGCCATGGCCGCCGACCAGCCCGACCGACCCGGCGCCACCGCCCGCATGCAGTACGAGGTCACCGGGGGCCCCGACGGCGACGTCAGGTACTACTGGGTCCTCGAGGACGGCCACCTGCGCGAGAGCGCCCTCGGGGTCCTGGCCGATGCCGAGGTGACCCTGACCACAGCGTGGGCCGACGCCATGGCTATCCAAAAGGACGAGCTCGACGCCAACGCCGCGTTCATGCAGGGAAAGGTCAAGGTGGCCGGGAACATGGGCAAGGTGCTGGCCCTGTTGCCGATCACCAATGCGGCCGAGTACCGCGACCTCCAGCGACGGATCCTCGAGATCACCGAATTCTGAGGCGCGGTGCCGGCCCGACCCGGTCACGCCCGGGTCTCAGCTCTTCCGCATGATGTCGCGAAGCGGGCGGTAGCCCACGCGGACGGCCCCGGCCCGGTCGATCAGCGTGTCGAGCCCCCGGTCGGCGACGAGCAGGATGTGATCGGCCACCCGGGCGGGCCAGTTGTCCGAGGTGGCCCGGAGCTCGTCACTGTCCACCGCCGGGCGGAAGGTGATCTCGGTGATCCCCGGCTGGAGGTTGGCCACGACCTGGTCGAAGGCCTCCCGGCCGCCGACGGTGGGCAGCGTGACGAACTGGTCGGCGAACAGCACGTCCTCTTCGGCGGCCAGCTGCCGGAACGGGAAGCCGACGTTGGGCTCCGCCTCGGCCCCGAGGAGCCGGAGCGGGAGCGAGAAGTCGACGGCCAGCTCCAGGTAGACGTCGAAGAATTCCGGCCGGAGGAGCAGGGCGTCGAGGTGGGCGTCGAGATGGCTGACGTCGAACCCCCACAGGACGGCTCGTTCCACCTGGGCCCGGCACTCCCGGCGGACCTCGTCGAGATCGGCGTGGTCCCAGACGTCGGTCAGCGTCCGAGGGAAGCCGCCGTCGCCGTCGAGGAGGGAGGGAGCCTGGGTGATGGGCCCCCACCGGTACAGCTCGTGCTCCGAGTTGAGGGTCAGGCGGACCCCGACGTCCTCGCCCCGGTACCGGGAGGCGGACTCCCGGGCCCACGGAGCGGGGACCATGAGGGAGGCGCTGGTCCCGATGCCGTCCCGGAGGGACTCGAACACGCCGACGTTGGCCGCGTGGCAGAAGCCCAATTCGGCGCAGTTCAAGATGAGCAATCTGGCGTCGGGGGAATAGCCCAAGCGCTCCGCGACCGTCGACATGGCTCCGACGGTAGCGCCGCGGCTGGTCATGCAGCGCAATTGTCCCGATTGAGGAGGGCACGAGCGGCGGCGACCCCCTCGCGCCCGACCGCCCGGGTGTGCTCGTCGAGGCGCCAATCCGTGCCTGGCGTGCCCGGCGAGGGCTGCGGCGAGCCGGCGCCGCGCCGGCGTGATGGGGGAGAGGTGCCGGCGACCGTGGCCGTCTTTCGTGGGGGCGAGGCGTGGCCGGTATCCGACTCCGGGTCCGAGGTCTCGATCAGCGGCAGTCGTTGTTGCTCCATGGGCCAAGCCTCGCGGAAGGGTGTATCACTGGGGCCGTGAGCACGACACCGACGAGTCCAGAGCCGACGTCAACACCCGGATCGGGCCCTGTGGCCAGGTACGGGATCACCGTCCCCTTCGATGGGATCCCGCTCCATGAGCACCGGGAATGGTTCGAGCGTCTGGTGTCGCTCGGCTACACCGACGTGTGGACCGCCGAGACCGACGGTTCCGACGGGCTCACCCCGTTGGCGCTGGCCGCGGCGTGGACGCCCAGCCTCCGGCTGGGTGTGGCCATCATCCCCGCCTACACCCGGGGGCCGGCCCTGATGGCCCAGAGCGCGGCGTCGATGGCCGAAGCCGCCCCCGGACGGTTCGCGTTCGGCCTGGGCACATCTTCCAACGTGATCGTGGAGCGCTGGAACGACATCGAGTTCTCCGAGCCATACAAGCGTGCCCGCGACACCCTCCGCTTCCTGCGCGCCGCCCTGGCCGGCGAGAAGGTCGACGAGGCCTATGAGACGTTCACCGTCCGTGGGTTCCGGTTGGCCCGCCCGGTCGAGAGCCCGCCGCCCATCTTCTTGGCCGCCCTGCGGCCGGGCATGCTCCGGCTGGCCGGCAGGGAGGCCGATGGCGCCATCATCAATTGGTTGTCGGCCGACGACGTGGCCACGGTCGTTCCCCATGTGGGACCGCGCAAGGAGGTCGCCGCCCGGATCTTCGTCTGCCCCACCGAGGACACCGAGACGGCCCGGGCCATCGGCCGGCGCATGATCGCCGCCTATCTCAACGTGGAGGTGTACGCACAGTTCCACCGGTGGTTGGGCCGCGGCGAACAGCTGCAGCCCATGTGGTCAGCCTGGCAGGCCGGAGACCGAAAGGGCGCCCTGACCGCCATCCCCGACGAGGTGGTCGACTCGCTGCTCGTACACGGATCGGGAGCCGAGTGCCGGGCCCACCTCCAGCGATATGTGGACAACGGAGTGACCATCCCGGTCATCGGGCTCATCCCGGTCGGGGTGGACCTGGCCGATGCGGTCGACGACCTGGCGCCGAGGGGCGCATAGCCGAGGCCGCATAAGGGTCCAGGTCGAAGGCGGTTTCGTCCTCGAACGGGCTGACTGTTCGGCCCGTCGGCACCGCCGCCGCATCGTGGCGGACGGTGAACGCGGTGCATCGGTTCGGTGGGTGACACGACAGGGCCGATGGGCGGCGCGAGGATGGGTTGATGGTACATGGACCGGTACTGGCCTCGACGGCTGGGATCGTATTCGGCATCACTGCCGGCGCGGTGGTTTTCGTCGCGTTGGCCATCGCTATGGCCCACAGCACATTCAGGGTGGTCACCGAGTACGAGCGAGCCGTCTTCTTCCGATTGGGCCGCATCCGCGAGGAGGCAAAGGGCCCCGGGATCATCGTCAAATGGCCGCTGGTGGACAAGCTGGTCAAGGTGACCCTGCGGGTCGAGGTCGTTGACATTCCCAAGCAGGCCGTCATCACCGCCGACAACGTCACCGTGCAGGTGGACGCAGTGGTCTACTTCCAGGTGCTCGATCCGGTACGGGCCATCATCGGCGTCGACGACTTCCGTTTCGCCAGCCAACGGGTGGCCATGACCGCACTGCGGTCGATCGTCGGCCGCCACCAGCTCGACAACATCCTCGCCCACCGGGACGATGTGAACGACGAGCTCAAGACGGCCATCGGGGCATCCACCCACACGTGGGGCGTCGAGGTCCGGCAGGTGGAGATCCGGGACATCGTGCTGCCCCCCGAGCTACTGCGGGCCATGGCCCGCCAAGCCGAGGCCGAGCGGGAACGACGGGCCAAGGTCATCGCGGCCAGCGGCGAGCTCGGAGCCAGTAAGGAGCTGGCCGAAGCGGCGGCCACGCTCTACGAATCGCCTGGGGCCATGCAATTGCGCACGCTGCAAACGCTGGCCGAGGTGGCCAGTGAGAACAACTCGACGCTGGTGTTCCCACTGCCCATCGAGATCCTGGCCGGCTTCGTCAACGGCACCATCGGCATGAGCTCGCCGGGAGGCGGCACGGCGGCCCCGGGTGGCGGCCCCAAAAGCGTTCCCCTGTCGACCGTGATGCCGGCGCCGGCGGTGATCGGAGGCTCGGGTGGGGCGGGGGGCGGTGCCCGTGCCGGCGCCCTCGGCGAGACCGGCGCCGGCCCCACCCCCAACAGGTCGGTGGAGCCTGGTGTCAACGACGTGGCCGACGATCCCGCCGGCGCTCGGGTGGACGACCCGGCCCAACCGGGGGCGGACGGGGCCAGTCAGTCGGCGTAGCGGGCCTGGACCTCCGCGTCCATGGCGTGCACCTGATCGGCCAGTTCGCGTCGGAACCGGTCCTGCTCGCCCGCCAGCCGCTTGTCGGACAGGGCGAGGATGCGCACGGCCAGGAGGGCGGCGTTCCTCGCCCCGTTGACGGCCACGGTGGCCACGGGCACGCCCTTGGGCATCTGGACCATGGCCAGGAGGGAGTCGAGGCCTCCCAGATTGGCGAGGGCCACGGGCACCCCGATCACCGGGAGCGGGGTGGCGGCGGCCAGGACGCCAGCGAGGTGAGCCGCCCCACCGGCGGCGGCGATGAGCACCTGGACTCCCCGATCGGCCGCGGTGCGGGCGAATTCGATGGCGTCGTCGGGGGTCCGATGGGCGGAGATGACCCGGACCTCGACGGGCACGCCGAGCGAACGGAGGGTCTGGACCGCATCGTCCATGATCGATGCGTCGGACGAGCTTCCCATGACGATGGCGACTGACATGCCCCGTATTCTGGCCGACCGGTCCGATTCGGACACATTGGGTCCGCCTCAGGCACGCCAGGACCGGACGAGGACTGCCCCGATACGGTGGCCCTGACCGATCGCATCCGGTTGTCGGTCGTCGGGAGGCAATCATGAGAATCGGTGTGATGATCGATGTGGGCCAGCCGATCGACGACGTGATCGCGCAGGTCGACGGGCTGCGCACCGCAGGCCTCGACTCGGTTTGGTCGTCGCAGATCTTCGGCTACGACGCCCTGACCCTGCTGGCCGTGGTCGGACGCGAGGTGCCCGATATCGAACTGGGGACAGCGGTCGTGCCCACCTATCCCCGCAATCCCGTCATGCTGGCCGGCCAAGCCCTCACCGTGCAGGCTGCCACCGGCGGACGCCTGACCCTCGGCGTCGGGCTCTCGCACGAGGTGGTGATCGAGAACGTGTTCGGGCAGTCGTTCGATCGGCCCGCCCGGCACATGCGGGAGTTCCTGTCCATCCTGACGCCCTTGCTCATGGGCGAGCAGGTCGCCTTCACTGGTGAGACGCTGAGGGCCGCCACGTTCGGTGGCCTCGAGGTCGAAGCTCCGGCTCCACCGGTCCTGGTCGCCGCCCTCGGCCCGACTATGTTGGGTCTCGCCGCTCGTCTTGCCTCGGGGACGGTGACCTGGATGACCGGGCCGTCGACCATCGAGTCCCACATCGTGCCCGTCATCGGGAGCGCCGCCGCCGAGGCCGGGCGGGGGGAGCCACGAATAGCGGTCGGCCTTCCGGTCTGCGTGACGACCGACATCGCTGCGGCCAAAGAGAAGGCGGCCGTGCTCTTCGCCATCTACGGCGGGCTCCCGTCCTACCGGGCCATGCTCGACCGTGAGGAGGCCGAAGGGCCGGCCGACGTAGCCATCGTGGGCTCCGAGGACGAGGTGGCGGCCCGGGTCCGCCGGTTGGCCGACATCGGGGCCACCGACTTCATCGGCGCGCCGTTCGGCACCGCCGAGGAGATCAACGCGTCGATCGGGGCGTTGGCCGGACTGGTCGGCGCCTGAGCGCGGGTCTCCGCGCCCGGAGCAGTACCTGGGCTCCCGGCGACCGGGGCCGAGTTGAGCTCAGCGGGGGATGCGAGTGTGCTTGAACTCGTTGAGCTCGGGATGGTCGACCAGCAGGGCCAGCACCCGGTCGATCGTGTCCCGGGCCAGGGCGCCGTCGCCCTCGGGACGGGTCATCAGTCGGGCGAAGACTGCGTCGTCGCCGACGATGAACGTCGGAACTCCGAAAACATGGTGGCTGGCCACCACCTGCTCGTGCTCGGTGCGGGCCGTAGTCCTCGGCCAGCCGTCATCAACTTCGGCCAGGATGGCGTCCACGGGGGCACCGACACGCTCGAGCGCCTTGCGGACCACCTCCCGCTCGCGGAGGTCACCGCCTTCGTCATGCCGGGCGGCGAACAACGAGCGGTGCACAGCGGCGAAGTGCTCGGGAAAGCGGTCCCGGACAACGATCCCCGCCTCGAGTGAGAGCAGGTGGGGCGTGTGGTCGGGGTCGACCCATGAGGGGGTGCCACCCTCGGGCACATGACTCTGGTTCAAGAAGAACGGGACGAAAGTGATGTCCCAGTCCGCCCCGGCCTCCAGGGCGTCCAGGATGTGCTCATGGGCGTTCCTGGCGAAGGGGCAGCGATAGTCCCAGGTCACAGCGAAAGCGGTCGGAGTAGTCATGGGTCCTACAACATCGCAGGGGCCCGGGTCATTCCAGCCATCACCCCGCATTCCGACTGGCGGGCGACCGCGAATGGTTCGAAGGGCCTCAGACGAACCGACGGCCCAGGACGCCCAGGGCCATCCCGATCACCACGCCGCCGAGTACGTCGGACGCATGGTGGGCCTGGAGATGGACACGGCTCATGCCCACCATGCCGGCGCAGGTGAACAGCAAGGCGTTCCCCCCGAGGTCGCCACGCTCGGAGAGGACGGTGGCCGCGCAGAAGGCGGCCAGGGTGTGGCCGCTGGGAAAGCTGCTGGTCCGGGGCTCACGCAACGGGATGACGTTGTCACCGAGACGGAGGTCGCTGGGGTCGGGACGAGGACGCCCCACGAAGGCCTTCAGGGCGGCATTCACCACGCTCGACTGCACACCGGCCACGGCCAGTGCCCGCACGGCCCGGTTTCGCCGAGCCCCGGACCGCCGGGCACGCCACGCTGTGGATGCTGCCCACACCAAGCCGTGGTCGCCGAGCCCGGAGATCACCCGTGCCACTGTGTCGATCGAGGGGACGCCCCGAAAGGGCGCGAACCAGGTGTCGACCTGCTCGTCAAACAGGCGAATGGCATCCCTCCCGGTCAGCGAGCTGAGGTCACCGATCTTGGCCAACAGGCCGCTCCGGCCCACGAGCGGCCGCTCCTGGGCTGTTGCGCCGCTCACGCCGCCCCCCGATGGGCGACGGGGGGACCCAGGAGCGTGGGCGCGGCGAGGGCCGGGTCGCCCCCAAAGGCGGGGCAGAAAGGCTGAAAGTGACAATGCGCGCACAGTGCCGAGGTCTTGGGCCGGAAGTCCTCGTTTCGGCAGGCGCGCTCGATGGCCGTCCAGACCGCGGCGGTCCGCTGCCGGTGCCCGCGGATGGCCTGATCGGAGGGCTGGGCTGTGATCACCATCGGTTCCCGCAGATGGAGGAGCTCCACCCGGGCCGGCCGCTGGCCGAGCACTTGCTCGCACAGCAGGGCATAGATGTGCACGCCCACCAGCTTCGACTGCTCGTAAGCCTGCGAGGGGGCCCGGCCCGTCTTGTAGTCGATCACCACCAATTCGCCGTCCTCGGTGAGGTCGAGCCGGTCGATGATCCCCCGGAGGCGGACACCGCCCACCTCGGCATCGAGGGTGAGCTCCGTCCCGACGGCGCGAACCTGGTCAGGATCCTCGAGGCGGAAGTAGTTCCGGACCAGGGTGGCGCCGTCCTCCCGGAATGCCTGGGCCTGGTCGCTCGAGAGCCCGAGGGAGACGAACTCCGGGTCGGACTGCAACTCGTCCCAGGCAGCGCCCAGCTCGGCCAGGCCGACGGATTCGGAACGGTCGCCCCGTTCGTGGAACCAGAACAACCGCTCCAGTGCCGAGTGGACCAGGGTGCCTTTCACCATCGCCGGCGACGACGGCTCCGGGAGCCGTTCGATGGCCGAGAACCGGAAGGCCAGGGCGCAGTCGCGAAAGCTCGCCACCTTGGAAGGCGAGAGTGAGCGAGGCAATGCGAAGGACATGGCTGACAGGTTACGACGAGGGTGTGCCGGCGGCAGGGACCAGGGTTCGCCGCACTGACCCGGCGACCTCGCCCGGTCGTTCCATGGGCCCGAAATGACCCATACCGCCAAAGACCTCGATGGCCGGTCGGACCAGCCGAGCAGCGTCTTTCTCCAGGAATGGCAGGCCGAGCACGTCCGTCTGCTCGCCACAGGCCAGCACTACCGGGCACTCGATCGAGCCCAGGTTGGCAAAGGCATCGTGCGAGAAGCTCTGGGCAAAGACGGTCGACTCGTCCTCTCGCCGGCAGCACAGCCGCACGAGCCGGCCATCACCCCCGTCCTCGGCCGGCACGACCTCGAACCCACCCTCGACGTAGGCGGCCAGGACGGCGGGGTCGAGCCCGCTGAACGGAGGTTTGGCGCTGAAGTTGGCCAGGGCGTCCGCCCGGGAGGGAAAGGTCTCCCGACGCTTCCGGGCCCCAAGGGCCAGGGGGTTCTCCATCGGGGCGCCTCCACCCGGGTCGTCGATAGGGAATACCACCGGCTCGAAGCAGTAGAGGCCGGCGAACGTGCCCGGCCTTCCTTCCTCGGCCAGCAGGACCGACGCCCCGCCACACGAGTGACCGACGGCGAACGGTCGGCGCAGGCCCAAGTGGTCGACTGCGGCCAGTACGTCCAACGCGAATCCGGACCAGGCGAAGTTGCCGTCGGCCGGCCGGTCCGAGTGCCCGTGGCCGCGCAGATCGAGGCCCCAGCAGCGGAAGTCCCCGGTGAGCCCTTGGGCCAGCGGTTCGAGGACGGCCGCACAGAACCCGGTGGCGTGAACCAGGAGGAGGTCAGGGCCGGCACCCCCGAAGTCGGTCAGTGCGATGGCCAGCCCGTCGGCGGTCACGCAGCGGAGACCCTCCTGCTGGTCGCTCGAGGTGTCGATGTCCACCTCGGTGACGGTAGCCGCCGCCGGCGTCCTCCCCTGCTCTGGTGGCCACTGGGTTGCTGGCGAACGCCAGCCTGAGAGTTCCCCGAGAACGCTTGCCGGGAAAGTGGCCCCACCCATGGTCGGCCACCAACTAGAAAAGGGGGCCTATGGAGCACTTCCTGCAGACGTGGGGCTACTTGGCGATCTTTGGCGCCACCCTCATCTCGTCGATGTGCATTCCGATCGGCTCGGAAGTGGCGATCGCCTACGGAGGTGTCCTGGCCAGTGGCCAGGTGGCCACCAACGGCAACGATCACCTCAGCCTGGCCCTGGTGATCGTGGTGGCGACGCTCGGCGAGCTGGTTGGGTCGTTCCTCGGTTACGGCATCGGGTTCTTCGGCGGTCGGCCGTTGGTCGATCGCGTCGGCAAGTACGTGTTGCTCACCCACAAGGACCTCGATCGCGCCGAGGATTGGTTCGACCATCGAGGGGAATGGGCTGTCCTGTACGTTCGCTTCATCCCGCTGCTTCGCTCGTTCATCTCGCTGGCCGCCGGCCTCGGCGAGATGGCGTTGGGAAAGTTCGCCGTGTTCACAGTTATCGGCTGTGCGGCGTGGTGCGCCGCCCTGGCCAGCATCGGCTACAGCCTCGGGGCCAGCTACGAGCACGTGCTCAAGGGCTTCAGCTATGCCGGATACATCGCGGCCGTGCTGGTCGTCCTGGCCATCATCCTCGTCATCTTGCACCGGATCCGGGCCGTTCGGGCCGAGCGGAACGGCATACCTGTCCGCGGGAAGGGCGCTCACTCCCGCCGTTGACACAGGGCTCCGGTAGGTTCAGGGCATGGCCGAATCGGGTTCCGAGATCGAGACGCTCCGGCGCAGCGCCGGTCCGGAGCACGCACACGACCATGTCGGTTTCATGACCGAGATCGGCGCCTCTACCTCGGTGACGGGCTGAGCGCGGTGGCGCGACCCTCGGCCAAGCGGGCCGCGGCAGAGGCCGCCTCGCATCTGCATCGTCACGAGACCTGGAACGGGTTGCATGCGGGCGATCCGGTTCGGATCGAAGGAGTGCGGGGCCGGGGCATGACGTGGGAGTTCCGGGCGCAGGTGGTCAACGAGCGCAACGGCACCGAGTCGATCGAAGTTGTGGGCGGGCGCCCCGGGGACCGGAAGGTGCGCTCGTTCGCCCCCGATCGCGTCTTCGCCGTCACGGGTCGGACCGGCCGCCGCTCGCCTGCGGCCGGGGAACAACTCTCCTTGGCCGACGAGCCAAAACTGCCGTTCGGCTGAGCGGGCCGGCGCCGGTCAGCCGGCCCGGGATGGGCTGGGGGAGTCGATCGTGGTTGGCGGACTGCCCGGTAGCCTCAGCCCAATGGCTACCATCGTCTTCCTCCACGCACACCCCGACGATGAGGTAACGACCACGGGCGGGACCATCGCCCGGCTGGCGGGCGAGGGCCACCGGGTCGTACTGGTCACCGCCACCCGGGGAGAGCTGGGCGAGGTGCCCGACGGCTTGTTGGCCGAGGGCGAGGCCCTGACCGACCGCCGGGTCAAGGAACTGGCTGAGTCATGCCGGGTACTCGGGATCGCCCGTCAGGAGTTCTTGGGCTATCACGACTCGGGCATGGCCGGCGAGGAATCAAACGGACGGCCCGGCGCCTTTGCCGCCGCCGACGTCGATGAGGCGGCACGATCGCTGGCCCACATCCTGGACGACGAGGACGCCGACGTCCTCGTGGCCTACGACGAACACGGCGGCTACGGCCATCCCGACCACGTCATGGTGCACCAGGTCGGGCTGCGCGCCGCCGAGCTGGCCGGCACCCCGAGGGTGTTCATGGCCACCGTCGACCGCACCTACCTCCAAGAGCTCATGCCCTCGGTCCAGGGGACCGGTCTCGAGGTCACACCGGAGATGAACGAGATGTTCGAGACCATCGGCGTTCCCGGCACACGGGTCACCACCGAGATCGACGTGCGCGGCTACCTCGATGTCAAGCGCTCGGCCATGCGGGCCCACGCTTCCCAGATCGGAGACACCGGGTTCTTCCTGGCCATGTCCGACGACGTCTTCACCGCCGTCTGGGGCAACGAATGGTATGTGCGGGTGCGGCCGAACACAGGGCCATCTGGTGGCGTGTCGGTACGGGAGCCGTCCCTTCTGTCCTGAGCCCGTCAGGGCAACCGGGCCTTCGGATCGGCACCCCGGGAAGCGAGGGGAGGGGAGCGGGCCGGCCCCGAACCGGCGCTAGCCTTCGATCGTGAGCCCCTCGCATCGGGTCCTGCGGATACACGGCGGTCGGCTGGTGAATGTCGAACCGCGGCGTGCGCTCGAAGAGGAGCTCGATGCCCAGGGCTCGGAGGGCTACGAGGTCATCAACTCGTTCGCCGTCGATGACAACGTTTACCTGGTCCTTCGAAATCCGGGCTGAGAGAGGCGCTGCGTGGCCCCGGCACGAGCCGAGGGCCGAGCATCGAGGATTCGGGCGCTGCGGGTCGGGGTATGGGCCAATGGAATGGTTGCTGTGACTCGTTCCCTCCAGGCAGAGCCAGCGGCGGTGAGCGAGGCGCGCTCAGTCGTCCGCAGGTCGATGGAGCCTTCCGACAACGGCCTGGTCGCGCTGGTGGTGTTGCTGGCCGACGAGGTGGTGACCAACGCCATCGTCCACGGCCGGGGACCGATCGATATCGCCGTTGAGGCTGACGATGAGCGGGTAAAGGTCATGGTTCGGGATCGCTCCGAGATTCCCCCGTTGCCCCAGCGGGCGGCGCGGTACGCCGAGGGAGGTCGTGGCCTCTCCATCGTCGAGGCGGTCGCCTCACGCTGGGGTGTCGTGGGCGCGCATCCCGGAAAAGCGGTGTGGTTCGAGGTCGACCGGGCATCCAGCCACTGAGGTGGCGTTACCTAGCGCCAAACGGCCCCCCTTGGTCAGCCCCTCAACGCGGCAACCGCCTCTTCTGCCACTGCGTTCCGTGAGCGCCCGGTATGGCATGCGGCCCGGTCCACCAGGTCATGAAGATAGATGGCCAACCCGAGTGTTGCCGTCCGATCGTCCCCCGCCAGCAGGGGAATCGGCTCATGGTCGGGATCGAGATCCGAGGTCGCCACCAGGGCGTCCCGCACCGTCAAAAGTATGGAGCAGGCGTCGGCCACGACCAGGTCGGCCCGGCGCATCCAGAGGCTCAACCCCAGCTCAAGGCCTAGATTTCCGGTGCAGAGGTCGTCAGGGATCAACGTCGCGATGCCGCGCGTCAGCCCAACGGCACGATCAACATCGGTCAGTGCGTCTCCCAACGGCATGGGGCCAGTTTGACGAATGGGTGTAACAGGGTGGTGGATTGCCCCCGACCTGGGTAAAACTAGGGGCCGTGGCACGCACAATCTGGAAGGGATCGCTGAGTTTCGGCCTGGTAAACGTACCGGTCGGCCTGTACCCGGCGACCAAGGACAAGTCGATCCATTTCAACCAGTTTGAGGAGGGGACCTCGGACAGGATCCGCTACAAGAAGGTCAACGAGCGGACCGGTGACGAGGTCGACTCCTCACGTATCGTCAAGGGGGCCGACGTGGGTGGGGGTGACTTCGTGATCCTCACGCCCGAGGAACTTGCCTCGGCCGAACCCGAGCGCTCGCGCACCATCGAGATCACCGACTTCGTCGAGCTCGAGGAGATCGACCCCACCTATTACCGGACCACCTACTACCTGGCCCCGGAGGGGGAGGCCGCGGCCAAGGCCTACGCACTGTTGCGGCAGGCCATGCGAGAGGCCAACAAGATCGGAGTGGCCACCTTCGTCATGCGCAACAAGGAGTACCTGGTCGCCATCAGGCCCGATCGAGAGGTCCTGGCCTTGGAGACGATGTACTTTGCCGACGAAGTCCTCTCGCCGGCCGACGAGCTTCCCCGGATCTCGGGCGAAGAGGACTTTTCCGGGCGCGAGCTCGAGATGGCGAACCTGCTCATCGACTCCATGGTGGCTGCATGGGATCCGAGTAACTACGCGGACACACACCGCCAAAAGGTGCAGGAGATGATCGATCGCAAACGCGAGGGCGAGGAGGTGGTCACCGAGACGGCCCCCCGCGAGCCAACCAAGGTCATCGACCTGATGGACGCGCTCAACGCCAGCGTCAAAGCGGCCAGCGGACGGAGCAGCGCCACGCGGTCCCAGTCGTCGGGCGGAGGGACGAAACGGACGACCGCGACCAAGAAGACGGCGGCCAGGAAGGCAGCGCCGAAGAAGGTGACACCGGTCAAGCGGGCGACCGGAGCCAAGAAGCAACCAGTGGCCGCGACCAGGAGCCGGCGAAAGGCCTCATAGGGGTCCATGCGCGCCTGGACGATCGACAGACCCTCGCCCATCGACGAGGGTCCGTTGCGTCCCGTGGAGCGCGATCCGCCCGAGCCCGGAGATCACGAGGTGCGGGTCCGGGTGTCGGTGTGCGGAGTGTGTCGGACCGACCTCCATGTCGCCGAGGGAGACCTCCCGCCCCACCGGGTCGGTGTCGTACCCGGGCACGAGATCGTGGGGGAGGTCGACGCCCTCGGCCCCGGCGCCAGCCGGTTCGAACTGGGCCAACGGATCGGGATCGCCTGGCTGCGCTGGACGTGCGGTGTCTGTCGCTTCTGCCGGCGTGGCGACGAGAACCTGTGCGTCGCCCCCCGGTTCACCGGCTGGGACGATGACGGGGGGTTCGCCGAGTACGCGACCGTGCACGAGGACTACGCCTACGTCCTCCCGGCCGGCATTCCCGACGAGCAGGCCGCCCCCCTTCTGTGCGCCGGCATCATCGGCTACCGGGCGCTCCGGCGAAGCAACCTTCGTCCCGGCGGAGTCCTGGGCATCTACGGGTTCGGTGCCTCCGCCCATCTTGCCGCCCAGGTGGCGATGTTCGAGGGGGCGACGGTGCACGTCATGACGCGCAGCGCCGAAGCGCAGCAGCTGGCCCTGGATCTGGGTGTGGACAGCGCGCAAGGATCCGATGTGCCCCCACCCGATCCCCTTGACGGTGCCATCCTGTTCGCTCCGGTCGGGACCCTCGTGCCCCCGGCCCTGGCCGGCCTCGATCGGGGCGGGACACTGTCGGTGGCCGGCATCTACCTCTCCGACGTTCCCACCCTTTCCTACCAGACACACCTGTTCGAGGAGCGGGCTCTCGTCAGCGTGACCGCCAACACGCGCCAGGACGGGGAAGCCCTCCTGGCCCTCGCCACCCGGATCCCGATACGGGTCACCACCACCGGCTACCGGCTGGACGAAGCCCCCCAGGCGCTGGCCGACCTGGCTTCGGACCGGGTGTCCGGGGCAGCCGTCCTCGACTGCCGCGCGCCGGATCCGGTCGGATGACGGCGACGGAGGGCGCGCCGCGAGGCGACGAGCCATCGTTCGAGATCCCCAGAATCCCGGCGTCAGCCGGGGCGCTGTTGTGCGACGCCGACGACCGCTTGCTCATCGTGAAGCCCAACTACAAGTCCGGTTGGACCATCCCCGGCGGCATGATGGAGGCGGACGGTGAGACGCCCTGGGAGGCATGCCGCCGCGAGGTGGCCGAGGAGACCGGTCTGGTGGTTGAGGCCGGGAGGCTGGTGGTCGTGGACTTCCTCCGCCCCCGAGGGCACAAGCGGGGTGGCATGCGGTTCCTGTTCGACTGCGGCCGGTTCGACAACGCCTTCTTCGATCACATCGCGCTGCAGCCCGAGGAGCTCTCGGAGTACCGGCTGGCCGGGCGAACCGCCGCGCTCGACCTGTTGAGCGGTCCCCTCCGGCGCCGGGTCAGCGCCTGGTCCGAAGCAGACGGGTGTCGCTACCTGGAGGACGGCCTGCCGGTGCCGGGGATGGGGTCGTAGGCGGGCGACGGGTCAAGTGGCCGGCGGCTTGAGCACGCCGAGCAACTCGACGTGCTCGGTCATGGGGAACAGGTCGAATGCGCGCAAGGTGGGCAGCGTCCATCCAGCGTCGAGCATGACCCGGAGGTCGCGGGCGAACGAGGCCGGGTCACACGACACATAGGCGATCCGTCGGGGCACCGGGTCGAGGGCGGCCAGGGCAGACATGACCGGGCGGCCGGCTCCCTCGCGGCCGGGATCCAAGACGACCAGCTCGGGGCGCCCAGCGTGCTCGGTGACCAGCGCCGGGCTCACGCTTGCCTTCCGGATCTCGACATGATCCAGGCCGGCGACGTTGTGCCGAGCATCGGCACAGGCCCGACCGGCGCGTTCGATGGCCAGGACTGATCCGGAGGGTCCGACGATGTCGCCGATCAGGGCGGTGAACAGCCCGACACCGGCATAGAGGTCGAGCACATGCTCGCCGGCCCTCGGTTCGGTGACGTCGAGGACAACCTGCGCCAGCAACGGGGCCGCGCCCGGGTGCACCTGCCAGAAGGATCCCGCCGTCACCCGGTAGGACCGGTGCAGGACAGTGAAATGGACGCAGTCGGGCCGGCGTCGGATGTCCCCGTCGACGATCAGGCCGGCGTCGACTCGAGGAACGGCGCCGAGTCGTCTTCGACTCGAGCGAACCGAGACCACCTGCCCGCCGTCGGAGGCCGCCCGCACGTCGACCTCGTTGGCTCCGGGCCACCGCGCCCGCTCGACCTCGAGCGCCTCCACCTCGGCTGTGGCGATCAGGCAGCGGTCGATCGGCTCGATGTCGTGCGAGCGGTGCCGGCGCAGTCCGACGCGCCCGTCCCCGTCCACCGCGAAGCGGACGTGCGTCCGCCACCCCAGCCCGCTCGGTGCGCCCGGCACCGGCTCGACGGTCACCGAGGGATCGACGGAGGCGATGCGCCGAAGCTGCTCGGCCACGAGCTCGGCCTTCAATCGGCGTTGAGCGGCCAGGTCGATGTGCTGCCAGTCGCAGCCCCCGCAGCGTCCGGGCCCGGCGTAGCCACAGGGCGGTTTCACCCGGTCGGGC
>DATDHU010000042.1:0-7733 GCA_036521415.1 Acidimicrobiales bacterium
TGCCTGCTTCGGCGTTGCAGATGCGGTTGCCTCGGTGGGTGCAGCGGTTGCTGAGGACATGCAGCGATCCATCTTTGGCCCGGGAAACAATGACCGATTGCCGACCGATGCGACGGGTCACGTAGTCGCCCGGCTGCGGGAGCTCGCTCTCGTGGGCCACGAACACCCAGCCGTCGGTGAAGATGCGCTCCATCTCCCGCTCGAAGACCTCGGTCGAGGTGTAGACCGATCCGTGCACCCTGTCCGGCTGGACCAGGGCACGGGCAGCTTCTGCCGGCGGTCGATCGTTGAGGACGGTCACGGTTCCACCTCCGGATTGTGGTGCGAGGGTTCAGGCGCGGCGACGGCCGGTACGGCGACATCACCGATGATGCGAAAGGACAGCGCTACCGGCTGGCCGATGTGCGGTTGCTCGGCAACCGGTGTCGTCGTGGTCGTGATCACTCGGTGGCCACTGTCGAGCTCGACGTCGATGACAGGGTACGGGTCCGGGGCTCGTATCAAGCCGGGCTCGCGACGATGAACGGTGGTGACGGCGTGCACCGTTCCGGACGGGTCGACCCGACGCCATGCCGCCTGCCCCCCGCACGCATCGCAGGCGAACTGCTCGAGCTCGAGGGGTTGGGAGCAGTGGTCACAAAAAGGCATCACCAGCTCGCCCACCGCAGCCCGCTCGAACAGCGGAGCCAGGGCACCGTTCGGGTCGGGGGCGAGCTCGTCGGCCACCAGCCAGTCACCGGCGGCGGCGGTCATGCTGCCTCCCGATCGAGGACCAAGCAGGCGTGATGGTCGATCCGTCCCCCGATGCCGGCGACCAGGGCTGTTGTTGCCCCCGGCACCTGACGTTGGCCTCCGGTCCCGCGGACCTGGATGATGCCTTCGGCCAGCGGAGTCATCCCTTGGAGGTAGAAGGCAGACAGCTGGCCTCCACCGGTGTTGGTCGGGAGCGAACCTCCCGGGTCGCATTCTCCCGACCGGAACGTGAGCCCCGCCGTTCCCGCCGGGCGAAACCCGTACTCCTCGATGAGACAGAGGGTGACCACGGAGAACGGGTCGTACAACTCCAGCACGTCGATGTCGGCCCGCGTTCTCCCGGCCATGGCCAGCGCCGCCGACACAGCTTCCCCGGCGCCCCCACCGAACCAGGATTCGCCAGGAGCCACGCGACGACGCATCGGGTGCCATTGGGACATGCCCCGGACGTAGACCATGGGATGGTCCACGTCGGATCGGCGATCGTCGGCGCTGACGATGATCGCCCCGGCGCCGTTCACCGGACGGGCGCAGTCGAGGCGGCGCAGCGGGGTCGACACCATGGGACTACTGCGGTACTGCTCCGGTGAGAGGGTGGTGCGGGAAATGGCGTCGGGGTTGTGCCGGGCCCACTGGCGAGCGGAGCAGGCCACGGCGCAGAGGTCGTCCTCGTCCCCTCCGCTCACGCTCAAGTACCGAGAGGCCAGGAGGGCGAAGGTGGGAACAGAGCCCAGCAACCCCGAAGCGCGCTCGAGGCCACGCGTTCCCTCCACGCCGCCGCTGCGCGCGTAGGTGGAACCCGAGGTGCCGTGGGGGCCGATCGGAGCGTCGGCGAACACGCACACCACCGATCGGGCCAGACCGGCTCGGACGGCCAGGACCGCCCGCTGGACCATGGCCGCGGCCGTGGCCCCCTTGATCTCGACGTGTTCGAGCAGCCGCAGGGGCCCGAAGCCGACATGCCGGGCCAGGGCCACGCCGAGGCGATCGGGGCGGACGCCTTGGCTCGAGTTGACCAGGAGGCCGTCCACCTCTGCCTGCTTCATGCCGGCATCGGCCAACGCCGCGGCCACGGCCTGGGCGGCCAGCGACTCCGGCGGCGCCCCCGGCTTGGTGGACATCGGTGTCAGTCCGAGCCCCACGATGGCGGCGTCGGTCACCGGCGGTCATTGCGATAAGGGCCCACTCGGAGCCAACCAGCTCGGTCCTCTTCCGTGGCCTGGCAGAAGCTGGCCAGTTCGAGCGGATCGAGGTAGATCTGAGCCCCGCTCTCGATGTCTCTGACCAACAGGCGGGTACCGTTGGCATCGCCGTCCAGTGATACCTGTACCGATGCGAACTCGTTCGTGAGCACGATGGCGCTCTCGGGATCCCGGCCAGCAGCGGAGCCGTTTTCTCTGGTCGTGTCCCCTGGATCCATCGTGTTGAACCTACTCAACAGAATATAGAATGTCTACTCAGTACTGTATCGTTCAGATCCAGCGCCTGGGGCCGTGGCCGAGACGGATTCGACCAAGCCAACCGGCGTTGATGGCACCGGGGCGGAGATCGGAAGGACCCACGAGATGGCCACATTCGTACTCCTCCACGGAGGGATGCACGGCGGTTGGTGCTACCAGCCGCTCGTCGCCGAGCTACGGCGCCGAGGCCACGATGCCTACGCCCCGACACTGACCGGTCACGGTGAGCGTAGCCACCTGCAGGCCGATGTCACCATGGAGACGCATGTGTTAGATGTGGCCAACCTGATCACCTATGAGGACCTCGATCAGGTCGTGCTCGTCGGCCACTCCATGGGGGGAGTGACCATCCCGTTGGTGGCCGAACGGGTGCGGGAGCGAATCGGCCGTGTGGTGTGGATGGCCTCCACCGTCCTGGGTGACGGCGAGTCCATCGCCGAGCACTACGCCGCGCCCACCGAGTGGCTCGAGCGCGCCTTCGCCCCCGGCCCCGACGGAGCACCCCAGGATCCTGCTGTCATCCTCGACGCCTTCATGCAGGACGGGACGCCCGAACAGCGACAATGGACGCTGGCCCGTCTGGGCGGCGTCACCCCACCGCTGGTGGTCGAAAAAGGCGACCTGACCGGTTTTCTGGCCCTTCACATCCCAACCGGGTACATCGTGGCCACCCACGACCAGGCCCTCCCCCCAGAGCTGTGTCGGCGTTTTGCCGCTCGGCTGCCCGGATGTCTGTTCGCCGAGGTCGATGCCGGTCACGATCTGATGATCACCGCCCCGACGGCGACGGCCGATGCTCTGGTGGCTATGAGCTGACCGAGGGCGTCGATCCATCGAAGTGCTGAGCGAGCAGGCGGCCGGCGTTGTTGATATGTCTGCTCATGGCCTGCCTGGCCTCTTCAGGTTCTCGGGCTCGCAACGCGGCCAGGATCGACTCATGGTCGACCGCCGATGCCGCCGCCCATCCCTCGATGGTGGCGAAGAACCGATGGGGAGCGAACTGGACGGTCACCGACAGCATCCAGGCCAGCTTGGGTGCATCGGCGGACAGGTTCACCAGCCGGTGGAAGGCGTGGTTCAACTCTTCGACCCGATCGGCGTCGCCGGCGGCGGCGGCGACATTGAGGTCGCTGTCCAGTTGGCCCAGCTCATCCAGCCCCTCGTCGGAGAGGCGAAGGGCGGCTTGGGCCGCCAGCTCCCCGGCGATGAGGGCCTGGGCCGTGAACAGGTCCCGGATGTCGCTGCCGTCCAGGGGAGCCACCACGAAACCTCGTCGGGGCCTGAGCAGTACGAACCCCTCTCCCCGAAGGGCGAGGAGCGCCTCACGGACTGGAGTGGCGCTCAGGTCGAGATCCTCGGCGATCTTCTCCTGTCGAATGAACTCTCCGGGCCGGAGCTGTCCGCTGATGATGAGCTCTCGGACGTGGCTCGCCGCCTCGTCGCTCAGCTGGGGACGGCGACGACGGCTGGACTGCGGGTGTTCACGTTCGTCGGTGGTGGCCATCGTCTGGCTCCTACGCGCCAAGTCCGCCCCGCTGCACCAGTTGTTTGGCAATGACGTTCCGTTGGATCTCGTTGGTGCCCTCGCCCACGATCATGAGCGGCGCATCGCGGAAATAGCGCTCGACGTCGAACTCGGTGGAGTAGCCGTAGCCCCCGTGGATCCGGATGGCGTCGAGGGTCACCTTGGCCGCCATCTCCGATGCGAACAGTTTGGCCATGCCCGCCTCCATGTCGGCGCGCAGTCCGACGTCGACCCGCTCGGCGGCCAGGAGGTTGAGCTGGTGGGCGGCGGTGATGGAGGTGGCCATATCGGCCAGGTAGTTTCCGATTGATTGGTGTTCCCAGATGGGCTTCCCGAACGTCTGGCGTTGCTGGGCGTAGGCCAGGGCGTCGTCGAAGGCGGCCCGGGCCACACCGATAGCTCGGGCTGCCACCTGGATGCGCCCGACCTCCAAACCGGCCATCATCTGCGAGAAGCCGCGACCCTCGTCGCCCCCGAGGACGGGCTCGCCGGCAACGAAGCAATCGGTGAAGCTGAGCTCACAACTCTCGACGCCCTTGTAGCCCAGCTTGGGTAGGTCCCGGGAGACCTCGAAGCCCGGGACCTTCTCGACCAGGATGATGCTGACCCCCTTGTGGGCCGGCTCGGCCTCGGGGTCGGTCTTGCACAACAGGGCGACCAGACCGGACCTGCGAGCGTTGCTGATCCACGTCTTGGTCCCGTTGACCACGTAGCCCCCGTCGACTCTCCGGGCCACCGTCCGGATGGCCTGGAGGTCGGACCCTCCATCCGGTTCGGTCAGGGCCATGGTGGCTCGCAGTTCCCCGGTGGCCATCGAGGGCAGGTACCGTTCCCGTTGCTCGGGGGTGCCGAAGCGCAACAGGAGCTTGGACACCACCGAGTGCCCGCCAAACGCCCCGGCCAGGCTCATCCAACCCCGAGCCAGCTCCTCGGTCACCCCGGCGTAGCAGGCAGTGGAGACCCCGAAGTCCCCGTAGGGCTCGGGAATGGCCAACCCGAACACGCCCATGTCCTTCATGTGCTCGATGAGCCGGTCCGGATAGGTGTTGGCCTGCTCGAGGTCGTGGACGACCGGCCGTACCTCCTTGTCCACGAATCTGGCGATCACATCGAGGATGGCTTGTTCCTCGTCGTTCAGCGTTGGCACGGCGGTCTCCTCGTTCACTCCAGGTCGGAGCGTTGCAACATCGTATTGGATATAGAAAACGTTGTTTGGCACAGCCGCCGCAAGTCGAGGGGGCGAGCTATACTCTGACGAACGTGTCACTACCTAGAACCCGTAGACAGGGATTGTTGTACCTTGGACCTCCAATTCTCTGACGATGATGTTCATTTTCGAGACCAAGTGCGAACGTGGTTACGAGAGCACGCCCCCACCGAGCAGCGCCCCCACGACCGGCGGGCCCTGCGGGAGTACGACCTGGCCTGGCAACGGACGCAGTGGGAAGGCGGTTGGGCCGGAATCTCGTGGCCGACCGAGTACGCCGGGCGCGGTGCCTCGCTGACCCAACAGCTCATTTGGTACGAGGAGTACGGGGCCCTTGGCCTGCCCGGCATCGACGCCTGCTTCGTGGGCCTCAACCATGCCGGGCCGACGCTGATGGCTCGGTCTACCGAAGAGCAGAAGTCGTTTCATCTACCGCCGATCCTGCGCGGCGACGTGGTCTGGTGCCAGGGCTTCTCCGAGCCCGGCGCCGGATCGGATCTGGCGTCGCTCTCGACCCGGGCCGATGTCGACGGTGACGAGCTGGTGATCTCGGGCCAAAAGATCTGGACGAGCTTCGCCGATGTGGCCGACTGGCAAGAGCTGCTGGTGCGATCGGACCCGAGCGCGCCCAAGCACAAGGGGATCACCTGGGTGATCTGCGATATGCACGCCCCCGGCATCGAAGTGCGACCCATCGAGACGATGGATGGAGATCGAGAGTTTTGCGAGGTCTTCTACGACGAGGTCCGCATCCCTATGACCAACATCGTCGGTGGGCTGAACGAGGGGTGGGGGGTGGCCATGTCCACGCTGGCGTTCGAACGAGGGACGGCGTTCACCTTGAGCCAGGTGCGGCTGGCCAGAACGGTGGAGGACCTGATCGAGGCGGCGCGGTGGCGCACCGGACCCGATGGACGTCGCCCGGCCATCGCCGACGACGAGCTCGCTCGCCGGTTGGCCACGGGGCGAGCCGAGGTCGCCGCTCTTCGGGCCATGACCTATGCAGCCATATCACGCAGCGCTCATCAGGGGTCGCCCGGACCGGAAGGCTCGATCATCAAGCTCTACTACTCCGAGCTGGCCCAGCGGATCTACCATCTGGCTTTCGAGATCCTGGGCGATGACGGGTTGCATTTCGTTTCCCGATGGGCGCCCGACGGGTGGTCCGGTCACTATTTGTACTCGTACTCCCTTTCGATAGCCGGCGGCACATCGGAGGTACAACGGAACATCATCGGCGAGCGCGTGCTCGGGCTGCCGCGCTGACCGGCTGGACGACGAAGCGGCGGGCATGGACCTTCTTCCCACACCAGAGCAACAGGAGATCTCGTCGGTGGCGGCCGCTCTGTTGGCCAAAACGATGGACGACGATCAAGGCGACGCCCGCCGTCGGACATCGGCGATCGGCCATGGCCAGTGGGCCCGGTTCGGCGCGCTCGGGTGGTTCGGGCTCAGCGTGCCCGATGGACGGGGCGGCGTTGGCTACGGGATGGCCGAAGAGGCATTGCTCTTCCGCGAGATCGGGCGACACTTGGCTCCCGGCCCCTTTCTGGCCTGCACCCTGGCTGCGCGCGTGGCCCTAGCCGGGGGAGCGGAGGAACTGGCCGCAGCCATCCTCGCCGGTGAGATCACTGTTGGTCTGGCCCAGCCTCGAGGAGCCCAGTTCGACGTGGGTGACGTGGTCAGCGGCAGCTTCGACCTATTGGACGCCGTTGATGGCTCGCATGTCGTTGTCGTGACCCGGGATGGTTCGGCGTTGATGGCTATCGAGGCCCTGGGGCGGCCCGAGCAACTGCCATGCATCGATCCTGCCGTGTCGCTCGGACGCATCCAGGTCGAGCAGGCACCGGTCCTCGTGCATACCTCCGGTACCACCGACCATATCTTCGAGCGGGGGACCATGCTCACGGCAGCCATGCTCGCCGGCATCGGCGAGGCGACGCGCGACGTGGCGTCCGAATTCGGGAAGACCCGGGAGCAATTCGGCAAGCCCATCGGCGTCAATCAGGCCATCAAGCACCGCTGCGCCGACATGGCCATGCGAGCCGAGGCCGCCACCTCGCAAGTGATGTTTGCCGCCTTGGCCATCGACGAGGATCGCCCCGACCTGGAGTTCCACTCGGCGGCGGCCAAGGTCGTGGCCAGCCAGGCCGGCATCGGCAATGCCGCCCTCAATATTCAGATTCACGGGGGCATGGGCTACACCTTCGAACACGACGCTCACCTGTTCTTGAAGCGGGCGCACGTCCTCGACCGGGTCCTCGAGAACAAGCAACAGCACATGGCCAGGCTGATCGACCTTCCGGCGGCCCAGTAACGGTGGCCACCGCCACCCCACCCCTGAGCGGGATATTTGCCACGGTGGACGAGGTGTTGGACGCCGCTGCCGGGCAACACGGTGAACGCGAGGCCTACGTGGATGGCGGAGAGCGGTTGACCTTCTCGGCCTGGCGACGGGCTGCCGACGGACTGGCCGCCTCCATGGTCGAGCGCGGTGTGCGGCCCGGCGATGTGGTCGCCCTCTACCTGCGCTCGTCGATCGACTACGCCATCTCCTACGCCGCCATTGCCCTGGCCGGCGGCGTGGCTACCGGGATCAGCACCCGGCTTGGACCCCGCGAGGTCGGTTCCATCCTGGCCCGCACCGAGCCCGCCCTGGTCGTCCAGGACGGCTCGCTCGGTGACCCCGGCGCCGTGGGCCGCGCCCCGGTTCTGGAACGGAGGGATCTCGAACATGCCTACACCGCCCCCGGTCTCGGCGCCGACCGTCCGGGCCGGCAAGCGACCG
>DATDHU010000043.1:0-9466 GCA_036521415.1 Acidimicrobiales bacterium
CGTTTTGGACCCACTCGCCCTGGGCCCACTCCTCGCCGCCGTAGCCGGCTTCCTCTTCGGCCAGCTGGGTCTCGCTCTTGATGTCGATGCGCCAACCGGTGAGCCGGGCGGCCAGGCGGGCGTTCTGCCCTTCCTTCCCGATGGCCAGGGACAACTGGTAGTCGCTGACGATGACCGTGGCCGTCCCGGTCTCGTCGTCCAGGCGGACCTCGCGGACCCGGGCCGGGGCCAGAGCGCTCTGGATCAGCTCGATGGGATCGTCGGAGTAAGGGACCACATCGACCCGCTCGCCCCGGAGCTCGTTGGTAACCATGCGGACGCGGGATCCCCGGGCGCCGACGCAGGCGCCCACGGGGTCGACGTTGGGGTCGTTGGACCATACGGCGATCTTGGTCCGGTGCCCGGGCTCCCGGGCCGCCGCCTTGATCTCCACCGCACCCGAGGAGATCTCGGGGACTTCGAGCTCGAAGAGCCGCTTGATCAGGCCGGGATGGCTCCGGCTGACCACGATCTGGGGTCCCTTGGTCGTCTTGCGGACCTCGACGATGTAGGCCTTCAGCCGGGCGCCGTGCTCGTAGCGCTCATAGGAGACCTGCTCGGCCTGGGGCAGCAATGCCTCCACCTTCCCCAGATCGAGGAGGGTGTAGCGGTTGTCGGTCTGCTGGACGATCCCGGTGACGATGTCGCCCTCGCGGCCGGCATACTCCTCGTACTTGAGGTCCCGCTCCACTTCGCGGATGCGCTGGAGGATGACCTGTTTGGCCGTCTGGGCCGCGATCCGCCCGAAGTCGTCCGGCGTATCGTCCCACTCCCTGGTGACGTTGCCGTCCTCGTCGAGCTCCTGTCCGTAGACGCGGATCTCGCCCGACTCGGGATCGATGGTGACCACTGCCTCCTCGGCCGCTTCCGGGGTGCGCTTGTAGGCCGCCACCAGAGCGTTGGCCAGGGCGTCGAGCAGTGCCTCGACCGAGATCCCCTTGTCGCGAGCAATCTGGCCGAGGGCATCGAGAAACTCGAAGTTCGTCTTGCTCATGGCGTGGTGACCTGCTTCCTCTTCTGCGTGGATCCGGCAGCCTTGTGCTTCGGGCTGTTCTTGGCCTTGGCTTTCGGTGTGTTCTTGGCCCCACCGGTGGAGCGCGGGGCGGGGCCCCATTCGAAGATCGTCCGGGCCCGGTCGATGTCGGTGTAGCCCAGCCGGCGATCTCCGGTCGGGTCGTCCTCGACCCGCAGCACCAGGCCCTCGTCGTCGGAGGCCACCAGTGTCCCGGTCAGGCGACGGTCACCCTCGACCTGGGGGCGCGTCTTGACGCTGACCTTCTCCCCGATGGCGCGGGCGAAATGGGCCGGGGTCCGCAGGGTCCGCTCGACGCCGGGGCTCGAGACCTCGAGGGTGTAGTGCCCGGGCAAGGGGTCGTGCTCGTCGAGGAGGGTCGAGACCGCACGATTAGCCTGGGTGAGGGCATCCAGGTCCACCCCGCCCTCCCGGTCGACGGTGACAAGCACCACACCCGACCGGACCTCGACGTCGATCAGCTCCAGAGCGGAATCGGCCAGCACCGGCGCGAGGAGAGCGAACAGTTCTTCAGCCATCTGTGTCTCTCCTCTCTTCGGGTCGGTAAGTTCGTCATTGTCTGGTCCATGCCTGCAGGTCGGAGGGAAGATCCACGGAAAACAAAAGCGTGGGCTGTCCGCCCACGCCTTTTGCAGCGTCACTCCACTTCAACCGAACGGCAGGGGTACAGTATATCAGGACCGCCCGTTTTCTGTCTCCCTGGTCGGAGCTGATTCGGGCCCTCTTCGCCGCTCGATCTGGGCCGTTTGCGTGCTGACCGGGTACTCCGTCACTGACCGCTCAGTCCATACCGCGCGGACGCAGTCCGAGCTGGTCGAGGACGCCGTCGACGGCGACGTCCCGCTCGGCACCCGTCGAGCGGGTGCGCCACTCGACCACGCCGCGGGCCAGGCCCTTCGACCCGACCACCACGTGTACGGGCAGGCCCAAGAGGTCGGCGTCGGCGAACTTGACCCCCGGCGACACGTCGCGGTCGTCGTAGAGCACGGCCGCACCGGCGTCGGACAGCTCCCGGTAGAGCCGGTCGGCCTCCTCGGCCACCTCGGGCGACCGGCCCGCCCCCAGAGCCAGGAGGTGGACATCGAAGGGCGCGACCACAGCCGGCCAGGCCAGGCCCTTGTCGTCGTGGAACTCCTCGGCCACGACGGCCAGCAGCCGGCTGACCCCCATGCCGTAACAACCCATGGCGAAGGGCACCTCGGCGCCGCCCTCGTCGACCACGGTGGCGCCAGGCATGACATCGGAGTACTTGGTCCCCAGCTGAAAGGTGTGGCCGGCCTCCACCGAGCGCACCAGGTCCACCGGCTCCCCGCACCGGGGGCAGGGATCCCCGGTGGTCACCTCGACGAAGGATCCCCACCGGTCGACGGCGAAGTCCCGGCCCAACACGACCCCGGAGGCGTGGTGGTCGGCCCGATTGGCGCCGGTGATCCAGCTGCCGGGCCGGTGGATTCCGAGGTCGGCGACCACCGAAACGCCGTCGCCCTGATGGCCCATCGGGCCGAGGAACCCCTTCACCAGGCCGGGGTGGGCAGCGAAGTCGGCTGCTTCGAACAGCCGCCAGCCCGACGGGAGGCGCGCCTCGCGGTCCCCAGGAACGAGGAGGACGGCGGGGGCACCGGTGTCGTCCAGGACGGCGAGGCTCTTCAAGACGTCCCCGGCGGCGACGTGGCGGTCGGCAAAGTACTCGACCACCCCCTCCACGCTGGTGCGGCCGGGGGTGTGGTGCTCGGCCATGGGCGGGAGGTCGGCTGGCTGGGTCTGCTGGTCAGCCGCGAGGTCGGGCAGGGTCTGATCGCCGGCCCCGAGGCCGGGGCCCCGCTCGGCCGCCTCGACATTGGCTGCGTACTGGCACGAGGGGCAGCGCACGAAGAAGTCCTCGCCCACAGCAGAGGGAACCATGAACTCGTGGTTGACGTCCCCACCGATCGCCCCCGACTCCGCTTCGACCGGGGTGGCGTTCAGACCGAGCCGCTCGAAGATCCGAACGTAGGCGTCATAGACGACCTGGTACGAAGCCTGCATGGCCTTCTTGTCCACGTCGAAGGAGTAGGCGTCGCACATGATCAGCTCGCGGGTGCGAAGCAGCCCGAACCGGGGCCGTGCCTCGTCGCGGAATTTGACCTGGATCTGGTAGATGGTGAGGGGCAGCTGCCGATAGGAGTCGACCTCTGCGCCCACGGTTGTGGTCGCCACCTCCTCGTGGGTGGGACCGAGCACGAAGGTGCCGCCCCGACCCTCGACGGTGAAGGCGGGCAAGGCATCGGTGCCGAAGAACGCAGCCCGTCCGCTCTGCTCCCACAGCTCCAGGGGGTGCAGTGCGGGGAGGAGGACCTCCTGGCATCGCGCCCGATCGAGCTCCTCCCTGATGACCTGCTCCAACTTGTGGAGCACCCTGAGCCCAAGGGGCATGAAGGAGTACACGCCCGAGGCGAGCCGTCGGATGTAGCCGCCCCGGACCAGCAGCTGATGGCTGGCCACCTCGGCGTCGGCCGGCGCCTGGCGGAGGGTACGGAGCAGGAGCCGTGACATGCGCATGGTCGGCGAGCCTACCGCCACCGCGTGCTGGGCCCGCTTTGTGTGCCCTCGTCGGAGGGCGGCCGATCAACCTTCGTCGCCGTATTTCTTCCGGATGAGGTCCACCTTGGTCTCCGACGCGTTGGCGTCGGTTCCCTTGGCCTCGAGCAGGGCGCGACGGTCGGCCTCCGCCTCGGCCTCGGCACCGGCGTCCGCGTGGGCCAGCCGCGCCTCGACCCCTTGGGCCACCAACTGCTCGGCCTCGGCCACCAGAGCCGAGACCATCTCGTCCTCGGGGACGACGCGGATGATCTTGCCCTTGATGAACAGGTGTCCTCGTCGCTTGCCAGCGGCGATGCCAAGGTCGGCCTCTCGGGCCTCGCCCGGGCCGTTCACCACACAGCCCATGACGGCCACCTGGATGGGGAGGTTGCGGTTCTCCAGGGCCTCCTGGGCTGCCTTGGCCACGGCGATGACGTCGATCTCGGCCCGGCCGCAGCTCGGACAGGCGATGAGATCGAGGCCCTTGCGCTCACGGAGTCCCAATGCCTCGAGGAGTTGGCGCCCGGCCCTCGCCTCTTCGACCGGATCGGCGGTGAGCGAGTAGCGGATGGTGTCGCCGATCCCCTCGGCCAGCAACGTGGCGATCCCCGCAGTGCCCTTCAGCAATCCGGCCGGTGGCGGCCCCGCCTCGGTCACGCCCAGGTGGAGCGGATGATCGAACGTCTCCGACGCCAACCGGTAGGACTCGATCATCAGGGGGACCGAGGAGGCCTTGACCGAGATCTTCACGTCCTCGAAGCCGACCTCGGCGAAGTAGGCCAGCTCCATGCGGGCCGACTCCACCAGCGCCTCGGGGGTCGCCCCGCCGAACTTCTTGTACAGGTCGGGGTGGAGCGACCCGGCGTTCACGCCGATCCGGATGGGGACGCCGCGGTCCTTGGCCTCCGCGGCGACCTGCTTGATCTCGTGGGCCTTGCGGAGGTTCCCGGGGTTGAGGCGGAGACCCTGCACGCCGGCTTCGAGCGCGGCCAGGGCCATCTCGTGGTGGAAGTGGATGTCGGCGATGATGGGCACCGGGGAACGGGGGATGATCCGGGCCAGGCCCTCGGCTGCCGCCTCCTCGTTACACGTACACCGCACGATGTCGGCCCCGGCCGCGGCCAGGGCGTAGATCTGGGTGAGCGTTCCTTCAGCATCGGCCGTCTTGGTGGTCGTCATCGACTGCACCGTCACCGGAGCACCGCCACCGACGACCACCGAGCCAACGTGGATCTGCCGGGTCGGGCGACGCTCGGTCATGGTCCAGGCGGTTCGTCCCATGTGCTCATGCTACCGGCGTCCGGGGCCCGGACTTGGGCACAGCCACCCGGCGCGTCCCGCGTGCATGCCGGCCCGCACGCCTCCGGCCGACCGGAGGGTCCGCCCGCTCTGCAAGGGCCGCCTATGCGGCGCGAAAGGCGACGGGAAGGCTTGTCGGAGAGCGGAAGATCATCCCGCGGATGTGGGGATCGCCGTCGTCCCGGTCGAGTGTGATATCAGCCAACCGGTCGAGGACGACGTTGAGGGCCACCCGGGTCTCCAACCGGGCCAGGTGCATCCCCAAGCACACATGGGGTCCGGCGGCGAAGGAGATATGGGGGATGGGCGGGCGGAAGATGTCGAAGGCTTCGGCGTTGTCCCACCGGGTCTCGTCATGGTTGGCCGATCCCATGCACACCCCGACGGTGGCCCCCTCGGGGATGACCTTGCCCCCCATCTCGACGTCGGACGTGGCGAACCGGGCCACGTTGGTCAGTGGGGTCTCACGCCGGAGTCCCTCCTCGATGGCCTGGGGTACGAGTGACCGGTCCCGGCGAACGGCTGCCAGCTGCTCGGGATGGGTGAGCAGGAGATACAACAGGTTTCCCGACGACCGGTAGGTGGTCTCGACGCCGGCGGGCAACAAGAGGCGGAGAAAGGAGACGATGGCCTCGTCGGTCAGCTTCTCCCCGTCCACCTCGGCGGTCACCAGGTCGTTGATCACGTCATCGGTCGGCTTCGACCGACGGGCGTCGATCTGGGCCTGGAAGTACTCCTGCAGGGCCAGCGAGGCGTTGAATCCGGTCTCCATGTTGCCGGCGATGCCGATGAGCTGCATCGAGAGGCGCTTGAACATATCGAGGTCCTCGGCGGGCAGCCCGAGGATCCTGACGATGACCCGCACCGGGAACTCGAAGGTAAGCGCCCGGACCAGGTCAGCGTGACCCTCCTCGATCACCTCGTCGATGAGCTGGTGGCAGACCGGGGCGATGAACTCGGGCTCCCATCGCTGGAGGGACCGCTCCTTGAACGCATTGGCCACCAGGTTGCGATGCTCGCGGTGCGGCGTGCCCATCATGCCCAGGATGGTCGGCCCCATGACCAGGCCGATCGTCTCGTTGTACCCCTCGGAGCTGAAGTGCTTCGGGTCTCGGAACACCCGGGAGACGTCCTCGTACCGGAAGACGGCCCACTCCTCGTCGGGGATGAACTCGGGCGGCACATTGGAGTGGTCCATCAGCGTGCCGCGCCATACCGGGTCGTGCTTCCGCTTCTCGGCGAACTCCGGGTAGGGGTCTCGGGTGTCGCCGGCCAAGGCGTCCATCGCCTCGAACGGGTTGTGCTCCGCGTCGGTGGTCTTCGCGTCGGCGTCCATGGCGGACCTCCTGTTATCGCTCACTGGCTCGGGAACAACTGGGTACCCTGGATACCCTGGATATGACAAACCGTACATATTCGTCCCATATGTATCAACCTCGAAGAAAGAGTACATGTATACCAACCTCGTGAGAATTGTTGGCCAGCCGCACCGGGCCACTCGTCACGGGTCCAGCGGTCACGCGGCCAGCGGTCACGGGGCCAGCAGTCACCGGGCCAGCCGTGGGCGGCAGGGACCATGACCGGCACCGAGGAGCGCATCCTGCAGGCTGCGCTACGCGTCGTCTGCCGCCGGGGCGTCCGGTATCTGACGATGGCCGAGGTCAGCGATGCGGCCGAGGTGTCGCGCACCACGCTGTACCGGTACTTTGCCACCAAGGAGCAGCTGCTGGACGGCGTGGCCGCCTACGACTGGCAACACTTCTCCGAGGGGCTGGAGAAGGCGCTGGCAGAGGCCGCCTCCGGTCCCGAGCGGTCACGGGTCCTGCTCGACTACGCCGTCGGGTACATCAACGACCACCCGGCCCGGGAGCTCACCGAGTCGGAGCCCGGCTTTGTCATCGACTATCTGCGGACCATGTCGCCGTCGGTGGAGGCGATGCTCCTCGGCCACCTGGAAGAGGAGTTGGCTTCCGCCCCTCCGGTGGTCGCGGGCGCGCTGAGCGCCCACCAGGTGGTGGACATCATGGCGCGGCTACTGGCCACCAGCTGGGTGCTGCCCGCCCGGGACCGGTCGCACCTGGTGGCCACGATGGAGTGGCTGCTGCACCCTTCGCCCTCGGCTCCTTGAGCGGGCAGTCCGGGTGGGGCCGCTGGAGACGGCGAAGACCGCTTCAGCGAAGGCGCGCCAATCAGGATTCAGCCGAACGGGTTGGCCATGGGGTGGGCCAGGTCCACCACCAGCGCCGTGACCACCAGCACGGCCAAGAAGGCCAACAGCACGTAGGCGAAGGGCATCATCTTGGCCACGTCGGCGTGGTACATGGGGCCGCCTCGCCGGGTACGGATCTTCTCGTAGATGGCGATGACCACGTGGCCGCCGTCCAGCGGGAGCATGGGGAACAGGTTGAAGACGCCGAAGAAGATGTTGATGGTGATGAGGACCAGCAACAGGTTCCCGATCCCGGACTGGGCCGCCTGGTCGGCCGTTCGGACGACGCCGACGATCGACTGGACTCGGGTCCCGTTTGCGGTGGCCTGGTTGGCCGCCTGGGCGCTGGTGGCCTGGTCGAACCGGCTGGCCACCTGACTGGGCGAGAAGATGTGCACGACACCGAGCACTGACTGCCAGGTGACCCGGCCCAGATCGACCGCCGAGGTGCCCACGGCACGAACGGGGTTGGTGGTGGCTGTCGGGTTTCCGAGGTTCACGCCGATCACACCGTCGGGGGCGGTTCCGCTCGAGGCCGGCGCTCCCGCCTCGTGCACTGTGTGCCCGTCGGCCGGGGTCACGGTCAGATCGACCTGGCGGCCACCCCGGTCGACGACCAGCGACACGGGCCGGCCGGGGCTGTCCTTGATCGCCCGGACCAGGACCTCGACGTTGCCCCCGACTTGCTTCCCGTTGACCGAGACGACGACGTCGCCTGCCTGGATGCCGCCGGCCCGGGCCGGGCTGGCCGTCCCGGTGAGAGGGGTGAAGCCTGCGATCTGGGTCTGGTTGTTGTTGGCCACGCCCACGAAGGCCAACAGCCCCCACAACAGGAGGAAGGCCATGATGAAATGCATGGCCGAGCCGGCCACCGCCACCAGGAGGCGGTACCGGAACGGCTGGTTGCGGTAGGCGCGGGGTTCGTCCTCGGGGTCGACCTCCTCGAGGTTGGTCATCCCGGGGATCTTCACGTAGCCGCCGGCGGGGATGGCCTTGATCCCGTACTCGGTCTCCCCTCGTCGGATCGACCACAGCCTGGGGCCGAAGCCCACGAAGTACTGGGTCACCTTCATGCCGCCCCGCTTGGCCGCCAACAGGTGGCCCAACTCGTGGACCATGACCATGACCAGGATGGCGACGATCACGATCAACAGGTCGGCGGCGCCGGTGAGAATGGCCAGGGCCACGATGACGGCCACGACAGCCAGGAGCTCGAGAGCAGACCGCCGGGGCGACTTCACCCGTTCGGGAAGGCCGCCCTCGCCGCGGCCGCCGGTCCCCCAGTCGTCGAGCGGGGGGGTCGGGGGAAGGGGCGGGGTGGTCGATTGCTGCGCCCGCGGTGGCGCGTCCGAGGTTGTGCTCACGCCGCCTGTTCCCGCCCGGCCACCACGCGGTCGGCCGTTCGGCGCGCGCTGGCATCGGCCTCCAGCACGTCGTCCACCGTGAGGCTGCCTGATTCGGGGCCCTCGTATGCGTCGAGGGTACCGAGGGCGACGTCGGCAATGGCCGACCAACCGATGCGACCATCGAGGAAGGCGGCCACGGCCACCTCGTTGGCCGCGTTCAGCCAGGCCGGGGCCAGCTCCCCCTGGCGGCCGGCCCGGTAGGCCAGGTCGAGGCAGGGGAACACGGACCGGTCGGGCTCCTCGAACTCGAGCAGCGACAGCGCCTTCCAGTCGATGGAGCCGAAGGGCACGGGCAGCCGTTCCGGGTAGGCCAGGGCATACCCGATGGGGAGCCGCATGTCCGGGAGGGACAGCTGGGCCATGACCGCGCCGTCGCTGTATTCCACCATGGAGTGGATGATGGACTGCGGGTGGACCACGACGTCGATCCGGTCGAAGGGGATGTCGAAGAGCTCATGGGCCTCGATGACCTCGAGCCCTTTGTTCATGAGCGTCGAGGAGTCCACCGTGATCTTCGGGCCCATCGACCACGTCGGGTGAGCCAGAGCCTCTTCCACCCGGACTGCGGCCAGCTCGTCCCGGGTCCGGCCCCGGAACGGGCCACCCGACGCGGTGACCAGCAAGCGGGCCACCTCGGCGGCGCCCCCGGACCGGAGGCACTGGTGCAGGGCACAGTGCTCGGAGTCCACTGGGATGATCTCGGCCCCGGGCACCTGCCGGGCCTGGCGCACGACCGGCGCACCGGCGATGATCGACTCCTTGTTGGCCAGGGCCAACCGACGCCCGGCGTTGAGGGCGGCCAGGGTCACGGTCAGCCCGGCAAAGCCGACCACCCCGTTGACGGCCACCTCGGCCACCGTGGCGACGTGGGCGAGACCCTCGGTTCCGGTTACCACCTCGATGCCGGGCGGGAGGGCCCGG
>DATDHU010000044.1:0-14738 GCA_036521415.1 Acidimicrobiales bacterium
AGGGGCAACGTTGGGCCCACCGGGCATCGATCTCGGATGGTGGCTGATGTTCGAGGACTTCCTGTGCGAGGCCCAGGGCCTGGACCGCCTGGATGGGGTACCCGATCGGGCCGGCATCATCGCCCGATATCACGAGCTTGGGGGCGCCGATGTCGATGACGTGGACTGGTACGAGCTCGTGGCCTGCGTGGTCATGACGCTCATCAACAGCCGGCTGGCCGATCTCCTGGTGGCCGGCGGACAGGTGCCCGAGCGGGTTGCCGCCACCTACCCCATGCGCACGGTCGAGATGACCCGCCTCCGGTTGGCGGCACTGTCCACTGCCCCTGGCTGATGGACGGCGCCGACCCATTCGACGACTGGCTGGCCGATTGGCATCCCCTGCCGGTGTCGGGCCACGACGCCATGGACCCCGGCCCCGTGCGAGCCCTGTCTGCCCTCTTCGATCAGGATCCTCCGGCATCCCCCGTGCTGCCACCCCTATGGCACTGGTTGTACTTCCTGCACTGGCCACCGACCGGCGATCTGGGCCCTGACGGTCATCCCCTGGTGGGACCGGCCCTTCCACCCATCCCCGAGCGAACTCGCATGTTCGTCGGTGGCCGCCTCCGTCACTACGCCGGTCTGGTCACGGGGGAGGCGGCCATCCGGCACAGCGAAGTCGTCGATCGCACGGTGAAGCAGGGCCGCAGCGGGACGATGCTGTTGGTGACCGTCCGTCACCAGATCGAACAGGGGGGCACGGTGGCCCTTGTCGATGAGCAGGACCTGATGTACCGGTCGGGCGCGGTGACCCCAACGGTTTCCAGGGCAACCGATCGACCCACCGGTCCACCATCGTCCGACGCAGCCTGGCAGGAGCCCTTCTCGGCCGGCCCGGTGACGCTCTTCCGGTTCAGCGCCCTCACCGCCAACTCGCACCGCATCCACTACGACCATCCCTATGCCACCGGAGTCGAGCGTTATCCCGGTCTCGTCGTGCACGGGCCCCTTCTGGCCATGGCCATGGCCGGTCTGGCCGTCGCCCGTGAACGGAGCCGGCCGGTTACCACCCTGGGGTACCGGTTTCTTCGTCCCGTCTTCTCCGGCGACCCCACCCTGATCACTGGTCGGCCCAGTGGTGATGCGGCCCAGCTTGCCGTGGTCGGCCCCGACGGGCAGGCCCGCGCCGAGGCCGACGTCACCTTTTCATAGAGAGAGGTGACCTCAGCTGGGCAGGCGCAACAACAGGCAACCGGCTTCGGGGCCACCGCCAACGCCGACGGCGGCGATCTCCGGCTCGTGGCCCACTTGGCGGTCACCGGCCTCGCCCCACAATTGCAGGCAGGCCTCATGGAGGAACCCGTAGCCATGGAGGCGGCCGGCGGACAACTGGCCGCCGTAGGTGTTGATGGGTAGGTCCCCGTCGAAGCCATAGTGCTCGGTGTCGTCGAGGAACTTGCCCACTGCGCCGTGGGGGCAGAACCCCAGGGCTTCGATCCACTGGGTGGTCAGGTAGCTGAACCCGTCGTACAGCTGGGCCATGTCCACATCGGCGGGAGACAGGTTGGTCTGCTCCCACATGTGGTGGGCCACGTCGTGGGCGGCCATGGTCGTGAGGTCGTTGCGTTGGTCCCAGGTGTGGCGTTCGTACATGGCCGACCCGGCCGCCTCGACGGCGATGGGGGTATGGGCCAGGTTGCCCGCTGCCTCCCGTCGGGAGACGATGATGGCGGTGGCCCCGTCGCAGGGAACGTCGCAGTCGTACAGGCCGAAGGGCCAGGAGATGATCCGCGCCGACAGGTAGTCGTCGAGGGTCATGGGCTCGCGGTAGATGGCGTTCGGGTTCCGGGCCGCGTTTCGGCGCCCGTTGAGGGGGATCTGTCCCAGCTGCTCCCGGGTCAACCCGAAATCGTGCATGTACCGCTGGGCGTACATGCTGATCCAGTTGGCCGCCGAGGCGGCGCCGAAGGGAAGGCGCCATTCGCCGTGCCCGCTGGCGCGGATGGACTGTGACGTGAGGGCCTGGGCCCGGCCGGCAGCCTGAGCCGTTGCCTCCCACACCGCCCGGAAGCACAGGACGTGCGTGGCCCGTCCGGTGGCCACTGCGGCGCAGGCGTCCAGGAGCGTCCCGATCTGGCCCGGCGTCTCCACCCCACTGAGATGCCAGGTGGTCCGAAGACCCAGCGCGTCGCGGATGTCGTGAGTGGCGGCGCCCAGAAACCCGGCCTCGGCCATCACCGGGCCGGGATAGCTGGCCACCCCGTCGATGTCGTCGGGCTCCAGTCCGGCGTGCTCGATGGCGCGAAGGCTGGCCTCGATGCCCAGGTCGATGCCGGTGCGATCGATCCGGCGCCCGATCTGGGACTGGCCGATGCCGGTGATGACCGACCGGCCGTCGACGAAGGTCATGACGCCACCGGTCGGAACAACGGGATCCAGACGTCGTCTCGTTCCTCGAACACGACCTCGACGGGCAGGCCGACGGTCACCTCATCGACGGGACAATCGATGACGTTGGTGGTCAAGCGCACGCCGGGCTCGTCGTCCAGCTCGACCATGGCCACGACGTAGGGGGGAGGGAAGCCCTCGAACCAGGGATGCTGGTTGATGGTGAATGCGGCCACCGTGGCCCGGCCCGACGCCGCCTCAGGACCGACCTCACGGCTTCGGCAGCGAAAGCACACCCCGACTGGGGGATGAAACCAATGCTGACAGGCCCGGCACCGGTAGATGCGCAGCTGGCCCTCCGACCCTCCGGTCCAGAATGCCTCCGAGTCACGGGTCACCTCGGGGAGCATCCGGTATGTGGGTGGCGTCATCTGTTTCCTCCGGCGATGGCTATGACTTCTTCGACTTCCCGCGTGACGTGAACTTGGCCATGGCCTGGCGATGCTCCTCGGTCTGGAACAGCAGCGTGTTGGCCATTCGGTCCATATCGCGTGCGGTGCCGCGGTCGGCGGTGGCGGCGGCGTTGATGCCCACCTTGGCCAGCCCCAGAGCCTCGGGCGACAATCGGCTGAGCGAATGGGCGAAGGCCTGCACCGCCTGGGGAAAGTCGGCTTCGGGGATGACCTGATGGACCAGGCCGATGCTGACGGCCTGCTGGGCGTCGACCGACTGGGCCGCCATGGCCAGCCACCGCGTCCAATGGGGACCGATCAGCCGGGTCAGCCTGCTGATGCCACCTGATCCCGGGAGCACGCCCAGGGTGACGATCTCGGGGAGGGCGAACGTGGCCCGGTCCGAGGCCAGGCGGAAGTCGCAGGAAATACCCAACTCGACGCCGAACCCCAGGCAGGGACCCTGCGCCGCCAGCACCACCGGCTTCTCCATGGTCTCGATCTCGTCCAGGAGCAGATGCACCCGGCGGTAGTCCCGCCGGGAGGCGACACCGGATCCGATCTTCTTGTTCACGAACCGGCCCACGTCGATCCCGGCCGTGAAGTAGCGGCCCTCGGCCGTGATCACCAATACCCGGAGATCCTGGCGGTCGCCCAGCTCGGCCACCGCGCTCCGCAGCACATCGAGCATGTCCTCGGAGACGGCGTTGAGCTTGTCGTCCCGATCGATGGTGATGGTCAGAACGCCATCGGACTCATCGCGTCGCATGGGGGAGGTCACCGCACGCCGCCTGCGGGGACGCCCACGCCCACGATCGTTCCTTCGAGTTCCATGTTGACCCTCGTCTCCCCGCTCATCGGTGTGCAGTCACGACGAGCACCCCACCGGTGTGGCGATGATGAGGCAGTGTACCGCATAATCTGACGGTAACGTCACCTATAGGCATGGCGCAACTCGTCGCCCACGCCTCTGTCGGATGGCTCAGTGGCGGGGGACCAGGATGGACTGGTACTCCGTATAGTCCTGGATGGCCTCGGGACCACACTCCCGACCGATGCCCGAGAGCTTGAAGCCGCCGAATGGGGCGCCGAGGTCCATGGGAGCGGGCGAGTTGATGGCCAGCACCCCGGCCCGGACCCGGCCGGCAACGTCAGCTCCCCGTTCGATGTCTGTGGTCCAGACGGTACCGGTGAGCCCATAGTCGGACTGATTGGCCAGGAACACGGCTTCGTCGTCGCCGTCATAGGGGATGACCACGGCGACGGGGCCGAAGATCTCCTCTTGGGCGATGGTCATCTCGTTGTGGGCATCGGCGAACACGGTGGGCTCGACGTACCAGCCCCGATCCATATGAGCGGGCCGCCCCCCGCCGACCACTACATGAGCCCCCTCGCTCCGGCCGGTCTGCAGGTATCCTTCCACCCGGTCCCGCTGGCGGCTGGTGGCCACGGGGCCGACGTCGGTGGCCTCGTCGAAGGGGTCACCCACGCGCAGTGCACCGACGGCGCCGGCCAGGGCGTCGACCACCTCGCCGTACCGAGACCGTGGACTGAGTATCCGGGTCTGGGCCGCACACACCTGTCCATTGTTGGCCATCGCCGCGGTGACCAGCTGACGGACGGTCCGCTCCGAGAGATCGACGTCGTCGAGCAGGATGGCGGCCGACTTCCCTCCCAGCTCGAGCGTGCATCGACGGACGTCAGCGCCACAAAGCTCCCCGATCCGCCGTCCCACCGCCGTTGACCCGGTAAAGCTCACCTTGTCCACGCCGGCCTGCCTGACCAGGTGCTCGCTTCCCCCCGAGCCGGCAGGAACGATATTGACGACGCCGGGAGGGAGCCCGGCTTCGAGCACGGCCTCGGCCAGGACAAAACTGTCGAGGGCCGACTCCGGCGCCGGTTTCAGGACCACGGTGCAGCCGGCGGCCAGGGCAGGACCGAGCTTCAGAGCGGCGATGAACAGCGGTGCGTTCCACGGCACGATGGCGGCGACCACACCGACGGGGAGCTGGCGAACGCGAACATCATGTCGGCCCATCCCCGCCCTCGTCGTCTCCCACAGATAGTCGGGGCCGAAGCGCGTGTAGGAATCGAGGACGGCGGTGGCAATGGAGACCTGCCCGTGAAGCGACCAGGCACGAGGAGAACCGATCTCGGACGAGATGACGTCGGCGAAGGTGCCGGCCCGTTCCGAGATGGCCGCCGACAGCCGGGCGATCGCCTCGGCGCGCTCCACTGCCGTGAGCTGTGGCCATGGGCCGTTGTCGAATGCATCACGTGCCGCAGCCACGGCCCGGTCGATGTCGGCCGGGTCGGCACTCGGCACTTCGGCCATGGGCTCCTCGGTACCCGGGCACACCACCTCGATGGTCCCGGTGGCGTGGGGGCTGACCCATTGTCCGCCGATGAACAACTGTGCGCGAGTCGATACCGTGGGCACGATCAGTTCCCTTCGTCTGGCAATGGTGTCGGAAAAGTTGCCGTCGTTATACTGCCGTCCATGGAAGACCATTTGCCCATCTCTGACACCACTGTCAGCACGAGTCAGGGCCGTGGTCGAAGTGAGCTCTGACGAGGACCTGCACATTGACCGGGAGGGCAGCGTGGCCGTTGTCCGCCTGCAGCGCCCGGCGCGGCGCAACGCCATCGATCGGGAGACCGCCATCGCCCTCCGGACCTTCTTCCAGGGGGCCACGAGCGACGGCGATGTGCGGGCCATCGTCATCACCGGTACCGGTCGAGACTTCTGTACCGGAGCCGACGTGGGGGCCGACGGCGGTGGGTCCCAGCGCAGCCCGCTCGACTACCGGTATGTCACCGAGGACTTCAGGGGTCTCTTCCAGGCCCTGTGGGAAGTGGAACGGCCGGTGATCAGTGCGGTCAATGGGACGGTGGCCGGAGCGGGATGGATGCTGGCCCTGTTGGCTGATCTGGTCGTGGCCGATCGTGAGGCCCGCTGGACACATGTCTTTTCCAGGCGGGGCATGGTCCCGCACGCCGGTGATCCCTACTTCCTGCCCCGGATCATCCCGTTTCACCGGCTCAACGAGCTCGCCCTGCTCAGTGAACCGGTGACGTCAGAGGTGCTGAGCGACTGGGGTGTGGTCAATCGGGCCGTCGCCGGTGCCGACGTCCTGCCCACGGCCATGGACCTTGCCCGTCGCCTGGCCGAGGGCCCCACGCGCTCCCTGGGCCTGACCAAGCGGTTGTACCGCCGTTCGCTTTCTGTTGACATGGCCACGTCCTTCGAGGAGGAGCGGGCCGCCACCGCGTTGATCTCCACCACCGAGGATCGCCTCGAGGGAGTTCGGTCCTTCGCCGAGGGCCGGCCGCCCAAGTTCACCGGCAATTGAGGCCTCCCGGCCACAGGTCGTCGAACCACCTCAGGATCCGATGACCTGGTCGGCCAGGATGCTCACGGCCTGTCGCAAGTCCTCCAACGTGCGGGCGTGGGGCTCGAGGGTGAGCCAGGTCACGCCGGCGTCCTCGTAGGCGCCGAGGTCGCGTCGGACCTGTTCGGCCCAGGCCGCCGGTTCGGAGCGGTCGCCGAAGGGGGCGAAGCAGATCTCCAGTGGTTGGCGGCCGGCCGCGGCGCCTTCCTGTTGCACATCGGCCACCAGCGTTGCCAGGTGATCGACCGTCTCCAGCGGAGGGGTGCGGGTGATCGTGGCCATGGCCGCGGGCTGACCCAGGGGTATCCAGCCGTCACCGTGCTCGGCGGCGCGGCGGCGCGCCCGCTTGCTGTTGCCGCCGATCCAAATGGGCGGTCCGTTGGTCTGTCCCGGTCGGGGCAGCTGGGTGTGACCGCGGGCGGCGAAGTCTCCCGAGATGTCGACCGTTTCACCCGTCCACGCCGCCCGCATGGCATCGATGGCCGCGTCGAACCGAGGGCCCCGGCCTTCCCACTCGGCCCCTAGGACCTCGAATTCGGCGCTCAGGTATCCGGCGGCCATGCCGGCAATGACCCGGCCACCCGACAATTTGTCCAGGCTGGCCAGAGCCTTGGCTGTGACATAAGGGTTCCGGTAGCCGGCGACCAGGACGAAGGTCAAGAGCCGGACCCGATCGGTGGCCGCGGCCATGAACGACAGGGCCACGAAGGGATCAAAGGAGTGGTGGCCGCCCTCGGCCAGCCAGGCATCGTCTGGAAACGGGTGATCGGTCATGGCCACACCGGCAAACCCCGCCTCCTCGGCCAGCAGGGCCACGTCGGAGAGGTGGCCATCGCCGATCCAGCGGTCGTAGTGCTTCACCGCTCTCATGGGCATCAACAGGTTGAACTGCATTCAGCCACCCAGGCGCAGGCCGGGTGCTCTGGTCCGGAACACATCGGTGGCCAGCTGGCCACCGAGCTTGGTTGCGTCCCAGCGGGTACCGCCGTTCGAGATGGTCCTGTCCTCGGTCCAACCCCCCATGAGGTGCAAGTTCTCGCCCATGGCCCGGATCACCTGCCCGCTCACGTATCCGGCCTCGTCGCTGGCCAACCAGGCCACGACCGGGCTGGCCAGGGTGGGGTCCTTGGGGTCGAACTCGTCGTCGGGTCGCTCGTCGGCCTCGATGGGCGCTGCCGCGCCGGGCATGGTGGCTGAGATCCGGGTCAGGCCACCGGGCCCGATGACGTTGGCGGTGACCCCGATGTTGGCCAGCTCGAGGCTGAGGGTCAGCGTCATCCCCACGATGGCTGCTTTGGCCGCGGCGTAGTTGGTCTGGCCGAAGTTGCCGACCAGGCCGGCGCCCGAGGTGGTGTTGATGATGCGCCCGAAGACAGAACCGGTGCCACCGGCCTTGGCCTGCTCGCGCCAGTGGCGGGCCCCGGCTCGGCTAGTGAGCCAGGTACCCCGCACATGGACTCGCATGACGAGATCGAAGTCCTCCGTGCTCATGTTCCACACGGCACGGTCACGGACGATGCCGGCGTTGTTGACCAACACGTCGAGCCGCCCGAACTGATCGATGGCCCGCTGCACCATGGCTTCGGCATCGGCCTCATCGCTCACATCTCCGAAGTCGGCCACCGCCGTTCCGCCCCGCCCCGTGATGATGTCGACGACCTTCTCGGCATCCCGCCCGGTTCCCTCACCGCGGACCGACGTGCCCAGGTCGTTGACCACGACGGCGGCTCCGTGCTTGGCCAGCTCGAGGGCATGGCCACGACCGATGCCGTGGCCGGCCCCGGTGACCAGTGCAACCTTGCCTTGGAGAAGCTGTGACATGTGTGGGTGGTCCTCCTATCTATGGGTGAGAGAGGGGCCCAACCGTTCGAGCCCAGGGAAACGGCAACGTTTAGGTCAGCTGCCTGCCATCAGGGCGTCGCCGTTGATGCCGAAGCCCCCGTCAGCCAGGATCAGGTCGCCGGTGACGAAGGCGGATTCATCGGACGTCAGCCACAGGGCGCTGTAGGCGATGTCCATGGGGTTGCCCAGTCGAGTCAAGCGCCCACCATTGCCCTCGCCCACACCCACGCCGGTGTCGCCGCGGCCGCTCACCACCCGGCCCACCACGATGCAATTGCAGCGGATGCCGTGCGGTGCCCCTTCGACGGCCAGGACGCGGGTCACGCTGTTGACCCCCCCCTTGGCCGCGGCATAGGCGCTGAAGCCGGTGAAGCCCTGCAACGATTGGCCCGAGGAGATGTTCAGGATGGCCGCGCCGTCCGCCGTCACCAGGTGCGGCCATGCATATTTGGTCGGCCAAAAGACGTTGCCGGTCAAGGTGCCCCCCAGGATGGTGTTCCACTCCTCGGTGGTGTAGTCGACCAGGGACTTGACGGTGGTCGAGACCTCGGTGGTGGGGGCGGCGTTGTTGACCAGTGTGGTCAGCGACCCGAAGCGTTCGACCACCGCCTCGACCACCGACTCGACGCTGCCTTCGTCGAAGATGTCCAACCGGAAGAACTCGGCGTCGCCACCCTCGGCCCGAATGCGGGCCACGACCTTCTCGCCTTTTTCGACGGTCCGGCCGGTGACGGCGATCTTGGCCCCCTGGGCGGCGAACAGCTCGGCGATCGATCGGCCGATGCCTCTGGTCGAGCCCGATATCAGCGCGACCTTGCCTTCCATTCGTCCAGCCACCGAATCAAGCCTCCTTCAGTTCAGTCGCGCTCCGGAGCCGAAGCATAGATCGATCCGATCTAGTCTGACAACGCTGTCACAACATAACGACCGAACTGCAGGGCTACATGCGAATGGCGAGGGGTGACAGTGGGCCACTAGTCTGACTGTAGCGTCACATTTGACTAGGATGGGGAGGGCACACATGCGTGTCGAGGACATGATCCTGGTGAGCGTGGATGACCACGTTGTCGAACCGGCACACCTCTTCGAAGGTCGTGTGCCGAAAAAGTACGCCGCCGCCACGCCGCGATTCGTCCACAAAGACGATGGAAGCGACGTCTGGCTGTACGAGGGGGTCGAGCTGCCCAACATCGGCCTCAACGCCGTCGCCGGCAGGCCGCCGGAAGAGTACGGCTTCGAACCCACGGCCCTGGAGGAGATCCGGCCCGGTTGTTACGACATCCATGCCCGGGTCAAGGACATGAACGCCAACGGCGTTCTGGGGTCGATGTGCTTTCCCTCGTTTCCCCAGTTCTGCGGCCAGCTCTTCATGCGCACCCAGGACCGCGATCAGGCCAAGGCCATGGTGCGGGCCTACAACGACTGGCACATCGAAGAGTGGTGCGGGACGTACCCGGGGAGGTTCATCCCCTTGGCCCTGCCCCTGTTGTGGGACGCCGAGGCCCTGGCCGACGAGGTCCACCGGGTGGCGGCCATGGGTTGTCATGCCTTCACCTTCTCGGAGAATCCGGCCAAGCTCGGCCTGCCCAGTTTCCACAGCGACTACTGGGACCCGTTCTGGCGCGCCTGTAGCGAGGAGGGCACGGTGGTGTGCCTGCACATCGGGAGCTCCTCGCAGCTCGTGGTCACCGCCGATGACGCCCCCATCGACGTGCTCATGACGTTGTCACCCATCAACATCGTCCAAGCCGCCGCCGACCTGGTGTGGAGCCGGGTGCTTCGCAAGTTCCCTGACCTCCACTTTGCCCTGTCCGAAGGTGGGATCGGCTGGATCCCCTACTTCCTGGAGCGGATCGATTACACCTACCAGCACCACAAGGCGTGGACCGATCAGGACTTCGGGGACATGCTCCCGTCGCAACTGTTCAACGAGCGCATCATCACCTGTTTCATCGACGATGCCGTCGGGATCGAAAATCGACACCACCTGAACATCGACAACATCACCTGGGAATGCGACTATCCCCACTCGGACTCGACGTGGCCCCAGGCCCCCGAACTGGTCATGAAGTACCTGCACACGCTGCCCGATGAGGAGATCAACAAGATCACCCATCTCAATGCCATGCGCCTCTGGCAGTACGACCCGTTCACCCACATCCCCAAAGAGGAGTGCACCGTTGGTGCCCTCCGGGCCCAAGCGGGGGACTGGGACGTGAGCATCCGCTCCACCAGCCGGGACAAGCCCGACGGCAAGTCGCTCAGTTCGTCCGACTTCGCCCAGCGGGCCGACAAGCTCCTCAACGGCTGATGCCGTTCGAGTTCCCCATCGAGCGGGGCAAGGTTCGCGAGTTCGCTCGGGCCATGCAGTCCGACAATCCGGCGTACCAGGCCACCGACGCCGTGGTGCCACCCACGTTCCTGGTCTCCGTGGCCCACTGGACACCCGTTGGCTCTCGCCCTGATGTCGGGTTCGACCGCAAGCGCCTGCTCCACGGCGAACAGGAGTACATCTTTCACGGACCACCGCCGCGATGCGGCCAGGTCCTTTCGGTTGAAACCCGGATCGCAGACCGCTATGAGAAGGCGGGCCGGCGGGGTGGGACCATGCGCTTCGCCGTCATGGTGACCGAGTTTCGCGACGAAGGGGGAACCCTGGTGGCCGAGCAGCGCATGACCGTGGTGGAGACGGCCGCCGCCCCGGAGAGAGAACCAGCGTGAGCGAAACCGGTACCGGACTCAATCGGAATCCCGAGCCTCGGGTCTTCGGCCCCGTGAGCCGGGCCGACTTCGTGCGGTACGCCGGAGCGTCGGGGGACTTCAACCCGATGCACTACGACGAGCCCTTCGCCACCGGTGCCGGGTTCCCTTCGGTGTTCTCGCAGGGCATGCATCAGGCCGCCCTGCTGGCCACCTTTGCCACCGATTGGCTCGGGGCCGAGAACGTCAGGCGCTTCCACGTTCGCTTTCGCGAGCAGGTATGGCCCGATGACGTCCTCACCTGTTCGGGCACGATCACCCAGGAGGAGCGACAAGCGGAGGGCCTTCTGGTTACCGTTGAGCTCACGTGTGCTCGACAGACGGGCGCGGCGGCCATTATCGGATCCGCCGACTTTCTCGTTCCTGATTGAGGAAAGACCGCAGCCCTAGTCGGACGGGTGGGGAGCCTGCTCGTCGGCCAGCGCCGCCACCACTTCGTCGACTGTGCGGATCTGGGCCAGGGCGGCCAGGACGTTGGTGGTCATGAAGGCGTGGGAGGCGGCCGAGGTTCCCGCAGTGGCGTCTTCGGCCATGACCACCCGGTACCCGCGATTGACCGCTTCGAGGGCCATGCCCGGCAAGGCAATATCGGTGGAGACGCCGCAGATGACCACGGTGGTGATGGACTGGAGCCGGAGGGTGGCATCGAGATCCGTACCGTAAAAGGCGGTGATGCCGGTGGCCCGGCTGCTCACGAAATCGGTTGGCTGGGGGGCGATGGGGACGGGAATATCGACATCATCCGTACCCACGACCATACGACGATGCTTGAGGGTCATGGAGCCCAATAGCGAGTTGGGCAGGACACCGGCGAAGTCGGGTCGGTGGGCAATGGTGCAGTACACCACGGGCCGGTCCGCCCGGCGGAAGGCTGCAGCCAGAACGGCGATGCGGGCAACCGTACCCCGAGCAGCGGCTTGTTGAGCCAGGCTGGGCACGATGGTCAACTCCGGGTCGAGAATTCCCCGCTGGCACTCGCTGATCACCAACGCCGTTCGTTCCACTGACAGGTCCGGCGCCATCGCCTAGCGATAGACGAGAACGCCGCGGACGTTCTTGCCCGCACGAAGGTCGTCATAGCCGTCGTTGACGCCCTCGAGTGGATACGTACGCGTGACCATGACGTCGAGATCGACCTGACCCCGGCCCCATAGATCGAGCACCATGGGGATGTCGGCGCGTGGGTTGGCCGACCCATAGATGGACCCGACCACCTGCTTCTGGTTCAGCGTGAGGTCCATGAGGCCGATGCTGATCGACGTCTCCGCCGCCGGATGGATGTTGGTGACCACGACCCGGCCGCGTTTGGCCGTCATGGCCAGGGCCTGGGCGATCAGGTGGCCGTCACCGACACCCATGGCGCAGATGAACTTGTCCGCCCCTCGATGCCACGTCGCTTCGGCCACCACTGCCGGAGCCTCTTCCCAGGATCCGGCCACCGCATTGGCCCCCAGACGCAACGCCGTCTCCTTTTTCTCCGGCACCGGCTCGATGGCCACGATGGTCTTGGCTCCGGCCAACTTTGCTCCCTGGATGGCGGCGGCGCCGATGCCACCGACGCCGGCGACCACGACGGCGTCGCCGGGACGGACGTCTGCGGCATAGACGGCCGACCCCCAGCCGGTCACGAAGCCACATCCGAGCAGGCACGCCTTGTCCAGGGGGTAGCCGGGATCGATCTTGATGCAGCTGGCCTCGTTGACCACGGTGTGGTGGGCGAAGGTACCCAACAGGCAGGCCAGAGCGAGATCTTCACCGTTGAAGTGGTGACGCGAGGTGCCGTCGAAGATCTGGCGCCCTCGGTACATGTGCCGTCCCAGGTCGCACAGGTTCTGATGACCGGTGGAGCAGGACGGGCACCGGCCACACGAGGGTACGAAGCCGAACACCACATGATCACCAGGGACCAACCAGGAGACATGGCTGCCCACGGACAAGACGACGCCCGCCCCTTCGTGCCCACCGACGCAGGGCAGTCCGAACGGCATGTCCCCGGTCACGATGTGCTCGTCGGAGTGGCACAGACCTGAGGCGTGCAGCTCGACGAGCACCTCCATCTCCTTGGGCGGGTCGAGCTCGATGGTCTCGACGTGCCACGGTGTGTTGCGCTCGCTGAGTATCGCTGCCTGTGTCTCCACGTCGTGTTCTCCTGCTATCGCTCAGGGGCCCAGGATGGTCCATGGCCCGAAATGGCACAACCGCCCTCCGTCAATGAAGCACCGGCGGCTCGATGCCGAGCACGTCGAGGGTGTGCATCAACCGGTGGACACCCAGGGATTGGGCGCATAGCCAACCCAGCTCGACGACCTGTTCGGTGGTGAATTCCTGCCCCAGCTGGGCGAAGGTGTCGTCGGTGATGGCGTGATGATCGGTGACGAACAGATCGAGAAAACGCAGCGCCAGCACTTCCCGCCGGGTGTACCGGCCTTCCTCGGGGTCGTCCAGGCAGGCCACGTCCTGTTCGTTCACCGAATCCTCCTTGCGGGAGGCCGAGCAGGGCTGGCAGGCGTTCAACTGCGAGCTTCGGAGGCGGAGGAGCTCCTGCAGCCGTGGCTCCAGGGAGCCGGTGCGGAAATGAGCCTTGTAGCCCTCGTCGAGAGCCCGTACGGCCAGGGGGCTGTGGGCCAGGATCTGCAACGGTACGGGCGTGGTGTACATCCCGGTGGCCGTGCCCGCCTCGATCCGACACCGAGTGTCCTCGGAAAGATCCTCGAACGGGATCGGTTGGATACGGGGCATTCGCTCTCCTTTCCCGGCGACGGTCGCATCAGTTCCCCCCTCCGTCGCCATGCGGCCTGGCCCGAGCGCAGTGCGCGACTGGCCCGACATCCTTGTCAGAAACTTAGCGCACTCCGAGCATTGGCAGGGCACGCCGGCATGGCCCCGGGCCAGGTCGACGGGTGGTGTCCGGCGTCGCCCTCGGGTCCAGTTCGGGGCCGCCGCTCCTCGAGCGATTCGATCGACCGGTGTCGAACCCGGGCTCTCCGTCGGGGGGGTCGACTGGTCCTCAGCTCGAAACGGCTATCTGACCTGGCCAACATTGTTGACTTCTCTCAGGGTGTCGACAGACAGGGGCAACGGTCCCTAGGCTGTTCGCAGGCGAAAGGCATCCCGCCCGACCCACACCGGAGACTCGGCCACGCCACCGAGCTCGACCGGTTCCGGACGGGCCCATAGGGCATCGATCCGGGTCGAGATTTCGCTTGACATTAGTGTCAGATCAAGTTACATTGCCGCGATCTGCATCGGCGAAGTCGTCGGTCTGCAGAGTGGGAACACAGGGGAAATGCAAATCCAGGGGGGCCTGATGAACGATGGTCTGTTGCGCAAGGATCGTGCTTGGAAGCAACGCACCAATGGTCGCAGTGGGCGGATCGCCCTGGCTGTTGCCACCGCGGTCTCCCTGGTGCTGGCCGCTGTCGGGGTAGCCGTGCCTGCAGCGCAAGCGGCTCCGAGCCCATCGGGCGCCCCGATCGTGATCGGCAACGTCGGCACCTACACCATGCCCGGGGCTGGGTCCTCCATCAACGCGCCGGGTTCTGCCCCCATCAAGGCCTGGGCCAAGTGGGTGGACGCCCACGGGGGCATCAACGGTCATCCGGTCAAGCTCATCGTCGACGACGATCAGAACAACCAAGCCTTGGCCGTTTCCGACGTGCAAGAGATGGTCCAACAAGACCATGTGGTTGCTTTCGTGGCCAATCAGGAAGGGTCACTCAACTCCGGTTATGCCAGCTACCTTGACCAACACAAGATTCCCGTCCTCGGAGGCAACATCTACACATTGGACTGGGACTCCGACCCCATGTTCTTCCCGCAAGGGGTCACGGCCATCGAGGGCGAGCAAGCCGCTGTCACCTACGCCAAGCAGGTCGGAATCAAGAAGATCGGGTCCCTGGCCTGTTCGGAAGCAGCCCAGTGC
>DATDHU010000045.1:0-6205 GCA_036521415.1 Acidimicrobiales bacterium
CCCGACCCCGGACAGGATGAAGCCGGGGATGTCGAACCGGCCGGGATGGGGCTGGCGGTGCTCGTCCAGGAAGATCAGACCGAACAGGAAGGCGACGATGCCGATGGGGAGGTTGACGAAGAACACCCACCGCCATGAGAGAGTGGTGACCAACAGGCCGCCAATCACCGGGCCGATGGCCGGGGCCAGGGCGGTGGGTACGGTCAGGATGCTCGAGGCGCGGACCCGTTCCTCAGGCGGGAAGGTTCGGAACAGCATGGCCATGCCCACCGGGGTGAGCATGCCGCCACCCACGCCTTGGACCACCCGGAAGGCCACCAGCTCGGGCAGGCTTTGGGCCAGCCCGCAGAGCACCGAGGCGCCAGTGAAGACGGCGATGGCAAAAAGGAGCACCCGTTTTGACCCGAACCGGTCGCCCAGCCACCCAGCGGCCGGAATGAAGACGGCCAAGCTGACCAGGTAACCCACGGCGATCGAGTCCAAGGAGGCGGTCGTCTCATGGAACTGCCGCCCGATCGACGGCAGGGCCACATTGACGATGGTGATGTCCATGATGTTCATGAACATGGCCGCGACGAAGACGACGCTGACGCTTACCTTCGGATTGATGTGAATGCGGGGCACTGATTCGGTCGGTTCCTGAGCGATGGAGACAAGGGGACGACGCGCTCTCGAGAACCATCATCCAAGCCTGACGATGGTGGTCGACGCACGTCGGACCATGACGCTGACGATAGGGAAACACGCGGGACCGCTCGGCCATTCCTGAATCGAGTCTGCACCGAACAGGACGTCCGGACCCCGGCGAGGACAGCGGCAGCTCAGCCGGCTATGAAGCTCAGCCGTACCTGGCGCCGGGGGTTGTCGCCATTGGTGTCCACCAGGACCAGGCTCTGCCAGGTGCCCAGGAGTGGGCGGCCACCGAGGACGGGGATGTTCAAGGAGGGGCTGACCAGTACCGGAAGGAGATGGTCCGCACCGTGGCCGGTGGCCCCGTGCCGGTGCCGGTACCGGTCGTCACGAGGGAGCAGCCGGGCCAGGGCGGCCTCCAGATCGGCCTCTGAACCCGACCCCACCTCCATGAGGGCGACCCCCGCCGTGGCGTGGGGAACGAAGGCATTGACCAACCCGTCGCCGTGGTCCCGGCAGTAGCGCAGGAGCTCGGCGGTCAGGTCGATCACCGTCGATCCGGTGGTGTCGACGGAGAGCAGCGAGGAGTCCATACGACCATGATCGCGCCGGGCGTTGCCGAGCGGTCTCGCAGCGTAGGCGGCGAAGCGGGAGATAACCGAGGATTCACCCACTGGTGACGCGATGGTGGCCTGCCGTTCACCACCGTTCCATACCGTCTTCAGTAATGACCCCACCGGATCAGGCACTTCGCCCTCTCACGGCGCTTCCTCCGCTCGAGGATTGCCGACCGGTCCGTCATGGGCCGGTGGGCGATCCCCGGGTTGCACCTCGACTCGTCCCGGGGACGTGATCGTGGCTCTCCGATCGTCCGAGGCGGTGTCCAGCGTTCCCGATGCCGGTGTCCGGATCCTGGTCATCGACGGTGACGCCTCGAGCCGCGAGATGCTGGCCTCCGGGCTCGAGGCTGAGGGGTTCGAGGTGGTGTTGGCCCACGACGGGCACGAGGGCATCCGGCTCCTCACCGTGACCAGGCCGTCACTCGTGCTACTGGACATGTTCCTGCCCGACCAGTCGGGGATGGCTGTGTTCCGCCGGATCGAGGCCATCTCGGCCCTTCCGGTCATCATGGTGGCGGCCAAGGACGACGAGATCGATGCCGTGCTCTCCCTCGAGGCGGGAGCGGCCGATCACGTCACCAAGCCGTTCCGGCTCCGGGAGCTCACCGCCCGGGTCCGGGCAGTGCTCCGGCGGGTGGAAACCCCGTCGGCGACCGGGTCGATGGACAATCTGTTCGAATCCGGCCCGGTCAAGATCGACGTCGCCCTGCGCGAGGTCACCGTCCGTGGCCTGCCCGTTGACCTGTCGCGAAAGGAGCTCGACCTTCTGGTCCTCCTGGTCTCCGAGGCCGGTCACGTCGTCACCCGGACCCAGTGCATGGACCACCTGTGGCGCGATCGGCGGCTGGCCGACAGCCGGACGCTCGACACCCACATCAAGCGGGTCCGCAAGAAGATCGAGCTCGATCCGGCCCACCCCCAGCACATCCTGACCATTCGAGGTATCGGCTACCGGTTCAGGGCGTAGGGGCTCGTCCGCTGCGGACACGGCCTCCCTCCCCTCCCAGGCTGCGACATCGCGGTCGGGCGGGCCCCTACGCCCTGAACCCCTCGGCTGGAACATGCAGCCCCGGACCCGGGCCTGACCCGGTCGGTCAGATGGCGCCCAGGGCCAACCCGGCCGCAGCCGCGGCGGCCCCCAGGACGACGCTCCCGGCGATGTTCCAGGCGGCCAGGCGCATCTCGCCCCGCTCGATCAGGCTGGCCGTCTCGAACGTGAAGGTGGAGAAGGTGGTGTAGGCGCCGACCAGTCCGACACCGATGATGAGCCGACCGTTGGCCGGGAAGGCGTGGTACAGGACCAGCCCGGTGATGAGCCCGAGCACGAACGAGCCCGAGATGTTCACCGCGAACGTCCCGAACGGGAACGTGTTCCGGACCCGGCCGCTGACCGCCCCGTCGATCACGTAGCGGAGGGGGGCGCCGATGGCGCCGGCCGCCGCGATGGCCACCCACAGCCACGCGCTCATGCCTGCGTCTGGCCCCGGTCGTGACCGACGTAGCGCAGGACGGTCACGTCCTCCACGATGACCAGACCGCCGTCGATGAGGTCGTCGAGCTGGGCGCCGAACCGTTCGATGGCCGCAACGGAGTCGACGATGACGATGCAGATGGGCAGGTCGTCGGACAGCGACAGGATGTGGGCGGTGTGGAGATGGCTCGAGGCCCCGTAGCCCTCGACCCCCCGGAAGACGGTGACACCGGCGATGGCCGACCCGTGGGCGCGCCGGACGATCTCGTGGCTCAGCGAGTGGCCACCGTGGCTGTCCTGTTCGCCGATGAAGATGGTCATTCGCTGAGCCGATCCGCTGAGTTCCATCGCCGTCATCCTCTCTGTCTCATTCTGGCTCTGTCTCATTTTCTGGCTCTGTCTCATTTTCTGGTTCCGCCTCATTTTGCTGGCCCTGGCTCATGATCCCGGGAGCCTCATGGTCTGCCGCCCCTCTCGGAGGCGGCCGTACGGGCCAGGGCCATCCCCGCCCAGACGGCCGCCATTCCGGCGACCAGCGTGGCGGCCAGATACCCGATGGCCAGGGGCAGACGGCCGGACTTCACCAGCAGATCGAACTCGACGGCCAGGGTGGAGAACGTCGTCAGGCCACCGCAGAAGCCGGTCCCGATGAGGGGCCGCACATAGCGGCTGGGTGGCAGCCGGTCCAAGAGGAGCACGATCACCAGGCCGAGAACGAAGGCGCCGACCAGGTTGGCGGTAAACGTCGGCCACGGGAACCCGTTGGCCGTCGGCGGAATGAGGCGGGTCAGTTCGATGCGACCGAGCGTGCCGGCCGCCCCACCGAGAGCAATGACCGCCAGGGTCATCGGATGGAGGAGCGTCCGACGGGGTCGGTTCGGATTCGCTCGCGACAGCGCCGGGTCCGGCCCCTGGTGCGAGGGCTCCCGAGGCGCACCTGATGTTTCGGCCGTCTCAGGTCGATCCGGGTCGACGGGAAGTGGCTGGGCAGAACCGGGCTGCCCGAGAGGTCCGTGTCCGCTCGCTGGTCCTTCGTCGCCCACCCGGGGTCCTCCTTGAACTTCGGGTAGGGACTGTCAGCCGGGTATGCGGCGGTTCCATAGGCGAGCCCCATCGCCTCGATGGCCCCAGGCTATCCGGCCGCACTTCCGGGCCACCGGCCCGGCAGACAAAATCTCTACGCAAACACCCGCCGCTACCAGCACATGTCGCGAAGTGTTCACACAACGATCACCATCGTGTCGCTTTGTTCGCGCGTTCCGTTCACCTCTTCTCCCTACGATCCCGTCGGGAGGTCGAAATCAACACCATGTCTGGCCCCGGTGCGCCGCTGGATGACGAACAGGTCCGTGTACTGGTCGTCGAGGACGAGGAGTCCTACCGAGAGGCCATGTCGTCGGGCCTCCAACTCGAGGGGTACCACGTCGACCTGGCCGCCGACGGAGCCGAAGGCCTGGCCCTCTTCGCCGACCGCCTCCCCGACATCGTCCTCCTCGACGTGCTCCTCCCGGGCATCAGCGGCATCGAGGTGTGCCGCCGGATGCGGGCCATCGCTCCCGTCCCCATCGTCATGGTCAGCGCCGTCGACACCGAGCTCGACGTGGTACTCGGGCTGGAGCTCGGGGCGGCCGACTACGTGACCAAGCCGTTCCGCCTCCGAGAGCTGGTGGCCAGGATCCAAGCCGTGCTTCGGCGGGTTTCACCGCTCGGACCAGGACCGGAGCCACCCTCCGTCCCACGGCTCGCTCCGAACGAAGCGTCCAGGACCACCGCCCGGGCCGACGTCCGCCTCGGCCCGATGGTGGTGGACTTCGCCAGCCGCAGCGTCACCCGGGAAAACGAGCAGGTCCATCTGTCCCGACGTGAGTTCGACCTCTTGGACGTGCTGCTGGCACCGCCGGGCCAGGTCCGCACCCGCGATGAACTGATCGACCTGCTCTGGCCCCACCGCGAGCTGTCCGATAGCCGGACCCTCGACACCCATGTCCACCGGCTGCGGGCCAAGCTCGAGCCCGACCCGTCCAATCCCCGCTTCATCGTGACCGTTCGAGGCGTTGGGTTCCGCATCGATCTCGAAGGCGCCCGGCCCGTCCCGGCCAGGCGAGACGGAGCCGAGGACCGACCGCAGTGAAACGAACTGTTTGCCTGAATTCCACCTTGCCGTCACGTGTCGTTCCTACTTGGTTCATTTGCGATCGTTACGGTTCCGTTGCAGTGATCCGTTGAAAAGGAAGAGCAGCATGACCGACGACCAGCAACGAACATCGGCCGAATCCGGCACCCGTCTCCGGGCCGAACCTGTCGTCTCGGCCGATCAGGCGCCGGTGCTCGACCCGGTTCTGGCTGCCCTCGACCCGGATCATGCCCGCCCCAGCGACATCATGTGCACCGAGGGCCTGTATCTGCGGTTCGGCACCAAGCAGATCCTCTCCGACATCAGCATGACCTTCCAACGAGGCACCATCACCGCCCTCATCGGGCCGACGGGATCGGGGAAGTCGACCTTCATCCGTACTTTGAACCGGATGAACGACAAGGTGCCCGGGTTCGGCCGTCAAGGCGACGCGACCTTGGACGAGGTATCCATCTGGGCACCCCGGCAGGACCTGCTCACGCTCCGTCGCCGGGTGGGCATGCTCTTCCAGCGGCCCAACCCGTTCCCCATGTCCATCCGGGACAACGTCGTAGCCGGGGTGAAGGCCCATCGCATCGCTAAGGGGAAGCAGCTGAACGTGATCGCCGAGCAGCGGTTGCGAGAAGTCGGCCTCTGGGATGCGGTGAAGGACCGGCTGGGCGACTCACCCTTCCGGCTGTCCGGTGGCCAACAACAGCTCCTTTGCCTGGCCCGAGCCTTGGCCGTGGGGCCCGAGGTGCTCTTGCTGGACGAGCCCACATCCGCGCTCGACCCCATCTCCACCGAGTACATCGAGGCCCTGTTGCGCGAGCTCACCCCGGCGCTGACCCTCATCGTCGTGACCCACAACCTCGGCCAGGCCCGCCGGGTCTCGGACGACACCATGTTCTTCTACGACGGCGAGCTGGTCGAGCACGGACCGACCGAGGGCATGTTCGAGCGGCCAGCCCAGGAGCGGACCCAGCACTACGTCAGCGGGCGCATGGGGTGAGCCGCCCGGTCAGCCTCGACCACACCCCTCGGTCATCAGTGGACGTAACCAACGGCCCGCCCCGCTCGGCACCGATCGCTGCTGATACGCACGGCAACCCATCGCAACAGACACCCACGCAATCGACAACAAACACACCATCGACAACAAACACGCCATCGACAACAAACAAGGAGGAACAACTAGTGACTCGGATGCTCCGAGCTAGACGAGTGGTCCCAGCAGTCGTGGCGGCCACAGCCATAGCCCTCATGGGCACAGTCACCGCATCGGCGGCGACCGTGAAGATCCCCGCCAACGGGGTCGAGAAGCCGCCGGCAGCGTCCCTCTCCGAGACGGGCAGCACCCTGCTCTACCCG